>DASXTK010000374.1:0-6197 GCA_036505485.1 Acidimicrobiales bacterium
GGATCCCCGTCTGGTCAAGGCGTTGGGCCGCTGGGGCTTCACCTGGGGCGGCGCCTGGCTGGTCCCCGAACCGGCCCACTTCGAGTACGTCCGCCCCCCGGCACCCTGACCCCACTCACCGAAATTGAGGCGTTTGGCGCGCATATGGCGCGTCAAACGCCTCAATTTCGGGTTGCTAGTGGACCCAGACCGTCATGCCGATGGGGGCGTAGCCGCTGGCCCAGAGCATCTCGATGGCCGGGTTGCTCATCCGGACGCAGCCATGGGACGCCGGATGGCCCGGGATCGACGGCGATCCGTGGAGGGCGATGCCGCCGTTGAAGTACTTCGGCTTGTAGAGGATCCCGAGCGGGGCGTGGCGGGTGCCGTCGATCTCCCGATCGATGGTGAAGGTCCCCGGGGGTGTCGATGTCCCTGACGCCCCGGTGGACGTGTTGATGGCCCACACCACGGCACCGTCGTCGATGACGAACAGCAACTGGCGGCTGAGGTCGACCTCGATCATGTCGCCGTTGCCGCCGGCGGTCACCCGTCCGGCCACGGGGAGCTGAGCCATGGTCTGGGGTCCCGCGACCCCGTCCCGGTCCAGGCCCTCGGCCTTCTGGAACGCCATCACCGCCTGCTGGGTGGTCAGGCCGTAGCTGCCGTCGGGCTCCCCGACCCAATAGCCCAGCTCGACCAGTCGTTGCTGGAGGGCCAGGACGGCGTCGCCGCTGTCGCCGGAGCGCAGCATGCCGGTTCCCGCCGCCGGATCGGCCGCTGGCGGGGGCGGCGGAGGAGGTGGCGGAGGGGCTGTGGTGGTCGTGGTCGGGGGCGGAGGCGGGGGTGGAGCCTCCGTGGTCGTCGTGGTCGGTTCTGTTGTGGTGGTGGACGCCGTAGTGGTGGTCCGCCGCTCGGTGGTGGTGGTCTGCTCGGATCGACTGTCACGCGTCTTGGCTTCCTCGTCGTCACCGCCGCGGCCACACGCCGCACCGAAGACGCCGAGGCTCAATGCAAGCCCGGCTGCGATGATCGTCCGCCGATGACGACCAGGGTTGTCCGCTCTGCCCAGCACTGGTTGGCTCCTTCGCCCTAGTACTCAGAAAATGATCAACAACTACTCAAACGTCAGATCTTCTCGAGTGGTGCCCACGAAAGCAGCAGCTGCTTCTCGCCCACGTCACGGAACCGCACCAGAGCGACGGTCTTGTCGCCCGAGCCTTCGAGGTTGAGGATCACGCCCTCGCCGAAGGTGTTGTGGCGGACGTCATCGCCGATCTTCAGGCCCAGGCTGTCGGCCCCACTGCGGGTCGGCCCCCGGTTCCCGGCCCGGATCGCACTCTCCACGATGCGGTCCCGACCACTGGCGATGCGTTCTTCCCGGCCCTCTCGGCCGCTGCCGCCACCCCCCGAGCGGCCGTAGCCCTCGGATCTCCAGCCACCGCCCCGGCTGGCCCGCCGGTTGCCGTCGATGGCGTGGACCAGGCGTTCCGGGATCTCGTCCAGGAACCGGCTCGGCGGGTTGTACTGGGTGCCGCCGTACAGAGTGCGGCTCCAGGCATGGGTCAGATAGAGACGTTGACGTGCGCGGGTGATGCCCACGTAAGCAAGACGTCTCTCCTCCTCCAATTGTTCCGGCTCGGTCAAAGATCTCAGGTGGGGGAAGACGCCGTCCTCGAGGCCGATCATGAACACAGCCGGAAACTCGAGCCCCTTCGCTGAGTGCAAGGTCATGAGAATGACTGAGGTTGGGTCCTCTTCCATCTCGTCGACATCGCTGACCAGGCTCACCTGCTCGAGGAACTCCTCGACGGTGGCGAAGTCGTCGGCCGCGCCCACCAGCTCGGCCAGGTTCTCGAGCCGGCCCTCGGACTCGATGGTGTGCTCGGCCTCCAGGGCTTCGAGGTAACCGGAACGGTCCAACAGGGCCTGGAGCAGCGGCGCCGGGGGGCCGGCGGCCAGATCGGCGACGTCGTCGAGCACGGTGAGGAACGCCTGGATGCCCCGAGAGGCCTTGCCCGACACCCCCGCGGCGTCGGCTCGTCGCAGGGCCTCCATGAACGAGGACTGGTGGGCGGTGGCCCAGGCGTCGAGCCGTCCCACCGAGGTGTCGCCGACGCCGCGCTTGGGCTCGTTCAGCACCCGCTTGACCGAGACCTCGTCGGACGGGTTGATCACCGCCTTCAGGTAGGCCAGGGCGTCCTTGACCTCGCGCCGGTCGTAGAACCGGGTGCCACCGACCACCTTGTAGGGGATGCCGACCCGCATGAGGTGCTCCTCCAGCACCCGGCTCTGGGCGTTCGTGCGGTAGAAGACCGCCAGATCGCCCCAGTGCAGCTCGGTCTCGTCGTGGAGCCGGGCGATCTCGCGGGCCACCCACTGGGCCTCGTCGACCTCGTCGTCGGCGTGGTAGCGCACGATCGGATCACCGGAATGGCCCTCGGTCCACAGCTCCTTGGGCTTGCGGGACATGTTGTTGGCGATGACCGCGTTGGCCGCATCGAGGATCGTTTGAGTCGACCGATAGTTCTGCTCCAGCAGCACCACCGTCGTATCCGGAAACGCATCCTCGAACTCCACGATGTTCCGCATATCCGCCCCGCGAAACGCGTATATCGACTGGTCCTGGTCGCCTACTACTGCGACGTTGCGGTGGTCGGCGGCCAGGAGGAGGACGAGGTCGTTCTGGACGCGGTTCGTGTCCTGGTACTCGTCGACCATGATGTAGCGGAAGCGCTGGCGGTAGTGCTCCAGGACGTCGAGGTGCTCCCGCAGCAGCCGGAGGGTCTGGCCCAACAGGTCGTCGAAGTCCATGGCGCCGGCCCGTTCCAGCCGGCTCTGGTACTCCTGGAAGATGTCGGCGATCTTGCGCTCGAAGATGCTCTGGGCCGCGTTCCGATAGCCCTCGGGATCGATCCCGTCGTTCTTGGCCGCGCTGATGGCGGCGTGGATGGCCCGGGCCGGGAAGCGCTTGCTGTCCAAGCTGAGATCACGGACGACATAGCCGGTCAGGCGCACGGCGTCGGCCTGGTCGTAGATGGTGAACTGCCGGGGGAAGCCGAGGAGATCGGCGTCACGCCGCAGGATCCGCACGCAGGCCGAGTGGAACGTCGACACCCACATCTTCTTGGCCACCGGACCGACCAACGCCGCCACCCGGCTCTTCATCTCGTCCGCGGCCTTGTTGGTGAAGGTGATGGCCAGGATCTCGAACGGGCTGACCCCTCGCTCCCGGATGAGGTGGGCGATCCGGTGGGTCAGGACGCGGGTCTTCCCCGAGCCCGCGCCGGCCACCACCAGCAGGGGTCCCTCGTCGTGGACCACGGCATCGAGCTGGGTCGGGTTGAGCCCGTCGAGCAGCGACGAGCCCCGGGGCTCAGTGGGGTCGGACGGGTCCGAGAAGTCGAAGGAGTCGGGAGGAGCAGGAACCATGAGTGCGCTCATCGTAAGGGCCACCTATGACAGCCCCGTGTCAGAGATCGGTCCGCTTCCGCCGGCGCGTTGGGCGGTGACGCCCGCGGTGGGAGAGAATCCCGGCCGTGAAGGTGCAGCGGCTCTCCTCGACCGACGGCTTCATCGTGTGGGACCTCGACCTGGCCACGACCTCAGTGGGCGTGGTCCGGTTGGCGCCCAAGGTCCTCCAGGACGGTGCGGTGCTGTTGGCCCGCACGGTGACCTACAGCTTCGCCGCCTTCGGGGTGGCCGAGCACGGCGGGGCCTCGGCTGCCCTCAACTCCAAGCCGGAGGACCGGGACACCGCCGTCGCCGCGTTCGTGGAGGAGGTCCGCCCGCTGGTCGACGCGGGCCGCCTGCGGCTCGCGCCCGGGCTCGGCCTCACCGCCGAGGACCTGGCGCCGCTGGGGGCGACAGCCGACCCTGACCCCGATCGTGAGCTGAGCGCGGCCGGCGCCATCGCGGCCGCTCGGGTCAGCGGACCTCTGGATTGGCGAACCGCGGCGGTGGTCGGGTCCGGACCGGTGACCGAGGCCGCCAACCGCCAGCTCGAGGAGGCCGGTGCCACCCTCGTGGACGGGCGCTTCGACTCGGCGTGCGACGTCCTGTTCGTGGCGGGCAAGGCCGGGATCCTCGACCACGACACCGCCGACACGGTGAAGGCGCCGACCGTGGTGCCGCTGACCTCGGTGCCGGTCACCGCCCGAGCTCTGGCCGTGCTGGGTCGGGCCGGATGTGTCGTCGTCCCCGACTTCCTGTCGACTGCGGCGCCGCTGCTGGCCGCCTACGACGCCGCCGGCGGCGACCCGGTCCAACGGGTGCGGGATGCCACGGTGGAGCTGGCTGACCAGGGCCCGGGGATGTGGCTGGCCGCCGCCACCCGGGCCGAGGACAACCTCGCCACCTGGACCAAGGAACGCCCCTTCGGCCGTCCCCTGGCCTGACTGCGGACCTCAGGTCGGGCCAAGCAGCCGGGTCCGGAGCAGTTCCAGAACCTGATCCAAGGCGTCCCGAGTGGGATGCCCGGGCTCGTCGACCAGATCCTCGGTGAGCACCGAATGGGCCCGCTTGCGGATGCCGTGGGGGTTCCCTGGCGCTGAGTCGATCTCCACACCCACGAAAGCGTCGCCGAGCTCCTCCCGGAGCCGGGCGAATCGGGCGGCGGGAGCGGCGATGTCGCAGGTGAAGCGCAGGCCCAGGACCTCGACGCCGGCCGCGGCCCGCTCCTTGACCTTGGCCAGATCGCTGTCGCTGATCCCCAGGTCACGCTTGTGGCGTCTGGACACCGGGTACGGCAGCGACGGCTGGCTGAGCACCGGGGCCAGCATGATCTCCTCCACCATCATGGCCAGGGCGAAGCCGCCGGTGAAGCACATCCCCACCGCCCCGATCCCGGGACCGCCACAGCGCTCGTGCTCATGCCGACCCAGGGCCCGGAGCCACTCGGTCACCGGCGAGGTCCGCCCGGTCATCCAGGTCGTGAAGTCCCGCGACACGCAGCTAGCCCACAGGATCAGGCTCATCTCGTTCCCCACCGAGGGCTCCGCCCCGGGCTCGCCGAACAGATGAGGCAACACCGCGGTGCATCCCAGCTCCACCACCCGATCAGCGAACTCCACCACCTTCGGCGTGATCCCAGGGATCTCAGCCAAGACGATCACCGCCGGCCCCGCCCCCCGCCGAAACACCCGTCGCCCCTTACCCCCGTGGGTAAAGGTCCCCTCGCCATATTCCCCCAACCCCATGACTCGGGACGCTAATCGCAACCCACCTCACCCACCCGAGCCATGAGGAACCTCCCCGGAACTGCCCAGCAGCGTCCATAGCCACCGCCATCACGCAGCATGCGGCGTCACGATGGACCGCAGGGTGGTCGACCGGTGCCAGATCACCGTGGACTCGAACTGGTCGATCGGGGCGCATTCGGTAGCCAGGCCCGGCACTCATTATCGATTGCTTCCGCTTGCCTGATGCCCTCCCTGCAGCTCCCGCTCCGGGTCTGCCGCACCCCGAGAGCGGGGCTCGTGAACCCTCGAGCCCGCGGACGTCCTCGTTCGCCGCTGTCAGAGGCTGGACACGAAGTCGGTGATGAGGCGGGCGAGCTCGACAGGGCGGTCGCCTTGGATGCTGTGGCCGGCGCCCTCGACGTGTTCGACCCGGGCCAGGGGGCAGCGGCGGAGCAGTTCGGCCTCGTCGGCGTCGTCGACTACCGACTGTTCGGTGGTGCCGCGCACGAGCAGCAAGGGCACGTCGAGGCCGGAGACGGCGTCCCAGAGGGAGGCGAAGTCGACGCGCCGGTCCGCCGCCGTCGAGCCCGGCTCGAGCGCCCGGAATCGGGCGTAGCGCCACACCCAGCTGCCGTCGGGACGCTGCTGGGCGTTGTGGAGGATGCCCCGTCGCAGTGACGCCTCCGATCGGGTGGGGTTGAAGGCCACGGTACGGGCCAGGATGTCGTCGAAACTGGCGAAGCTCTCGGGCCCGTTGATGAACGCACTGATGGGCGAGGCCTTCTGGCCGTCGACGCCGGGTGTCACGTCGACGAGCACCAGCGACGGGACCACTTCGGGTGCCCGGGCCGCCAGCGCCAGAGCGGTCAGCCCACCCAGCGACATACCCACCAGGCACCGGGCCTCGGGCGCGAGCACCCGCATCACGGTGGCGACGTCGTCGGCGTTGTCGGCCAGGCCGAGCGAGCCGTTGCGGCCGCCGTCGGAGTGGCCGTGGCCGGGCAGATCGACGGCGACGAGCGGCCGGTCGAGCGCCAT
>DASXTK010000375.1:0-16004 GCA_036505485.1 Acidimicrobiales bacterium
GCGATCTGCCGCCCGGGATGCGGGAACAGCTCGATTTCGGGCGTGCCGGCCTCGCCACGTTCGCGCTGCGGCCGTGGCTGACCGAGCCCGAGCAACTCGACTCGTGGCGGCCGGACGTGGCCATCGTCGGTGCGCCGTTCGACAACTCGACCACGAACCGACCCGGGGCGCGCTTCGGTCCACGGGCCATCCGGGCCAGCGCCTACATGCCGGGCACGTATCATCTCGATCTCGGCATCGAGATCTTCGACTGGCTGGAGGTCGTCGACTTCGGCGACGCCCACTGCCCCCACGGACAGACCGAGGTCGGGCACGCCAACATCAGGGCCCGGGTCGGCGAGGTGGCCAGTCGCGGCATCGTCCCGGTCACCGTGGGCGGCGACCACTCGATCACCTGGCCGGCGGCGACCGCGGTGGCCGATGCACGGGGGTGGGGCAACATCGGCATCGTCCACTTCGACGCTCACGCCGACACCGCGGACTCCATCGACGGGAACCTGGCCAGCCACGGCACCCCGATGCGCCGTCTGATCGAATCGGGCGCCGTGCTCGGCCGCAACTTCGTGCAGGTCGGCCTGCGTGGCTACTGGCCCCCGGAGGACGTCTTCGAGTGGATGCAGGCCCAGGGCATGCGTTGGCACCTCATGCAGGAGATCTGGGAGCGCGGCATGCAGGCCGTGATCGAGGACGCGGTGGCCGAGGCGCTCGACGGCGCCGAGTACCTGTATGTATCCGTCGACATCGATGTCCTCGATCCTGGCTTCGCGCCCGGCACCGGCACGCCCGAGCCGGGCGGCATGGCACCCGTCGACCTGTTGCAGACCGTGCGCCGCTTGGCCATGGAGGCGAACCTCGTGGCGCTCGACGTGGTCGAGGTGTCGCCGCCGTACGACGTGTCGGACATCACCGTCAACAACGCCCACCGCGTGGTGCTCGAGGCGCTGGCCGGCATGGCGTGGCGCAAGCGGGAAGCGGCGGGCGGACAGCCGGGACTGCCCAGCCCCCAGAGAGGTGGCTGAACGTCCTCTCCGATCCTGCTCGATTGGTGGGGGTGACGGGCCGCTGAGCGGGCCTCGTCCAGTCGACACGGCGGGTGGGACATGATGTCCCTCCATGGTGAAAGTGGATCCGGCGCGAGGAAGAGTGGGTTCGGCAGAACAACCTGATCTAGCAGCCGCAAGCCCACGACTAGGAGCGTCTAGCGTGAGGTTGTGGTTCGGGGTTGGGGTCGGCGGGGCGGATGAACGTTTCGCTCAGCATCTATGACGTCTTTGCCAGCGCCATCCCGGGGTCGCTGTACCTCGTGGCTTCCGTCTACCTCGGGGTTCGCTTCGGGTGGATCGGCGTGGCGGACCTCGCCGGTCTCGACACGACCGTCGCTGTCGCCGGCGCGGTAGTCGCCTCCTACCTCCTCGGCCAGGTCCTGGGATCGAGCCTGCGTTGGGTGGTCGAGCGCGGCGACCTGTGGGCTATCTCCCCGATCGAGGTCCGGGAGACATTCCGGCGGCGTAACCCGAGCGTGGCCGCCCGGCCGTTCGTGGACGCCAACCCCTTCACGCTGCTCGCTGGGCTCCGACAGGTCTCGCCCGAAGCGGCAAGCGAGGTCGACCGGGCGCGTGCCGGAGGGATCATGCTGCGCAGCACGAGTCCGGCGTTCCTGATCGGCGCGGTGATCTCGTTCGTCGAAGCCATCGCGGCGGGGCGTCTGGCACCGGTCGTGGTGGGCGTGGCCCTACTCGTCCTGGCCGCGCTGTCGTTGTACGAGGGTCAGAAGCGAGCCATGTGGGCCCAGATGCACACCTACGAATGCGCGGTCTGGATGCCCGAGGTCGACCGCTACCTCAGTCCGTCAGCCGAAGACCAGGCGGGTGATCCAGTCGGCGACTAGTGCGGGCTTGTCCTCGCCTTCGATCTCGATGGTGATGGTGCGTGTGACGTTGACCGCGTCGCCCTTCAGCTCGACCAGCTTGGTCACCCCCGTGGCCCGGACCTTGGAGTTGACCTTGACCGGGTTGATGAAACGCACCTTCTCGAAGCCGTAGTTGATGCCCATGAGGATCCCGTCGAGACGCGGCGTGTCGCCCTCGGCCCGCATCGAGCCGACCAGATGGGTGAGCAGCGACAGGGTGAGGAAGCCGTGGGCGATGGTCGTCCCCCAGGGCGAGGCCTCCCGCGCCCGCTCCGGATCCACGTGGATGAACTGGTGGTCGTGGGTGGCATCGGCGAACGTGTCGATCAGATCCTGGGTGACCTGGAACCATTCACCCGTGCCCTCGGACTGGCCTTCGCTGGGCTTCAGCGACTCGTAAGCGTTCTCCGCGTTCGTTGGCATGTCTCCATCCTGGCACTCCGCCCTACCGATCGGTCAGGGGTGGACGAGGAGGAGGACCAGGGTGAAGTGGCAGGCGCTGGCGCCTACGACGAAGGTGTGCCACACCTCGTGGTAGCCGAAGACCCTGGGGTGCGGGTCGGGTCGCTTGCTGGCCAGGACGATGGCGCCGATGGTGTAGAGGACCCCACCGGTGATCAGCAGAGCCAGCTCGGGTCGGGACAGCGAGTGCACGAGCTGGGGGGTTGTGACCACGGCAAGCCACCCCAGCGTGAGGTACATGGCGAACCCGACGCCGTGCCAGCGTTCCAGCCTGGTGACAGTGACCAGGACACCAGCGGCCGCGCCGGCCCAGGCCAGGATCAGGATGGTGATCCCCCAAGCTGGCCGCATCGCCAGCAGCATGATCGGCGTGTAGGAGCCGGCGATGAACACGAAGATCATCGAGTGGTCGAGGTGCTTCATGATCGACCGGGCTCGATCGGACCAGCGGCCCACGTGATAGGCCGCGCTAACGCCGAACAACCCGGTGAGCGTGGCGGCGAAGATGGCGGCACCGACGCGGGCCTGGGCCCCTTGCGCCAGCGCCACCAGGGTTATCCCAGCCGGGAGCGAGACGAAGAACGCCACCTGGTGCAGACGCCCTCGCAGCAATGGCTTGGTTACGAACCGGCGATGCATCGCGAAACCCTACGCGCCGGAGCGCAAAAGGCTCGCAAGAACCGGATCAGTGATCAGCTGCCGAAGGTTGGCGGCCTGCCGGCCTTCTTGGCCTTCTTGTCATTGCGCTTCTCGATGAGGGACTTCGCGGGCTTCTTCTTCGGATTTGGCTTCCGCGGCGATTTGTTTGGCACGGGATCTCCTTGGTCGGTGGTCGAAAGCGGCCATGAGGTCGGTGATAGGGACGGTAGCCATGCCGATGGCGGTATCGGCGATGCCGTACGGGACCACGAGCGTGTCGGCGTGGACCAGCGCCCCGCAGGAGTAGACGACGTTCGGCACATAGCCGTCCTGGTCGTCGGCGGACGGGCTCAGGAGCGGCTCGCTCAGACTGGCGATGATGCGGGTCGGGTCCTCCAGGTCGAGCAGGACGGCCCCGATGCTGTAGGTGCGCATCGGCCCGACGCCATGGGTGAGCACGAGCCAGCCCTCGCTGGTCTCGATGGGTGACCCGCAGTTCCCGAGCTGGATCATCTCCCACGGTTGGCGAGGGAGCTGGACGGGAACGGCCCGATCCCAGCGACAGGGATTGTCGGAGAACGCAACGCTGTTGGTCTCGTGGTCGTGGCGGGAGAGGGCGGCGAGATGTCCCCCGATCCGCCGTGGGAACAGAGCGAGCCCCTTGTTGGCGGCCGCAGACCCCACGATCGGCGACACGCTGAAGGTGACGAAGTCCGTGGTCTCCAGCAGTTGTTGGACGATGCTGACGCCATCGAAGGCGGTGTAGGTGGCGTAATACGTCACCGCCCCGTCGTCGTCGACGAACCGGACGAAGCGGGCGTCCTCCATGCCGTGCGACTCAGCGGCGGTAGCGGGCCAGAGCACCCTCTCGGAGATGTCGGTGGCCGGCGGGAAGTGAGCGGTGTAGCTGTGAGACGCGATGGCGCGCAGACGGCTGATCGTGTCCTCGGCGTTCTGGCGGGTGTCGTGCTGGGACCACAGGCGCAGCAGGCTCCGTTCGAGGTCCTCTTCCTCGAACCTCTCGGCCAGGGCGTCGAGCACATAGGCCGCGCTCTCGCCATCCTCGCCGAACTCGACGAGCTTGCCGTGGAACACGTCACGGTCGAGGGATCCGCTCGTCACGCTGGCGACGAGGGACGTCGGGCCGGGGTTGTCGACCGACACCGTCCGGTCAGCGTGGACGGTCCCGGTCCGAAAGCCGATGGACGATCGGTGACCCTCGCCGATGCCGCGGACGCTCATGACGAACCGCAGTCCGCCCGGGGGTGCCTCCCGCTGATCGGGATCGGCGACCATGCAGGGGTTGCACAGAGCAGCCCCCTCGATCGAGTACTCGTGGGTGAACGTGGCACCCAACAGCAGCCGCTGGGCCTCGGACATGTCGGCGTCGGCGATGTGCCCGGAGATCCGGTCGGCGTGTTGGCGAAACGTGTCGGTCAGTTGGCGATGGCGGGCCCCGAAGCGGCGGGTGATGTCGGCCAGCGCCCGGTCGACATCCGCTTCGTCCAGCGCCAGGACCCGCCCGGCGACCGCTGAGGCCCGGGATTCGCTCCCTCCGACCAGTTCCTGACCAGGCACGAACAATCGGGCGATGACGCGGGACGGGTCGGGCAGGAGGCGCTTGCCGGAACGGATCGCGAGGTCGCCGTCAGACACCGATCGACCCGACCGCGGCCAGACGACGCCCGTGCTGCAGCGTGGACACCAGCGCCAGCGTTGACTCGGCACCCTGGTTGAGGTTGGGACCACTGGCGAGGAGGCCGTCGTAGCCGCCACCGGTGTCGGGGTCCCACATCGGGGTTCCGCCGTCGTTGGCGCCGAGGAACCAGGCGACCGCAGCGTCGAGGCCGGCCACCCAGCGCTCGCTGCCGGTGAGGGTCGCGGCTCGGGCGCAGGCGTCGGCCAAGGCGGCGACCTCGATGGGCTGTTGGTCGAAGGCCGGACGCGGGTCTCCCGGCCCGCTGCCACCGACCGGCGTGACCGAGAGATGGCCGCCGGTCGTCTCGTGGTCGAGGAGCCAGCCCAACAGTTCCAGGCCCTCGTCGCGCAGGCTCTTGCGCTGCAGGGCCACACCGGCGGCGATCATGGCGTCGGGCAGCACCGCGTTGGCATAGGTGAGGCGCGGCTCGGGCCACGGCCAGGTCGGGTCGGACTTGGTCCGGCCCCCGCCGATGATCCCGACAGCATCAGCCAGCAGCGACAGCGCCTGGCGATGTCCGGGGCGGGCGGCGGTCACCTCGGTGGCACCGAGAACGGCGAACGCCATCGCTCGTGGCCAGCGGGAACGCTGCTCGGTGCCCCGCTCGAAGTAGGCCAGCGCGAGTTGGCGGACGGTGTTGTCCGGGCTCCGGGCCGCGGCCGTTCCGAGACCCCACAGGCTGCGTCCCCAGCAGTCGTCGACGCTGCGATGGTCCTGCCAGCGTCCCCGGTCGTTCATCCGGTTGTGACAATCGCCGGTTCCGCCCTGAGCGTCGAGGAGGAACCGCAGCGCGGTCTGAGCGAGACCGCAGACGACCGGATCGGGGTCGGGCTCCCGGCTGGCGACGACCAGGAGGCGAGCCAAGTCGTCGGTGCAATAGCCGTGTTCGAGGCGCGGCGTCGTGCGGTCGGCGTGCTCGAACAGGCCGCGGTGGTCCGTCATCCGAGCGAGGTGCCCGAAGTCGGGGAGCGGCGCGATCATGCAGGAGCTGTTCACGCGAGCACTGCTCCCTGTCTGGTGAGCACGTGGTCGGCGAGCTCGGCGTATTGCTCGGCCACCGCGGGCCAGCCGAGGGCGGGAGCGAGCCGCGCCGCTTCGTCGGCCATCGCCGCCGCCAGATCGGGCTCGGTCAGAAGACGTCGCAACGCCGCGCCCAAAGCCTTGGCATCCCCGTGGGGGACCACGATCCCGGCACCGCTCGAGAGCAGCTCGACCGCATGAGGAAAGGCGGTGGCCACGACCGGTCGGCCCGCGGCGATGGCATCGACGAGGACGCCGGACGTGACCTGGTCGCGCGAGTCGTAGGGCAGCACGACGATGGAGGCGTCCTGGATCAGCCGGGTCAGCGAGCGCACGTCCCGGTAGGTGGCATCGAAGGTCACCGACGCTGCGACCTGCCTCGACCAGGTCCGTTCGATCAGCATCTCCCGGTAGGCCTCGCCCTCGAAGGCGACGACCTTGGGGTGGGTACGACCGGCGACGACGTAGCGCGGCCGGGACCGGAGATCCTTCAGCTCGGCCATGGCGTCGATGGCCCACTCGATGCCCTTCCCCCGGCCGAGCAGACCCCAGCTGAGCAGGAGCGGCCGAGCCGGGGAGGGCAGATGCCGCCGCCGGCGGGGAGTGGGAACGGCGGCGCCATGGGGGATGGTCGTCACCTTCGACTCGTCGATGTCGAAGCGGCTGCACAACCGCTGCCGGGCCGCCTCGGTCATGACGACGAGGGCGCCGGCCGGTTCGGCCACAGCCTCCAGGACGGAGCGCTGATGCTCGGTCGGCTCCAGCAGCACGGTGTGAGCGACGACGACGGACGGAACGGTGAGCTCACGGAGGATGTCGACGACGTCGTCGCCGTCCTGGCCGCCGTACAGGCCGTATTCGTGCTGCACGATCGCCACGTCACAGCGGTTCAGGCTCCGGGCCGCCTCGTGGCCCGATTCGGGGACGTCGTTGTGCAGCTCGGCCATGACCCTCGGGTCCGACGACCTGGATCCATCGGCCACCCGCACGATGCCCACGTCCGAACCGCGGGCCAGCAACGCGTCGGTCAACGCCGCCGTGAACGTGGCCAAGCCGCAGGCGGTTGGCGGGAAGGTGCTGAGCACCCCATAGGAACAGCCTGCGCCCGGGCGCGACATGACGGACCGGACGGGCAGTGTGGTGACGCTCACGCACGAGCTCCTCGCTGGCGGCTCGGTCGAGGCGTCGAACCTGCACGGGCGACTGCGCCTGAACGGCCGTCCAGCCCAAGTGAGGCGACTCTCCCAAGTAGGTGTTCGGCCATGCTACTGGCGGCGGAGGCCGCCATCGGGGCGAGCGCGACGGATCGTCAGGACGGAGCGGAGCTCGGGCGATCGAGCGATTCCGTGGGCAGGCGCCCGTCGATCACGTCCTGGGCGACGTCGACCAGCCGAAGGTTGTGGTTGCGGGCGTAGTTGCGCAAGAGCAGGAAGGCCTGCTCGAGATCGGTACCGGCCCGCTCCGCCAGCATGCCCTTGGCCTGCTCTATGACGACCCGGCTGTTCAGCGCATGGTTGAGCTGTTCGTTGATGACCTGCGCCTCGAGCGTGGCCCGGTGGTGAAGGATGGCGATGGTGGCGACGTCCGCCATGGCCTGCGCCGCGGTGACGTCGGCTTGTCGCATGTGCCCGGGCTCACTGTGGAACAGGTTGAGGACGCCGATCACCGTGCCCCGCAGGCGCATCGGCAAGGCGTGCACCGAACGGAATCCGGCGGCGAGCGCCTCGGCGGCGAAGCGGGGCCAGCGACCGTTGGCCGTGGCCAGGTCCTGGTTCAGCACCGGCAAGCCGGTGTGGTAGCTGTCGAGGCAGGGACCCTCCTGGGACTGCAGCTCGAACAGCTCCAACACGCGCATGGCCTCGCTGGACGAGGCCATCACTCGGAGGTCGCCTACGGGTGCGACCAGCATGATCCCGGCGGCGGACACGTCGAGAACGTCGATGCAACCGTCGGTGAGCAGAGTGAGGAGCTCGATCACGTCGAAGTCCGCGACGAGCGTGTCGGCCAACTCCACGAGGGTTCTGGCGAGCAGCGATTCTCTGGGCATCGGACCTCCCGTCACTCCGGCCTCGTGACCGTCGCTGGTCCGGAGCGTGGCCTGTCCATCGATGTTACGACCGTCGTCGCAGTTCAGAGTCCCTCGCGCCCGCGGTCGGGGGTGCGCACTCACAGCCGATCATCTCTATCGTCGTTGGTTTCGTCGAGGCGCAGCTTCCGCGCGACCACGTCCTGTGCGACCTCGGTCAAGGGACGGTCCTTGGCGAAAGCGTACGCCCGCAGCCGGATGAGTGCCTGGCTGACGCTGATCTCGAGCTGGGCCGCGACCATTCCGGTGGCCTGGTGCACGACGTACCTGAAGTCGGCGCCCGACTCCAGCTCGGCGGCCACCGTTCCTGGCGGCGCGCTCGCCTGGAGCATGAGGATGGAGTGCGCCACGACGTCGGCCATGACCAGGGCGTCGGCGTGTTGGTCGTCGGTCAACGGCCCGACTCTGTCGCGGTACAGGTTGAGGGCGCCGAGACGAACCGCTCCGACCTGGACGGGGAAACCGAAGACGGCCCGCGCTCCGGCCTCGACGGTCGGGCCGGTGAACGCGAGCCAACGGGGCGTGGCGGGATTGGCCAGGTCTGGTTCGATCATCGGCCGGTCCTGGCGGTAGGCGTCTATGCAAGGCCCTTCGCCGAGGTCGTACTGCAGTTGTTCGATGAGGGCGCTCACCAGGTCCGAGCTGCCCACCGAACCGTGGGGCAGATCGCCGGACATCAGCATGATCCCTGCGCCGTTCACTTCCGTGACCTCGGCGCACACATCACACAACCAGGCGGTCCCCAGATCGGGACCTCCGGAGACGAGCCGGGCAAGGATGCGCAACAGACGCGTGCCAGCCACAGCTCCGCTCTACTCACCCGCTGCCGCGGAGGGCGACACGTGAGTCGATTCCACCTGTGGTCATCGGTACTCCTCCTGGCGTCAAGCGTCCAACTGCCGCGTTGCCAGGGTCTGGAGCATCGCCCTCCGGACCAGCCAGAGCTGGTCCGACACATGCAGGCTTTGTCGTGCCAACGGCACGGTACACCCGCCACCAGCCAATACCGGCTAGTCGGAGGGATACCTGTCAGGAGTTGCGCGGATAGGTCACGTCTGCTCGAACTCGCCGGCAAGTCGGCGAGAGGACAACGACGTTATTGCTAGGGAGCTTCGCCGTGGGGGCTTGTTCGGCTCCCAAATCGCCACGCGTGGGCTGAAAGAGCGGGCCTATCTGCTCAGCTCCTCAGCCGGCCGTGGACAGCTGTTGGGCCACGTGGTCCAGGAGCTTGAGGCGCTCGTCCTGGGAGTCGGTGAGGGGCATCGGGGCGGCGGACGCCAGGGCCGACGCCGCCGCGGTCGCCGCTGCTGGCTCAGTTGGCGGGGGTGGGGTCTGGGGCTCGCACACGCTGCCGGTTGCGGGGAGTCCGGGGGCGGCCAACTGGGATGGTTCGAGGAACGCCGGAGGCCCCCGGAAGTCCAGGCAATCGAGCAGGTTCGAGGCGTTCGCGTCCCGTCGGGTCAGGGCGCCGAGGTTGAACTTGGTCTCGATGAGCCGCAGCACCGACGTGTGGTCATGCACCACGTGCGACACGTAGTTGCGCTTGGCGAAAGGTGAGATCACGAAGGCCGGTACCCGCAGCCCGTAGTGGTCCCAGGCGGCGGGAGCGCCCGGGGCGGCCACCACGTCCGGCGGGATGTCGTCGGGTGGCACCGCGGCCGGCGGCGGCACATGGTCGTAGTAGCCGCCGTGCTCGTCGTACATGAACAGGAGAACGGTCTTGGGCCACAGTGGCCCGCCCATGACCGCATTGATGACCGCGGCGCTGTAGGCCTCGCCCAACTGGATGTCCCGCGGGTTCTCCTCGGTGTACCCGGCGACGCCGGGACTCACGATCGTGACCTGGGGAAGGGTCCCGGCCTGGCAGTCGGCCAGGAACTGCGTGAAGTGCAGCCACTTGTCCATGTTGGCCCCGAAGACCTTCGGGAAGAGCGCCATGTCCGGCAGGTCCCACGTGTAGTCGGCCCAGGAGATGCCGAACTCGTCCAGCTTCTCCCAGATCGTGCCGCCGGCGGGATGGGGCATCGAGAGCACCTTGCCGGTGTCGGTGGTCGTCAGGCCCTGGCAGGTGGCGGCCTGCAGATACAGGCGGTTGGGATAGGTCTGCGCCGGGGCCGAGGCGAACCACCGGTCGCACAACGGGAAGGTGTCCGCCAGCGACCAGTAGAACGGGATGTCGCTGTCGTCCCAGTAGCGCATGGCGTTGGTGTTGCCGTTGTAGAGGAACCCGTCCATGCGGCCGCTGTTGATCTGTAGGTGGGTGGCTTCCCAGCGTTGCGACACGCCCGGGCCGTTCTGGCAGGTCTCGGGCGCGTGGAACACCGGGACCCGATTGCCGTCGGGGTCGGTGTTGCTGTTCAGCGGGACTCCGTGGTGCTTGCGGTAGTTGTCGCCCCGGTGGAACATCCCGAAGTACGAGTCGTAGGAGTGGTTCTCCTGCATGTAGATGACGATGTGCTCGATCTCCGGCAGCAGGTCGGTTCCCTCGGGCTGGCGCGGGTTCGGCCGGTCGCCCGGCTCCTTCAGCCGTCGATGCCTGGGCCTCGGGCCGATCGGCCAGGGCTCGCATCCGGTCAGGACCAATCCCGCTCCCAGCGCCAGACCCTGGACCACCGTGCGTCGGGAGATGTCGTCGCGACTCACGGGGCGGACGCTAGACGTGGGCCGGCGGTTCTGCCGGGGCGACGGGCCGGGTGAGCCGGAATTTCACCCGCCATTTCCTCGGACGCCACCAGACGGGCGCTGACTTTCAGCCTTGATCGAGGCGAAGACGTGGGAGCGGAGGGCGGTGAACTCGGGGCGGGCCTTGGTGTCGATCTGGTCCCGGGGCCGGGGGAGGTCGACCGGGAGCATCTCCTTCACCACCGAGGGGGAGGCCGAGAGCATCACGATGCGGTCGGCCAGGTAGACGGCCTCGTCGATGTCGTGGGTGACCAGCAGCACGGTGATCCCGAAGGTGGACCACACGTCGAGCAGCAGATCCTCCAGGTCGGCCCGGGTCTGGGCGTCCACCGACGCGAACGGCTCGTCCATCAACAGGATCTCGGGCTGGTAGGCGAGGGCCCGAGCGATCGCCGTGCGCTGCTGCATCCCTCCCGACAGCTGCCACGGGTACTTGTGGCCGTCGGCGCCGAGGCCGACCGACTCCAGCGCCTGCCGGGCCAGCTCGTCCCGCTCGGCTCGTGGGACCCGGCGGGCCCGCAGCGGCATGGTCACGTTGCCGTGGAGGTCGAGCCAGGGGAGCAGGGAGCGGCTGTAGTCCTGGAACACCAGGGCCATGGCCCGTGGCGGTCGTACCACCGGTTCGTCGAACAGCCGCACGGTTCCATGGGTCGGCGCCAGCAGCCCGGACACGCAGCGCAGCAGCGTCGTCTTGCCGCAGCCCGACGGACCGACGATGCACACCAGCTCCCCCCGCTCCACCGCCAGCGAGCACTCGGCGATGGCGGGAGAGCTGTCCGGGCCGGTTCCGTAGGCCTTGGCCAGGTTGTCGATCTGCAAGATCGCCGCTGCCACAACCCTCCTCAGACGCCGATGCCCTGGGCCCCGCGGTACCAGCCCATGATGCGCCGCTCGGCCAGGACGAACAGGCCGTTGAGGACCACGCCCACGAACCCGATGACGATGATCCCCGCGAACATGCCCGCGGTGTCGAAGCTGCGCTGGGCCGACAGCACCCGGAAGCCGAGCCCGTTCGAGGCGGCCCGCATCTCGCTGATCACCATGAGGATGATGGCGATGGACAGGGCGGTGCGCAGCCCGACCATGATCCGGGGGCTGGCGGCCGGCAGCACGATCCGCCACACCCGTTGCCCGGGGGAGAGCCCGAAGCTGCGGGCCATCTCCAGCGCCTCGGGATGGACTCCCCGGACCCCGTCGATGGTGTTGAGCAGCACTGGCCACACCGATCCCAGGGCGATGACGAAGACCCGTCCGGTGTTGTCCGCCCCGATGACGACGAAGGCGAAGGGCAGCAGCAGCGGCGGCGGCAACGCCCGCTGGAACTCGACGACCGGAGACGTGGCGCGCCGCAGCCACGGGGCGAGACCGAGCGCGAGCCCGGCCCCGACGCCGACCAGTCCGGCCAGGGCGTAACCGATGCCGAACCGCCCGAGGCTGGGGAGGAGGTCGGAACCGACCTGCTCGAACAGCCACTGCTCGTTCAGGGACTCCAGCGCCTCCCGCAACGGCGGGTAGTAGAGCGAGGTGCTGTTGGCGGAGGTGATCCACCACAGCGCGACCAGGGCGATCGGCACCACCGCCTGCAACACGAGCCGGCCGAGCGGGTGTCCGGTCATGGTCCTGGTCACCCGCCGTTCCGTTGACTGGCGTGCCAGAACAGGATCCGCCGCTCGCCGGCCTGGAGGACGCTGTTCAGAACCAGTCCCAGCAGCCCGGCGGTGACCACGTAGGCGTACATCTGGTCGTAGTCGGCGCCGCTCTGGGCCAGGAACACCGACCGGCCCAGGCCTTCGACCCCGACGATGTACTCGCCGGTGACCACCAGGATCACCGCGATCGATGACGCGATCCGCACCCCGGTGATGACGAAGGGCAGGCAGCTCGGCAGGACCACCCAGCGCAGGCGTTGCAGCCCGTTCAGCCCGAAGGACCGGGCGGTGTCCTTGGCGATCGGATCGACGTCTCGCACGCCGTACATGGCCTGGAACAGCAGGGGGAACACGGCGCCGAAGACGGCCAGGGTGATCTTGAGCGCCGGCCGGGTCCCGTAGATGAGCACGAGCAACGGGATCAGCGCCACCGATGGGATCGGTCGCAGGAAGTCCACCGTCACCCGGGCCAGCAGGTACCCGACCTTGGTGGCGCCGATCAGGAGTCCGAGCGGCACCGCCATCAGGATGGCGATGCCCATGGCCACGGCCCAGCCCCTGACCGTCTGGAACAGCGCGGTGCGATACTCGTCGGTTCCGGCGATGCGCAGCAGCTCGGCGAAGATGTCCGAGACTGGCGGGAAGGACGACCGGGGCAGGACGTTGGTGCGCGACGCCAGCTCGAACGCGCCGAGCACCACCGCCAGCCCGCACGCCGGCAGGGCCGCCCGGCCGGCGAGGTCACGCACCCGCACCCGCACTACGGCAGCAGGGCTTCGAAGTCGGGCGTCTCCTCGGCCAGGCCGTACTGGGTCATGAGCTCGGCGTACACCTCGAGGCTCGATCGCTTCACCGAGTCCTCGGCCCAGGGCGGCAGGATGACGTCGGCGGCGATCTCGGGCGTGATCTCGGTGTACTCGGGGATGATGGCCCGGGCCTCCGCCTCGTGACCGGCGGCGAAGGCGTTGGCCTCGGCCATGCCGTCACGGAAGCCGGTGGCCAGGTCGGAGTCGGCGTCGGAGCCCTTCACGAAGTAGAAGGCCAGGACCTCGCCGGGCGCGACATCGACGAACGGCTGCCCGAGGGTGCGCACGCCACCTTCCTTCTGGAGGATGGTCTGGAACGGCTCGTTGTGCTGGATGGCGTCGACCTCACCGGCCTGGAGAACCGCGGCCATCTCCGGGAAGGGGAACTCACGGAAGTCGATCGAGTCGGGATCGCCGCCGGCCTTGTCCACCGCGGCTTTCACCACGATCTGCAGCGCGTTGTTGAGGGTGTTGATCGCCACCTTCTTCCCGCTCAGGTCGGCCAGGGTCTCCAGCGGGCTGTCCTCCAGCACGATCATCTGGGAGTAGTCCGGGTCGTCGCCGGTGGCGGTGAGACCGCCACCGGCCAGGATGGTGAACTCCTGGCCCTGGGACTGCAGCAACAGCAGCGAGACGATGTTCGAGAAGCCGATGTCGAACTCACCGGATAGGACCGACGGCAGGATGACCGCGCCGCCCTCGGCGAACTTGGGCTCTATCTCTAGGCCGTGATCGGCGAAGATGCCCTGATCCCGGCCCAGGAACAACGGCGCCACGTCGGTGATGGGCAGCAAGCCCAGGTTGGCGTGGGTCAACTCCCCGCTGGCGCCGTGGTCGGTGCTATCGCCGCTCTGGTCGTCGGGGGACGTTCCCCCCGAGTCGTCGTCCCCGCACGCTCCCAGCAGCACCGCGCCACCGAGACCGACGGCTCCGACGAGAAACCCCCTGCGATTGAGCCAGACGTCCATGGTTCGAACCCCCCTCGGATCTTCAGCTCTTCAGCGCTTCCGGATCCGGTCTCCCACGATAGATTCGGCGCGCTTCATTGTCGACAATAATGTCAACAGCGGCCAGACTGAGGCGGTGAACGGCGGCCAAGCGGGTGCGGGTATCCGCTGCATGGTGATGCGGGGAGGCACGTCCAAGGGGCTGTACTTCCTGGCCGAGGATCTCCCGGTGGATCCCGGCGCTCGTGACGAGCTGCTGTTGCGGATCATGGGGTCGCCGGACAACAGGCAGATCGACGGCATGGGCGGCGCCCACCCGCTCACCAGCAAGGTGGCGGTCGTGAGCCGGTCCGCGGTGGCCGGGATCGACGTCGACTACCACTTCCTCCAGGTGTTGGTGGAGGAGGCCGCGGTCACCGATCGCCAGAACTGCGGCAACCTCCTCGCCGGAGTGGGTCCGTTCGCGCTCGAGCGGGGTGTGGTCGACGTACCGCCCGCGGCGGATAACGCCACGATCGGCATCCGCCTGGTCAACACCGGCGGGCGGGCCACCGCCACGGTTCCTCTGGGTGAGGGTCGACTCCGCTACGACGGGACGACCGCGATCTCCGGGGTGCCGGGGACGGCCGCCGCCATCCGGCTGGACTTCGAGGACGTCGCCGGATCGTCCTGCGGTGCTCTCCTGCCCACTGGTCGCATGGTCGACAAGATCTGTGGTGTGGACGCCACGCTGATCGACAACGGCATGCCGGTGGTGGTCATGCGGGCCGGCGATGTCGGTGTGACCGGCTACGAGTCGTGCGCCGAGTTGGAGGCGAACACGCAGCTGCGGTCGACGTTGGAGCAGATACGGCTCGCCGCCGGTCCGCTCATGAACCTGGGCCCGGTCGACGCCCTGACCGTCCCCAAGCTGACCCTGGTGGCACCGCCGCGCCAGGGCGGCTCCATCTCCAGCCGCACCTTCATCCCCCACCGTTGCCACGACGCCATCGGGGTACTCGGGGCGGTGAGCGTGGCCACCGCGGCGCTGCTGCCCGAGGGACCGGCGCCCGAGATGGTCGGTTTGGCTGGCGGCAACACCGTCGTGATCGAGCACCCGTCCGGGACGTTCGAGGCCGCCGTCGAGCTGGCCTTCGCCGACGACGGTGGGGTTGTCGTCGAACGGGCCGGGATCATCCGGACCGCTCGCAAGCTGATGGACGGGTTCGTCTTCCCGAGGCCGCTGACGTGATCCTGCCGCCCAACGCCTGCGACGCCCACTGCCACATCTTCGGCCCGGCTGCTCGGTTCCCGTTCTCGCCGACCCGCAGCTACACGCCCGCCGATGCCGGGATCGAGGACTTCGAACGGCTCCAGACCCGGTTGGGTCTGTCCCGGGCGGTCTTCGTCCAGGCCAGCTGTCACGGCACCGACAACGCCGCCATGGTCGACGCCCTGCGGCGGGGAGCCGGCCGCTACGCCGGTGTGGCCATGGTCGACGAGGGCATCAGCGCCGCGGAGCTGGCCGAACTGCACGAGGCCGGTGTACGGGGGGTCCGGTTCAACTTCGTCGCCCACCTCGGTGGTCCGCCCGAGCTCGACGGGTTCTGGCGCATCGTGGAGCGGGTGGTTCCGCTGGGCTGGCACGTGGTGCTGCACCTCGACGCCCGGGACCTCCCCGGGCTGACCGACCTGCTCGGCCGCCTGCCGTGCCCGTTCGTGATCGACCACATGGCCCGCATCGATGCCGCCGCCGGACTGGACCAGGTGCCGTTCGTTGCCCTGCTCGACCTGCTCAGGGACGACCGCTGCTGGGTCAAGGTCTCCGGAGCCGAAAGGGTCACCGCCGACGGACCGCCGCCCTACGACGACGTCGTGCCCTATGCCCAGGCCATCATCGAAGCCGCGCCGACCCGGGTCCTGTGGGGAACCGACTGGCCCCATCCCAACGTCCGGCACCTGCCCGACGACGCCGATCTCGTCGACCTCCTAGCGCAGTTCGCCCCCGACGAGCCAACCCGCCACCGCATCCTCGTCGAGAACCCCACCCGCCTCTACGACTTCGCGTAGGGAACGATGGCTGCAACGAGGAACCGAGGCGCCCAAGCCAGCCCCTGAGGGGCTGG
>DASXTK010000376.1:0-15842 GCA_036505485.1 Acidimicrobiales bacterium
GCGACTTCGCATCACCCCCGACATCGTGCGGCATCTCTCCACCTTCCAGCGTCTCGGCGAGCATCTCGAGGTCGAGCTGCCGAATGAGCTGCTCCCGGTGGGTGCCCGCACGGTGTTCCGGGCCCTCCGGACCCGGGCCGCAGCGCAGATCGGCAGCGACTGGGTGTGGCCCTACTGGCTGGAGCGCCAGCTCGATCCGGGCTCGGCCGCCTTCGTTCCCCGGGGCCACCTGCCGTTCCTGACCAACATGACCCATCGCAACTGGACCGCGGTCGGGAACCTCGACTCCCCCTGGGAGGCCATCGTCGACCCCCGGGGCCTGCTCACCCCCTGGTTCGACGGATGGTCGTTGGATTGGTGGATCGGAGCGGAGGACCGCTGGCACGTGCCGTCCCGGGAAGTCGGGGTGCGGCAACGCCTGGTCGATGGGGCCCCAGTGGTGGAGACCACGCTGCGGATCCCCGGCGGCGACGCCGTCAACCGCATCTATGCCATCCGTGACCGCAGCCGTGAGCTGGTCATGGTGGAGGTGGAGAACCGCTCGAAGCTGCCGGTGGCCCTGGCCCTGGCCATCCGGCCCTACAACCCCGAGGGCCTGTCGGTCATCGAGCGGATCAGCCTGCACGACGGCACCACCGCAACCGTCGACGGCCGGGTCGCCCTGCTGCTGCCCAAGCCGCCGGGTCGCTACGCCGCCTCGACGTTCCACGACGGGGACTCGGCCCTGACCCTCATGAACGGTGAGGCCACCGAGACCTGGCAGGGGTCGCCCCGCTGCCCGGCCGGTCTGGCCCAGGCTGGGTTCGTCTACCCCTTGGCCCATGGCGCCACCCTGCGGGTCGCGGTGCCGCTGGTGGCCGAGAGCCGCACCCGGCGGCGTGGTCTGACCCGACGCCGGGTGGCCAAGGCGCCGGCGTTCCCGACCGCAGTGCCCACCGCGGCCAACGTGGCCCGCGGCTGGGTCACCCAGAGCGCCCACGGCATGCGGCTGGAGCTGCCCGATCCGCGCCTGCAAGAGGCGGTCGAGGCCAACCGCCGGTTCCTCCTGCTGCTGCTCGACGGCGACGAGATCACCCCCGGCCCGTCGACGTACCACCGCTTCTGGTTCCGGGACGCGGCCTACATGCTGGCGGCGCTGGACCGTTACGGGTATCACGACGAGGTGGCCCAGGTCCTGGGCTCGTACCCCGGTCGCCAACGAGTCGACGGCTTCTACTTCAGCCAGCGCCAGGAGTGGGACGCCAACGGGGCGGCGCTCTGGAGCCTGGCCGAGCACTGGCGTCTGACCCGGGATCGGGCGCTGGTCGAGTCCATGCTCCCGTCGATCGTGGCCGGCGTGCAGTGGATCGAGCGCAAGCGGCACTCCAAGCGCCGCCGCCGCAGCGGTCGGGGCGGCGACGAGGCCTTGCGAGGACTCCTGCCGGCCGGCGTGTCGGCCGAGCACTTGGGGCCGTTCGACTACTTCTTCTGGGACGACTTCTGGGGCGTGGCCGGTCTGCGGTCCGGCGCCGAGCTGCTCCAGGCCACCGACCAGGGCGATGCCGCGGCCGATGCGTCGCGGTTCGCCTCGGCCATGTGGACCGACGTCGAGGCGTCGTTGGAGCTGACCGCCAAACGCCTCGGCACCCTGGCCATGCCCGCCGGTCCTCGTCGGCGCATCGATCCCGCGGTGATTGGCTCGCTGGTGGCGTGCTGGCCCCTGGGGCTGCTGCCGGCCGACGATCCCCGGGTCGCGGCCACCGTCGACGTGATCCGTGACCGCTTCACCCGAGCCGAGGGACGCGCGTTCTTCCAGGGCATCAGCCACACCGGCCTGGGCACCTACCTGACCATGGAGTTGGCGGCGGTGGAGCTGGCGGCCGGCGATCGGCGTTGCCTCGACCGGCTGGCGTGGATGCTGGAGGTCGCCAGCCCCACCTGGACCTGGCCCGAGGCCGTCCATCCTCGGCTCGACGGCGGGTGCATGGGCGACGGACACCACGGCTGGGCCGCGGCCGACTTCCTCTCCCTCGTGCGTGACTTGCTCGTGCGGGAGACCGAGGACAGCGGTCTGGCGTTGGCCTCCGCCATTCCGGCGACGTGGCTGGGCCAGGGGTGGGAGGTCCACGACGCGCCGACGACCTACGGGCTGCTCTCGTATGCGGTGCGTTGGCACGGCGACCGGCCCGCGCTGTTGTGGGATCTGCAGCCGCACACGGGCGTGGGCGCGGTACGGCTGACCGCTCCCGGACTCGATCCGGCGTGGTCGACGACCGAGCCCAAGGGCGAGGCCTTGTTGGCTGCGGTCGCACCGGGTGATCTGGGCATAGCGGCCGAGCCCCAGGGGTCGCTGTCATGACCGAGCCCGAGGAGGGTCCGGCCCGGGAGGCGTTGCGGGCCGTGCTCGTGGGAATGGGCGCCGACCTGGACGAGGTCGACCGGGCCGAGCGGGACGGCACCCTCACCCTGCTGGCGGTCGAGAAGATGATGGTGCCCGAGCCGGCGTGCTTCGACGTCGCCGATGTCACCGAGCGCACCGGGCTGTCCGAAGAGCTGCTGCTGCGGATGTGGCGGGCGTTGGGCTATCCCGAGCCTCGTCCGGATGAGAAGGCGTTCACCGAGACCGACGTGGAGATCCTGTCCAAGGTCGGCGATCTCATCTCCCTTGATCCTCAGCAGGCGGCGCTGGTCCTTCAGGTGAGCCGGGTGATCGGCTCCTCCATCGCCCGGATCGCGTCGGCCGAGATCGACGCCATCAGCGGTCCGACGGCGACGGTGGAGAACGTGGCCGCGGTGCGTTCCGACGAGGTGGTCATGCGGGCCGGTGCGCTGCTGCCGGTCATCCCCCGGGTGTTGGAGGTGGTGTGGCGCCGCCACTTGCGGGCCGCGGCCCGGGCCCGCATGGTCCAGGTGGCCGATCAGACCGCGACCCGGGTGGCCGTGGGGTTCGCCGACCTCGTGGGGTTCACCGCCCTCAGCCAGCAGGTCAGCGAGCTGGAGCTGGTCAACATCGTCAACCAGTTCGAGGATCTCGTGTTCGACGTGATCACCGCGGGCGGCGGGCGGGTGGTCAAGACCATCGGCGACGAGGTCATGTTCAGCGTTCCGTCGCCCAAGGCCGCGGCCGAGATCGCTCTGGCCCTGGTGGAGGGCACGCGAGCGTCCGAGGGCCTGACCGACGTGCGGGTGGGGATGGCCTTCGGGCCGGTAGTGGATCGGGAAGGCGACCAGTACGGACCGGTGGTCAACCTGGCCAGCCGCATCACCGCCATCGCCCTGCCCGGCACCGTGGTCGTCGCGCCGGAGCTCGCCGAGGCCATCGCCGACGACCCGGCGTACACGCGGCGGGCCATGCGTCCCCGCTACCTGAAGGACATCGGCCGCCTCCGGCTCCACGCCCTACGCCGCTCGGCCCAGATCGAAGGCGAGTTCAGCGAACGCCGCAAGGCCTTGCTGGAAGCCACCCGCGCCGCCATAGACCCGGAGTGACCGCCTCCGTTCTGTGACCTGTATGTCGCGCCAGGGCGCGACATACAGGTCACAGAACAGGCTGGGGCTAGAGCGCGAGGGTGGCTATGCCCCAGGGGCGGAGGTTGAACTGCTCCTCGAAGGCTTCGAGGGGGCGGCCACGGAGGTCGACGAGCCAGCCTTGACGGCCGGGGAGGGTGACAGTGGCGGGTTCGGGGGCGGGGTTGTACACCCGGACCTTTAGGCCGCCGCCTTCCCTCCGGACCGCCGAGACTTCGGCGCCCTCGATGGTCAGCGCCGTGCCGACGGGCGGCAGTTCTCCGCCTGCCTCGCCTTGGACAGTCTGCAGGGGGACCAATACCTCGTCGGCCAGGGCGAACGGGTCGATGTCGCCCAGCGCCACCGCGTAGCGGAACTTCACCGGCCGCAGGAGCTGCGATCCCTCCAGCGGGATCAGCGGACCGGCCGGTAGGGGTCGGGTGGACATCGGACCCTGCGACAGCATCCCCGACGCCCGCAGCAGGGTGAGCGCCAGCTCCTGGGTTCCCACCAGCTCGTACTCGGCCAGCCGGTCGTGCACCAGGGTGAGCCCGCCAGCCTGGACGAAACGCCGGGCCGGATAGGTGGCCAGCGGGGCCTCGGTGGGTCCGCCCTCCGCCTCCCGGCCCCGCCCCACGACGGCGAACGCACACTCGGCTCGCGACACCGAGGCCGGCTCGGGCAGCGGGAAGTGGGTCCGCAGCCGATGGTCCCGGCTGCGGTTGTCCAGGCTGACCTCGACTCGCAGGACGGATTCGCCGGCCCGGAGCTCCAGCGTGGTGGTGATCGTGTGGGGTACCTCGCCGACGCGGCGATCCAGTCGCTGACAGCGTTCCGGCCAACCATAGGTGGCCCGGATGGCGACCCGGGCCCGCAGCGGCCCGTCCTCGACCACCTCCACGTCGATCGCGTCGGGTCTATCGACCAGGGTGTCGTCGGCCGGTGGGCACCAGTTGTAGGTGTCACCGCAGTCGCCGCCGTCCACCAGCCGACCCATGCCGGAGTGGCCGTTGATCGAGAACGTCCCGGTGGACGGGTCGATCTCGACCCGGAGCAACCCGTTCTCGAGGGAGCTCGCTCCGGTGGTCGTGGCGATGGCCACGAAGACGGGCGCCGGTTCGTTTGCCCTATCGCCGGGAAAGGCCGTCCAGCCGTAACCGGGAACCTGGGAGGCGTGAGCCAGAACGGTGACCAAGGGCTGCCGGTGGACCCGCAGACGCACTGTTCCCGGCTGGTCGATGGCGGCCAAGGCCGAACGGACCGCGGACGTGACCAGCGCGCCGCCCTCTCGCGCCGCCGACACCAGCACGGTGCCGTCGTCGGACTCCAGCTCGAACGCCTCGATCGAACGATCCCACTCGACTTCTTCGGTCGCGGGGACCACCAGCGCAACCGGGCCCTCTACTAGGACCCGCTCGGCCCTCCGAGTACGGATCAGCTGGGTTCCAAGGGGCGGGGTCTCGGCGGGCAGGGTCAGCTCCACCAACCCGCTCCGGGTTCGGGCCGACGGGTTGACCACGACCGGACCGTCGTGGTCGATCTGCTTGCCCAGGTGACGCAGGGCCCGCTCGGCCAGCCCATCGGCGATCTGGCTGGCCTCCGCGTAGCGGTGCAACACCGCGTCGCAGACCTCGTCGACCGAGCAGGCGCACACCGAGTCGTGGGCAGCGTTGCGGATCACCCCGAGCCACGCCTCGTCCAACAGGGCGGCAGGCCACGCGTCGCGCGGCAGGAACAGGGCGGACAACGGTTCGGCCAAGCGCTCCAGCGCCTGCTCGGCGCGGGCGGCGGCTTCCCGGACGTCGACCCGGTTGGAGGCCACGCCCATGAGGAGGTTGGCTCGGGCGCCGGACCGCAGCTCGCCGGACCAAGTCGGCAGTCCGTCGTCGGACACGGTGGCCAGATGCTCGGGCAGCGAGCTGACCACGATGTCGAACTCGGTCTGGATGGCATTGGCTTCGGCCACCACCCGCCCCAGCCAGGCTTGGGGGGCCTGGTGGTCGGTGCCGTTCATCCACAGGATCGGGCCGTCGCCCAGCAGGTCGGACCACATGGCCTCGAACTCGGCCACCTGCCGGATCAGCGCTTTGGCGTCATCCGGCAACGCTGATCCGTTGCCGTATCCCTGCGGCAGGTACTCGGCCCGCACGGTCGACCCGTCAGGCGCCTGCCACCAGAAGCCGCTGCAGTCGACGGCGGCCGGCACGCCCCGCCAGACGACGGCCTGGTGGAAGCCGAACTGTCGCAGGATCTGGGGCATCTGGGCCACGTGGCCGAACATGTCGGGCAGGTAGCCGACATTCATGGCGCCGCCGAAACGGGCGGCCACCCGCAGCCCCAGCTGCAGGTCACGGATGAGGGTCTCGCCGGAGACCAGGAACTCGTCGGGCAGCGTGTACCAGGGTCCGATCGATAGGCGACCGTTGCCCACCAGGTCGCGGATCACCTCGGCGGCGTCGGGACGCACCGCGAGGTAGTCGTCGACCACGGCGAGCTGGCCGTCGAGGAGGAAACGGGCATAGGCCGGGTCGGCCTGCATCCGTGGCAACAGGTCGTCCAGGACGTCGACCAGCTTCAACCGGAACGTCTGGAACGGCAGGTACCACTCCCGGTCCCAATGCGTGTGCGGCACCACATTGACCCGCCGCTTGCCGTGCTCCGTACCTGCGCTCATAGATGGCCTCAGTCCTCACCCGTCCCCGGCGCCGCTGCCAAGGCTCCTCTAATCCTGTCGGATCACACGTAATACGTCATCCACGCCCACCCGGAGTGGCGCCCTTCTGTCGCTCGACGAGGCGGAACGGACGACATTCCGGCATTCTCGCCCTCCCACCCCCTCACAACCCATCGCCCCTAGCCTGCCCGAGCATGTCGCGGCGCCTTTCTGTTGCCTACATGGCGTTGCAAGCAGGGATGGCTCTGGGGTGGTGGGTGGCGTTGGTGGTTTCGGCTCGGGTGCGGGGGTGGTTCGAGTTGGATGCTGGCGAGCACGACGCGTTGAGCGCCTTTGCGCTGGCCGACCTGCTCGTCATCGTTGCCGGGTCGGCGGTCGCCGCCCTGGCGTTGGCTCGGAGCTGGTCGTGGGCGTCGTCCTGTGTCGCGTGGGTCGCGGGCGGCGTCGCCTACGCCACGCTTTACCTGGCGATGTGGACGGTTCTCGGCGGACATGGTGCCGCCGGGCTGGCTCCCATGGCCGGCGCAACAGTGCTGACGTCCGGCGTCGCCATCCGCGAGACCCGGGACGCGGCGTCGTGACCGTCCCCGGCCTGTTCCGGGTGGCCCGCCCCGCCGGTCACGTGACCAACCTGGCCAAGACCGCGATCCAAGTCGTGATCGTGTGGACCTTCGCTCTGGTGCTGCTGCCCTGGTTGGCGGTGTCCGTCGAAGCGTGGGCTGGGGTTCCTCGATGGGATTGGCGTGGACGAATCGCACTGGGCGGAATGGTCTTCGCCCTGGGCAGCGTGGTCGGACTGGCCGCGGCGTGGTGCATGGCCACACTGGGGAAGGGGACGCCCGTGCCGTTCGACGCGGCCCGGGAACTCGTGGTCGCTGGTCCTTATCGGGTGGTCCGCAATCCCATGGCTGTCAGCGCCATCGTCCAGACGATCGGAATCGCGGTGATGCTCGGCTCCGTGGCGACGCTGGTCCTCGCCGCTGGGGGAGGGCTGGTCTGGAACACACTCATCCGTCCCCCAGAGGAACGCTTCCTCCACCACCGCTTCGGCCCGGCCTACGACCGCTACCGCGCCGAAGTCCGCTGCTGGATCCCCCGTTGGCCGCCCTATTCCAGCTGAGCTGGGGGATCAGCCGGCTTGGCGGTCGAGAGAGCGGGTGGCGGAATCGATGTAGGGGGTGGGGACGTGGGGGTTGTCGAGTATTCGGTTGAGGAGGGCGGGGGTGGCCGCTCGGTTGCGGGTGGCTTCCACCAGGTCGACGATCCGGAGATCGTGTGACGGCTGGTGGATCCGGTGGATCGGGTCGCCGGTCTCGATCTGGCCCTCCTGCACGATGCGGAGATAGGCGCCGGGTCGCCGGGCCTCGTCGAACAGGTCGACGAAACCGGAGTCGCCCATCTTCATCCCGAGCTTGGCGCAGGGGAAGCGGGGCTGACAGACCTCCAGCACGACCGATCCGACCTGCCAGCGTTCCCCGATCAAGGCATGAGTGAGGTCGAGGCCCTCGGTTGTGAGGTTCTCGCCGAACGTCCCGGGCCCGAAGGCGCTATCGAAGGAAGTCGACGCCCACCAGCTGTAGTCCTCGACGGCATAGGCGTACACCGCCTTGTCGACACCGCCGTGCACCCGCCGGTCCGCCTGGTCGTCCCCGGCCAGGTTGTCGTGGCGGACCTCCACCGGCCCCTCGACCGGCGTCTTCCAAATGGCGCTGCGCACGTCACGGCCGTACCACTCCACCGTGCGGGGCGTGGCCACGTTGACCGACACGAGCCGTCCGACGAGGCCACTGGATCCGTTGGGTCCGGTCACGCCCGACAGTCTGCCGGCGCCCGGGCCCGGTCGGCGATGGAGTTACTCGACGACGGCGTCGGACAGGTCGTCGGGCGAAGGCGGATAGTCGAGCTCGAGCGCTTCCAGGGTCTTCACCAGGGTGCGACAGACCACCAGGTCGCGGTACCACTTGTGGTCCGCCGGCACCACGTACCACGGGGCCTGGCGGGCGGAGGTCTGCTGGATCGCGGCCTCGTACGCCTCCTGGTAGTCGTCCCAGCGCTTGCGCTCCTCGAGATCGCTGAGACGGAACTTCCAGTGCTTGTGCGGGTTGTCGAGCCGAGCTTGCAACCGTTCCCCCTGCTCGTCCTTGGAGATGTGCAGGAAGAACTTGCAGATGGCGGTGCCCTCGTCGGCCAGCATCCGCTCGAAGTCCCGGATGTGGCGGTACCGGGCCTTCCACCGCTTCGGCGGGACCAGCTCGCGGACCCGGACGATCAGCACGTCCTCGTAGTGGCTGCGGTCGAAGATGACGATCTCCCCGTTGCCGGGCACCTGAGGATGGATCCGCCACAGGAAGTCATGGGCCAGCTCCGGCTCCGTGGGGGCCTTGAACGCCGCCACCCGCACCCCGGAGGGATTGACGCCCTCGAACACCCGGCGGATCGTCCCGCCCTTGCCCGCGGTGTCCATGCCCTGCAGCACCACCAGCACTCGGTGGCGTCCGTTGGCGTACAACTTCTCCTGCAGGTCGTCGAGCTTGCTGGTCAGCTCGGCCAGCTCAGCCCGGGCCTCGACCTTGCCTCCGTCGAAGCCTTTGGTCTCGCCCGGGTCCCAATCGGCGAGCCGGAACTCTCGGCCCTTGGTGATGCGGTAGCGATCCACGCCCGCGGCTTTACCCCATCACCGAGCTCTTGTCACCAGGTGGGGTGGCTCTCCCGGCGCACCTCGTTGGGACGGAACAGGCTCGGAAGGACGGAACCGTCGGTCATTCGCTTGATCCGCAGGCCATCGTCCTCGACGTCGGCCACCTCGAATCCCCTCGACCAAGTTCCGTCGAAACGGGTCTTGACCTCCACCCGGGCCCCTACACCCGGCGAGTTGTGTGGACTGGCGTGCGCTGTGTTCCTGTCCGCCACTTCAAGACCTCCTATGCCCTTGCCCTGCGTTCGTCGTGACCCCCAAGCTGTTGTCCTCCCCGCCCGATTGTTCACTATGCAGTGGATGTTGTCTTTTCCGCTCTGTGAACGGCGTGGGTCGGCGAGCGGTACTGTCGGCTCGATGTCCCAATTGGCCGGCATGGCCCCATCGTCCCCGATGCTCCGGCCGTCGTTGAAGCGGGGGGCTCCGTCGCTGGAGCGCGAACGAGCCTTGTGGGATGCCGGCCACGAGGTGGTCGTAGGCATGGACGAGGTGGGCCGTGGCGCCTGGGCCGGACCGCTGACGCTGGCCGCGGCGGTGCTGCCGCAGGACCGCCGGGTCTACAAGGTGCGCGACTCGAAGCAGCTCACGCCGACCGAGCGTGAGGCCCTGTTCGATCGCATCGCCGGCTGGTGCGTGGCCTGGTCGGTCGGACACGCCAGCCACGTGGAGTGCGACGAGCTGGGCATGAGCGAGGCCCAGCGTCTGGCCGCTCGACGGGCTCTCGATGGGCTGGGACTTCGCCCCGACCGGGTTTTGCTCGACGGCAAGTGGGACTTCGTGGGCGGCGGCAACACGGAACGCATCGTCCGGGGCGACTCTCGCTGCCTGTCGATCGCCGCGGCCTCGGTGCTGGCCAAGGTGACCCGCGACCGGATCATGCGGGAGGAAGCCGAGCACCATCCCTACTGGTGGTTCGACGACAACAAGGGCTACCCGTGCCACCGGCACAAGGCCGCGCTCCGAGGCATGGGACCCTCGGCCATCCACCGTCGCAGCTGGGTCTTCATGGACGAGCTGCCGTGGAACGGCATCCCGCGCTACGCCCGCCCCGACCCCCAGGGCTGCCTGTTCTGATGGCGCTCCGCAAGCCGGCCGTGCTCGCACTAGTGGTCTGGACGTTCCTGGTCTGGACCGTCCGGCTCGGCAACGTCTGGCGCGACTCCGAGATGAGCACGGCGGGCAAGATCGGCCGCACGGCCGTGATCTTGGTCCTCACGGCGCTGTTGGTCGCGGTCATGGCCCACATGTTCCGCGGCGCGCTCACCGCGGGTCGACGTGCGGTGCGACTGTTGGCCCTGGCCACCATGTTCATCTGGGTCCAGCGGCTGCTCACGATCGTCGTCTTCGGCGCGCACGACGCCAGCTTCAAGACAGTGCACGCCATCATCGGCGTTGTCTCGATCGTCCTGGCCTATCTGGCCTTGCGTTCGGTCGCCGACCGCGAGCCCGAACCTGAGGACATAGCCCCGGTCTAGACCGGCGACGGCAGTGGCGGAGCGCTGGGGGAGAGCACGACGTCCAAGCCCAGGGTGAGGCACCGGCAGCCACCGCCGGCCTTGAGGAACTCGTCGACCGGCGACTCGGCCACGGTGAACCCCCAGGCCTCGAGCTGACGACCTACCCGAGGCGGAACCAGCGGCATGACGATGGTGGAGTCCACCACCACCGAGTTGGCGCAGAACGACAACGCCTCGTCCTCGTCCAGCACCAGCGGTTCGGACACCATCGACTCGACCACCTTGCGGCCGTAGGTGTCCCAGCCCATCGGGGCGATGATGGCCCGCCGCTCGTCCAGGGGACAGAAGGTCAGGTCGAGGTGGTACAGCCGGGGATCGACCAGCTCGACCAGCCACACCGGACAGCCCACCAGGTCCGAGAGCCGGCTGGCTGCGGTGGCGTCAGAGCGGAACGAGTAGCCCGACAGCAGCACCGTGCGCCCGTTCTCGTCGGTGAAGGGGAGCGCGTCGCCGGCACCCTCGTGCCCCAGCTCCGACGGCAGCGAGTCGACCCGCCAACCGTGGGCTCCGAACCACTCACGGTTGATGGCGGTCTCGGGCCGCCGTTCCGGGTGGCGGAAGTGGCTGGGCACGAACTGGCCACCGTTGACGATCCCGGCGTTGGCGGTGAAGACCAGGTCGGGGACATCCGGCCCCGGTTCCATCTCGACCACCTCGGCCCCGGCGGCCCGAAGGGTCGAGACCAACGCCTGCCACTGGGCGAGCGCCTCGTCCGGTCGAACCGTGACCTCCCGGTGCATCCACGGGTTGATCTCGTAGAGGACCCCGAAGTGCTGGGGGGGACACATCAGGTAGCGCCGCCCCCAACTGAGGCCGCTCACGCCGAGGCCGCCGTGTCGAGGCCCGGACCCGGGCCCAACAGGGTCTCGGTGAGCTGCCGCACGAACGGGCCGACGTCGGTGACGATCCCCAGCGCCTGGTGGCTGCCCCGGTCGGCCAGCTTGGTCACGACCGCCTGGTTGATGTCGACGCAGAACGTCTCCACCCCCGCCGGCAGGCAGTTCCCGGTGGCGATGGCATGCAGGGTGGACGACAGCATCAGCGCCACGGCCACGCCTGGGACCTGCTCCCGCATGGCATCGGCGGCAGCCACGGTGTCGGACAGTACGTCCGGCAGCGGTCCGTCGTCCCGGATCGAACCGCCCAGCACGAACGGCGTCCCGGTGGTCACGCAGGCGTGCATCACGCCCCCGGTCACCAGCCCGGTCTTGACCGCGGCCTCGATGGACCCGGCCCGTCGCACCTCGTTGATGACCCGCAGGTGGTTGGCGTGACCGCCCTCGGTCGGTGTGCCCTCGGCCACCGACACCCCCAGCGAGGTGCCCAGCACGTTGGCCTCGATGTCGTGGGTGGCGAAGCCGTTGCCGGCGAACAGGACGTCGATCCAACCCTCGAGCACCAGCCGGGCCAGATCGGGGGCGGCGCCGGTGTGGACGACCGCGGGTCCACAGACCGCGAGGACCTTGGCGCCCCGGGCCCGGGCCGCCCGCATTCGCTCGGCCACCTGGGCCACGAGCAGCGCCTTGGGCTTCTCCGACGACACCTCGGAGGCCATGAACTCGAACGCCTGGGTGTCACGCGCCCGGGTGGGCGTGTGGACCCGCACGCCGTCACTGCCCACCACCACCGCGTCGCCCCGCTTGATCCGGTGCATCGGTGCGGTGAAGGCCTGGCCGTCGTGCACCACCAGGGCACAGTCCATCTCCGGGTTCACTACCGGCAGCCAGGTGCCGTCCACCCGGACGTCGGTCGACAGGTTGGTGGTGGAGTAGAAGCCGCTGGGCAGCACGCCCTCCTGGTCGGCCGGGACCAGGTTGGCGTCGCGGTCCTGCACCCGGTTGGCCCCGTGGAGCTGCAGCTCGTCGAGCAGACGAGCCACGACGTCGCGGGGTCCGCTCACCCGGAGCCGGGCATGGCTGGCATCGAGGCTGGTCTTGCCGATGTCGAACTCGGTGATCTCGTAGTCGCAACCGGCGTCGAGGATGGCGTCGAGCACCTTGGCCAGGATCAGCGAGTCCACGATGTGACCGCTCACCTCGATGACCTCGTCGACGGTGTCCGTGGTCGTTGCCATGCCTTCTCCTACATCTTTGTAGTCGTGCGTCGGCGAAGCCGACTCCATAAAGGGCGGCAGGGCGGGGTCGGGCGGAGGGGTTGTAGTGGTGCCCTGGTTCTGGCCGGCTTGTTCCGCAGGGATATCATGCCGCCCGCCATGGGTCAGCCGATCAACGTCGTCGAGAAGCCGTCACGCACCCCGGGGGTCGCCCGGTTCGAGACGAACCGTTCGCTCACCGGCATGGGCCACGAGCGCTACGCCTCGGTGGAGGACATCCTCGGCGATCGCGCCGTCGATGAGTTGGCCCGGCGGCTGTTCGCGACCGGAGGAGTCCGGTCCGTCCACGTCAACGGCAGCGTCATCACCGTCGAGCTGACCAGTGGCTGGAGTGGTGAGGCTCTGCTGGACGTGATCCGTGGGCTCTACATCCACTATCCCAACGCTGCTGCGGCGGCCGACGGAGATACCGCCGGAGCCGAGGACACCGTCAGCAAGGCCGACCAGAACGGCGAGTGACGAGCCGGATTTCACGTGACATCCGGCACCTGAAGCGAGCGGGAGCGGTAGCGTTCGAGGCGTAGCGTGCCGCGGCCAACGGTGTCTGTTGGTCACGCTCAACCAGCGGCACGCGTGATGTCCGTCTCGTCGACTTGGTGACATTGCGAGGGAAACCGAATATGGGCTCGAGTTCGTGGAACGCGGTGCTGGAACGGCTGGATGAGGCCGCAGCGCTGGCCAAGCTCGATCCCGATGTTCATCGCGTCCTCCGGGTGCCCCGCCGCGTGCTCGAGGTCGCGGTCCCGGTTCGACTGGACGACGGGTCGATCGAGGTGTTCACCGGGTGGCGGATCCACCACGACACCACCCGGGGTCCGGGCAAGGGCGGGATCCGGTTCCACCCGGCTCTCGACCTGGACGAGGTCAAGGCACTGGCGGCCATGATGACCTTCAAGACCGCCCTGCTCGACCTCCCCTTCGGCGGAGCCAAGGGCGGCGTGCGCTGTGATCCGACCAAGCTGTCGCTGACCGAGTTGGAGCGTGTCACCCGGCGGTACACGTATGAGGTCAGCCCCCTGCTGGGTCCTGACACGGACATCCCCGCACCCGACGTCAACACCGACGGCCGGGTGATGGCCTGGCTGATGGACACTCTGTCGATGGTCGAGAGCCGGCCGCTGCCGGCCTCGGTGACCGGCAAACCCCTCTCACTGGGGGGAACCAGGGGACACTCCGGTGCCACCTCGTCGGGCTGTCTGATCTGCGCTCGGGCGGCGTTCCGGGAACTGGACCTGCCCTTCACCGGCAGTCGGGCGGTGCTGCAGGGATTCGGCAAGGTCGGGGGTCCGTTGGCGTTCTTGCTGAGCTCGGCCGGTATGCGCGTGGTGGCGGTGGGCGATGTGGGCGGTGCGGTGGTCAACGAGGGTGGTCTCGACGTCGGGCTGCTCGCGGACCATGCGGCCGAGACCGGCTCGGTCGCCGGGTTCGCCGGTGGTGACCCCATCGACATCAACGCCATCTGGGATGTCGAGTGCGAGTTGTTGGTGCCGGCTGCCCTCGGTGGGGTCATCGATGCCTCGGTGGCCGAGCGGCTCCGGACCCAGGTGATCGTGGAGGCCGCCAATGGTCCGACCTGCATCGACGCCCAGCCGGTGCTCGATCGGAAGGGGATCGCGGTCGTCCCGGACATCCTGGCCAACGCCGGCGGGGTGACCGCCAGCTACTTCGAGTGGGCCCAGGCCCGTCAGGGGTTCCCCTGGGAGGACGACCTGGTGGCCGAGCGGCTGCGCCAGCGGATGGACGACGCCTTCACCGCGGTGTGGGCCCGGTCGCAGAGCCTGCACGCCAACATGCGGGCCGCCGCCTTCGTGGTGGCGGTCGAGCGGGTGGCCGCAGCGATCGAGGCCCGCGGTCTGTTCCCCTGAGCCTCGTCGCTAGGTTGAGGCCATGGCAACGGTTCTCGCGCTCGACCACATCGTCCTGGTGAACACCGATGTGGAGCAGACCCTGGCCTGGTACGTGCGCCATGCCGGGCTCAGCCCGCTGAACGTGGACGAGTGGCGGGCCGGCAAGGCGTTCTTCCCGTCGCTGCGGGTCGACGAGGCGACCATCCTCGACTTCGTTCCGGGCGATCCCAAGGAGCGCGGTCATCTCGATCACGTCTGCTTCGTCGTCAGCACTGCGGATCTGGCCGCGTTGACCGACGACCCTGAGCTGGAGATCGTCGATCAGGGCGAGCGTTCGGGTGCCCGAGGTCTCGGTCAGTCGATCTACGTGCACGATCCCGACGGTCTTCTGGTCGAGTTCCGGTCCTACCCGGCCTGAACGCTGCGTGCAGCCGGGGGCACGCTCCTTGCGTTGTACGAACATGTGTTCGATCATAGTGCAATGGTCGGTGGAGAGGTTCCCGCCCGAGCACTAGACGATCTGGCCGAACGGGTCCGGCCGGTCACGTTGGCCCACCACCAGCGGGTCGCGGTGCTCCCGCAGCTCGAGACACTGCTGCCCGAGGGGTTGCCCCAGGGAGCAGTCGTCGCCGTGGCCGCGGCTCCGGGGGTCACCGGAACGATGACGCTGGCCTTGGCCCTGGCCGCGGGTCCGTCGCTGGCCGGCGCCTGGGTGGCGGCGGTGGGGACGCGGTCGCTGGGGTTGGCGGCCGCGGCCGAGCTGGGAGTGGCGCTCGAACGGTTGGTGGTGGTCGATCCACAGGCCCGCTCCAAGGGGGTGGCGGCGGTGCTGGCCGCCCTGGTCGACGGGTTCGACGTCGTGGTGGTCGGACCGGCGGCCCGGCTCCGGCTGCGCAGCCGGGACACCCGTCGGCTGGTCGCCCGGGTCCGGGAACGGGGCGCGGTGGTCGTGGGGGTGGGCGACGATCTGCCCGGCGGGTCGGCGCAGATCCGGCTGCTGGTCACCGCCAGCACCTGGGAGGGGATCGATCAGGGCGCCGGACACCTCCAGACCCGCCGCACCACGGTCGAGGTTGCCGGTCGGGGCGCCGCCTCCCGCTCTCGCCAGGTGCAGCTCAGGTTCCCCTTGACCGACGAGGAGGAGGGGGAGGACCGGGTGGTCCCCCTCCCGCTGCGCCAACAGAGCGCATGACCGACGCGACCCGGATGTTGGTGGTGTGGTGCCCGGACTGGGCGGTGGTGGCGGCCGGGCTGGGACTGGACGTCCCCGCCGCGGTGGTCCGGGCCAACCGCATCGTGGCCTGCACGCCGGTGGCCCGGGAGGAGGGGGTGGCGGTCCACCAACGGCGGCGGGACGCCCAGGCCCGCTGCCCCGAGCTGGTCCTGGTCAATGACGATCCGGCCCGCTCGGCCCGGGCCTTCGAGCCGGTGGCCCAGGCCGTAGAGACGCTGGCGCCCTGGCTGGAGGTCATCCACCCCGGATGTTGTGCGGTCCCGACCCGGGGGCCGT
>DASXTK010000377.1:0-9857 GCA_036505485.1 Acidimicrobiales bacterium
ACCAGCAGGGCACCCACCAGAGCGGCCAGGCCGTGGAACAGCGCCTGCCGCTTCACCAGGGCTCGGATCCGGGTCATGCGCTCGTCGTAGAGGTCGTCCCAGCGCCGGCGCAGCACCCCGGCCAGCCCGAACACCCGCAGCTCCCGGGCCTCGGTCTTCCCGGTCAGGGCCCGGTAGAGGTAGAAGCGGAGCCGGTCGTTCGGGGTCAGCTCGTAGATCGTCTGGAACGCCAGTCGGGCCGAAGCCCGGGCCGCGGCCACCGAAGGCACGGCGATCAGCAGCAGGACCCCCAGCACGGCGGGAACGGCCTGGACCAGGACCCCGACCACCACCACCGACGTGACCAGCATGTTGAACAGGTTCAGGACGTCGTAGGCCAGTTGGTAGGAGCTCTCGGACGCCCGGGTGTTCGATCGGTTGAGCAGGTCGTGGAACTCCCCCTGCTCGAAGCGCTCGTAGTCGACGGTCGAGGAAACGTCGATGATCTCCTGCTGGACATGCCGGGTGACCTGCTCGGCCACCAGCCACCGGGTTTGACGGACCACCGCCGCGGCCAGCCCCGACACCAGCAGACACAGACCGAGACCGAGGGTCTCGGGGAGGACGTCGGCCAGCTCGTCCACCGGCACGCCGTTGGTCAGGCGGGTCACGAGCTGGCGCCCGAACAGCAGAACGCCAGCCAGGCCGAGGGCCCCGATGATCTCGACGGCCAGCGAGAACACGAACGTCCCCCGGGCCGCTCGCCACACGAACCGGCCGGCCATCTGCGCGGCAGGGAGCAGGCGCGGCCGGGCCCGTCGGAGCAGACGTCTACGCGGTGTACCGCCGGTGTTCATGGGCCCCGCCTCCCGCCAGGCGACCAGGGATCCTTGGGTCACAACGATACGACGCCGAGCGACCCAACCCTTCACTCTCGGCGCGGAGACGTCGAGCGATGACTTCTGGGACCGAGTTGCGTCTGAGCGTTCATGACGACCCATGTGCACTCCGCGGACGGCACGACGATCGGCTTCACCGAGAGCGGCTCTGGACCGGTGCTCATCCTCGTGGACGGGGCGAGCTGTTACCGCGACTTCGGTCCTCTCGCATCGCTGGCGGGACTGCTGGCCGCCGACTTCGCCGTGTACACCTACGACCGACGTGGCCGGGGCGAGAGCACAGACACTCCGCCGTACGCCATCGAGCGTGAGGTCGAGGATCTAGCGGCGCTCATCGAGGAGGCCGGGGGTTCGGCCTTCCTGTACGGCGTGTCGTCGGGCGCACTGCTCGCCCTGCACGCTGCGGTGGCGCTCGGGCCGGCCATTCCCAAGCTGGCATTGTTCGAGCCGCCCATCGGAGACGACGAGGACCAGGTGACCCAGGCCGCCTTCACCGCGGAACTGGCCGAGCTGATCGCCGCCGGCCGCCCCGGGGATGCGGTGGAACGGTTCCAGACCGGGATCGGCGTGCCGCCCGAGATGGTGGCCGGGATGCGGCAGGCTCCGTTCTGGCCCGCTCTCGAAGCCATCGCTCCGACGCTGATCTACGACTGCACGATCTCCGCCGCCACCACCCTCGACGATGTGGCGGCGGTGAAGGCACCGGCCCTGGTCATCGACAGCGAGGCCAGCTCCGAGAACCTGACCGGCTGGGCCGCGGCGGTGGTCGACGCCCTGCCCAACGGCACCCACCGCAGCCTGGTCGGCCAATGGCACAGCGTCCCCGACGAAGACCTCGCCCCCGTCCTGACGGAGTTCCTCCTCGGCTGAGGAACCGGCGTGCGGCCAGGACGATGAGGCGTCCAGGCAGCCGGCGGGGCCCGCTGGCCGTAATTGAGACAGTTCCGCCGCATATAGCGGCTTTTCTGTCTCAATTTCGGCGAGGGCCCTGAAACTGAGGCGTTTGCCGCGCTTATAGCGCGAGAAACGCCTCAATTTCGGGAAAGGACCCGCCACCAACCACCGAGGGCAGTCAAGGGTCAGGTCGACGGCACGGAGCGAAGCGACCGGGGCCGTCGGGCTGCGCCCTTGACGGCCCGGGCATCGTCGGGAACACACTGGAACGAGCCAGCCCCCTCAGGGGCTGGCTTGCACGCCATCGTTGATCTCCGGTCAGTTGCGAGCGGGGGCTAGTTCTACGTCGCGGTCGTCGGACTTCGGCTCGCGTTCGGGGGCCAGGGCCGAGGCGGGGGCGGGGGCCCGGGCGGGGAGCCAGAGGTAGACCCCGACCGCGGCGATGGCCATGATGGCGGCGGCGACGAGGACGGCCAGGTGCATGCCGGAGAGGAACGAGTCCCGGGCCACGTCGATGATGCGTTGGCCCAATGCGCCCGGGGTGTCCCGACCGATCCCGACGCCGGCCTGGATGCTGCCGCCGATCTTGTCCACCACCCCGGTGGGAAGCTCCGAGCCCTTCAGGCCCGAGTCCACGTGGTTGCCGTACACCGACGCCAGGAGGCTGCCCAACAGGGCGACCCCGATGGCGCCGCCCATCTGGCGGGTGGTGTCGTTGACGGCCGAACCCACCCCGGCCTTCTCCCGGGGCAGCGAGCCCATGATGGACTCGGTGGCCGGAGCCATGGTGTTGGCCATCCCGAAGCCCATCACCATGGTGGCCACGATGAGCTGCCAGGTCGCGGTCCCCACCGTGAACAGGGAGAACAGCACCAGCGAGAACGCCACGATCAGCAGTCCGGTGCCGAGCACGATCTTGGTGCCGACCCGCTCCACCACCCGGGCCGACATCGGGGCCATCACCATCATCACGATCGACATGGGGATGAGGTTGGCGCCGGCCTTGAGCGGGCTGAACCCCAGCACCGACTGCTGATACTGGGTGAGGGCGAAGATGGTCCCCATCAGCGACAGGAAGGTGAGTGTGATGGCCATGCTGGCGACGCTGAAGCGACGCCGCTTGAAGAAGTCGGTGTCGAGCATCGGCATCTCGGTGATGCTCTCCCAGACCAGGAAGCCGGCCAGCAACGCCAGCCCGACGAAGAAGGCCCCCAGCACCTCGGCCGACCGCCAGCCCGCGGTGGGGCCCTCGATCAAGCCCCACAGCACGGTGGCCAGCCCGGCGATCGACAGCAGCGCACCGAGCACGTCCACCCGAGGCGCCGACGGATCGCGGGAGTCCGGGACCAGGAAGAAGCCGCCGACCAGGCCGATGATCACGATGGGCACGTTGACCAGCAGCACCGAGCCCCACCAGAAGTGCTCCAGGAGGAAGCCGCCGGTGACCGGTCCGACGGCCAGGCCGATGCCGGCCACACCGGCCCACAGCCCGATGGCCCGACCCCGCTCCTTGGGGTCGCGGAAGACGTTGGTGATGATCGACAGGGTCGCCGGCATGATGCAGGCCGCGCCCACGCCCATGACCATCCGGAACCCGATCAGCTCGCCCGGGGAGTTGGCCATCGAGGCCAGGGTCGATCCCCCGCCGAAGATGATCAGGCCGATCACCAGCGCCCGATAGCGGCCGAAGCGGTCACCCAGCGAGCCGGCGGTGATCAGCAGTCCGGCGAAGACCAGCACGTAGGAGTCGACGATCCACTGCAGATCGCTGTCGGCCGCCCCCAGACCACCACGGGCCTTGGTCTTGGCCAGGGTAGGCAGGGCCACGTTGAGGATGCTGTTGTCGACGATGACGACGACCAAGCTCAAGCACAGCACGGTCAAGGTGAGCCAGCGGCGGCGTTGGATGCAATCGGCACTGAGTTGCCATGCCCGCATGAGAGCACTCCGTTCTCTGTCGATCCTGGCGGCCCATGAAAGGCGATCTTGTCGGGTAACTTTGTGAGCACCCTCACGAGTTGCTGAGCTAGCTCAGGATTTGCTGAGGGTACTCAGTACTTGGCGGAGCGACAACCAGGTTTGGCAATGGCCTCGAAAAAATCCCCCACCCCACCGCGGTCCGAAGATCTGGCCGACGCGTTCTTCTCCGTGTTCCACGGCCTGCGGCGCGCGGTGGACCGTCGCTTCCAGCACACTCCTTATTCAATGGCCCGGCTGCGGGTGTTGTTCCAGCTCACCGAGCAGGAGGCCATGCGCATGGGCGAGCTGAGCACCTGCATCGAGGTGGCGCCGCGCACGATGACCTCCACCATCGAGGCCATGGAGCGCGACGGTCTGGTGCGGCGCAGCCCAGATCCGGCCGACGGCCGGGCCATCATCGTGACCATCACCGACAAGGGCCGCGAGGCCTTCGCCGAGGGCAAGCACATGAAGAACAGCGTGGTCGCCGATCTGTTCGACATCCTCGACGCCGACCAGCGCACCGAGCTGGCCGAGATCCTGGCCCGCCTGGACGAGGCGGTCGACACCGCCAACTCCGCGGCCATCGTCGTGGTCTGACCTGCCGAGTGGAAACGTTCGATGGTGAAGAGGTCATCGTCTTCGCGGGCGCGGCCGAGTTCGACTCCTGGCTGGCCCACAACCACGAGCTCCCGGACGGCATCTGGGTGAAGATCGCCAAGAAGGGCTCGGGCATCCCGTCGATCACCGAGGACGAGGCGGTGGACGTCGGGCTGTGCTGGGGCTGGATCTCGACCCTGCGCAAGGCCTACGACGACAAGTACTTCCTGCAGCGCTACACCCACCGCCGCCCGAAGAGCAACTGGTCCAGGGTGAACGTGGCCAAGGTCGAAGCCCTCACCACCGCCGGCCGCATCCAACCCCCAGGCCAAGCCGAGATAGACGCCGCCAAAGCCGACGGCCGCTGGCCGGAATAAGTCAGCTCAGCCGTTCTCGAGGATGAGGACGCCGTTGTGGGTGTTGGACGTCGGGACGTGGGTGGCCCGGTAGACCTCGCGCACCTTGGGATCCAGCGCACCCCGCATCACCAGCCACATGACCAGCTCGATGCCCTCGGAACCGGCTTCCCGCAGGTAGTCGATGTGGGGGATCCGGGCCACGGCCTCCGGTTCGGTCACCAGCCGGTCCAGGAACGCCCGGTCGAAGTCGACGTTGATGAGCCCGGCCCGTGGACCCTGGAGCTGATGCGACAGCCCGCCGGTGCCGAACACCACCACCCGTTCGCCACCCTCGAAGGCGTCGACCGCCCGACGGATCGCCTGACCCAGTCGATAGCAGCGGTTGCCGGTCGGGGGCGGGTACTGCACAACGTTCACGCACAGCGGGATGACCAACGACGGCCAGACCTCAGGCTGGCCGAACAGCATAGACAACGGCACGGTCAGGCCGTGGTCCACGGTCATCTCATTGGCCAGGGTGAGGTCGAACTCGTCGAGGATCAGCGATTCGGCCAAGTGCCAGGCCAGCTCGGGATGGCCCTCGACCACCGGGACCTGGCGCGGTCCATAGCCCTCGTCGGCCGGATGGAACCGGTCGGCCACCCCGAGGGCGAAGGTCGGGATCAGGTCCAGCGAGAACGCCGAGGCGTGGTCGTTGTAGACGACGATGCACACGTCGGGATCGAGCTCGGCCATCCACGCCCGGGCTATCTCCAGCTTGGCGAAGTAGGCCGCCCAGTACGGGTCGTCGGTCTTGCCGCCGTCGATGGCCACACCCACGGCCGGAACATGCGAGCACCCGACACCGGCCACGACATGGGCCATCAGCGCCCGCTCTCCCACTCCGACCGGGACCGGTTGCCCTCGATGGGCCGGCCGCCCTGCAGCATCATCTCGGCGAAAGCGTCACGATCCATCCCGGTCTGCCGGCTGGCCAGATCCTGGAAGGACATGCCGTCGCAGGCCGCCAGCTTGTAGGTGTAGTAGACGTTCCCGCCCAGCTGGAGCAGGCCCAGCCAGTCCCGGGCCAACACTGCGGCCCGCTGCTCGGCATCGAGGGAGAAGCGGTCGAGGTACGCCTCCTCGTCGGCCCGGAACGCGTCCCGGTTCTCCGCCCGATTGAGCGACATGAGGAAGCGGTTGAGCGGATAGCCCCGCCGGCTGCGCCGACCGTCGAACACGAACGTCCCTGGGATGTCGTCGTAGTCCCGTGACGCCGGCACGTGGTCTCCCCCCACGGCTTCGAGCTGCCTCCCCACGGTACCATCAGACCCAACTGTTCACAGGATTGTCGACAATGATCATCGACTGCCACGGGCACTACACCACCGCTCCTCCCCCACTCGGCGCCTACCGCGACGCCCAGCGGGCCGATCTCGTGGCCGACCCCGGTCATGTCGGCGCCAAGGGAACGGTGGCCATCAGCGACGACGAGATCCGAGGCAGCCTCGAGGACGCCCAACTTCGCCAGCAGCGGGAGCGGGGCACCGACCTCACCCTGTTCTCGCCCCGGGCCTCGTGGATGGGACATCACCTCGGGAACATCCACACGAGCACCTTCTGGACCGAGCACTGCAACGAGTTGATCCGAAGGGTCTGCGACCTCTACCCGGAGAACTTCGCCCCGGTCTGCCAGCTTCCCCAGTCCCCGGGCGCGCCGGTCGACCCGTCGGTGCGGGAGCTGGAGCGGTGCGTCACCGAGATGGGGTTCGTGGGCTGCAACCTGAACCCGGACCCGTCCGGCGGGTTCTGGACCGGTCCGCCTCTGTCCGACCGGTCCTGGTATCCGCTGTACGAGACGATGTGCGCCCTGGACGTGCCGGCCATGGTCCACGTGAGCCAGGCGTGCAACCCCAACTTCCACACCACCGGATCGCACTACCTCGGCGCCGACACCACGGCCTTCATGCAACTCTTGACCTCGGACCTCCTCGCCGACTTCCCCACTCTGCGGCTGGTGGTCCCCCACGGCGGCGGAGCAGTCCCGTACCACTGGGGCCGGTTCCGGGGGCTGGCCCAGGACCTGGGGAAGCCCCCGCTCGACGAGCTGCTACTCGGCAACGTGTTCTTCGACACCTGCGTGTACCACCAGGCCGGGATCGACTGCCTGCTGGCGGTCATCCCCGTGGACAACATCCTGTTCGCCTCGGAGATGATCGGCGCGGTGCGGGGCATCGACCCCGAGACCGGCCACCATTACGACGACACCCGTCGCTACCTCGAGGCCGCCAACCTGAGCGACGACGACCGGGACAAGATCTTCGACACCAACGCCCGCCGGGTCTACCCCCGGCTCACGAGCACCGTGGGAGTCCGATGAACGAGACGCAGCCGCACCACGTCGTCGTCCGGTCCATCGAGCGGGCCGAGCGCCGCGTCGTCGACGGACTCGGCGCGCTCGGCACCGCCACCGTTCACGAAGCCATCGGACGCCGGGGCTTCGCCGGACCCCAGTTCCGACCCATCCAGCCCGGCGCCCGCCTGGCCGGGTCGGCGGTCACCGTGTCCTGCCACCCGGGCGACAACCTGATGGTCCACGCTGCGGTCGAGGTGTGCCAGGAGGGCGACATCGTGGTCATCACCCACATCGCACCGTCCAGCCACGGCGGTTTCGGTGAGCTGCTGGGCACCACGTTCATGGCTCGGGGCGTCCGGGCCATGGTCACCGACGCGGGGGTGCGGGACACGGCGGAGCTCCGGGCCATGGGCTTCGCGGCGTGGTCGCCGCACATCTCCTGCCAGGGCACGATCAAGGCCAGCCCGGGGTCGGTCAACGTGCCGGTGGTGCTGGGGAACCAGGTCGTTCATCCGGGAGACGTGGTCTGCGCCGACGACGACGGGGTGGTCGTGGTGGCCCGGGAGGAGGCGGCCTGGGCCCTGGATCGGTCCCGGGAACGGGTGGCGAACGAGGAGGCGACCCGGGCTCGGCTGGCCGCCGGAGAGCTGAGCCTCGACATCTACGGGCTGCGGCGCATCCTCGAGGGGCTGGGCGTGGAGTACCACTAGTGCGGGTGTGCCTCCTCGGACTGGGCGAGGCCGGATCCGCCATCGCCACCGACCTGGTCGCCGCCGGGGTGGAGGTCCACGGCTACGACCCCGCTGACGTCGCCACGCCGGACGGCGTCGTGCGCCATGACGACCCGGCCGCGGCGGTTGGCCGGGCCGACGTCGTCCTGGCCCTCACCGGTGCGGCCGCGGCCAGGGCCGTCCTGGACCGGGTGGTCGACGCCCTCCCGGACGACGCCGTCTACGCCGACCTGTCCACCGGGTCGGCTGGACTCAAGCGGGAGTTGGCCGACATCGTCGGGAGCAGGTTCGTCGATGTCGCGCTGATGGCCCCGGTGCCGGCGACCGGGCTGCGCACTCCGGCCCTGGCTTCGGGGCCCGCCGCCCTGGCGTTCATCGCAGCCATGACGCCGCTGGGGATGCGGGTCGAGTCCGTCGGGGACGAAGCCGGGCAGGCCGCCACCCGCAAGCTCCTGCGCAGCGTGGTCATGAAGGGGCTGGCCGCCTTGCTGATCGAGACCCTGCGGGCCGCCCAGGCCGCGGGAACCCAGGTCGAGACCTGGGAGAACCTGGTAGCTCAACTGTCGGCGATCGACGAGACATTGGTCCGGCGGTTGGTGACAGGGACCGGACTACACGCCGTCCGCCGGCGCGACGAGATGGAGGCCACGGTCGAGCTGCTGACCGAGCTGGGCGTCGAGCCGACCATGTCCCGGGCCACGGCCGCGGTGATCGAGGAGATCGCCGCCGATCCCGCGATCGTCCCCCCGCTCCCGGCTAGTGAACCTCCCACTGCCGCAGAGCATCGATGACCGACTCCAGGTGCGCGGCCATGGCCTTCTCCGCGGCATCCCCGTCGCCGTCGACGACCGCGGTGACGATGCCCCGGTGCTGGGCCAGGGACTCGGCCGCCCGCCCGGGCATGGCCGCCAGCTGGAACTGATGGTGCACCGGACGGTTGCGCAGGTTGGCGATGAGGTCCTCGGCCACCTGGTGCCGGGCGATCCGGGGCAGCGCGGCGTGCAGCGTCCGGTTCAGCCGGGCGTAGGTGCGCTTGTCGTTGGCCTTCACCGCCGTTGCCATGTCCTTGATCAGCGCCTTCAGCTCCTTGCGGTCGGCCGCGGTGGCGCGCTCCGCGGCCCGCCGGGCCACCAGGCCCTCCAGCGCCAGCCGGGCCTCGGTGATCTCCACCGCCTCGCCCACGGTGATGCGGCGGACCGTGGCGCCCCGGTTGGTCTCCCGCCGCACCAGTCCCTGGGCGTCCAGCTCGACCAGGGCGGAACGAATGGCGGCCCGACCGACGTCGTAGCGCTCGCACAGCTGCAGCTCGATCAGCCGCTCACCGGGCGGGAAGACCCCGGCCAGGATGTCGTCTCGGAGCCGGTTGGCCACGCTGATCGTTGACACTACTGTCCACAATACGACGGTCGGGGGAGGGGGACAGCGGGCATGAAGGTCGTGCTAGCTGGCGAAGGAGCCATCGCCCGGCGGCACCTCGCCGCCCTCGCCCGCATCGACGGGGTCGAGCTGGCGAGCCTGGTCGGCGGTAACCCTGACGACACCGCGGCGCTGGCCGACGAGGCCGACATCCCCCACTACACCCTCGACCTGAGCGAGGCCCTGGCCCGGCCCGGGGTCGAGGCCGCCATCCTGACCTCGCCGACCCCGCTCCACGCCGCCCAGGCCATAGAGGTGATGGAGTCCGGCCAGCACGTGCTGGTGGAGATCCCCATGGCCGACAACCTGGCCGACGCCGAGCGGGTGGTCGCGGCGCAGGAGCGCACCGGCGTCACGGCGATGGTGTGCCACACGCGCCGCTTCAACCCCAGCCACCAGTGGATCCATCGGCGGATGGCCGCCGGCGAGCTGACGCTCCAGCACCTGGTGGTGGAGACGTTCTTCTTCCGCCGGGAGAACACCAACGCCCTCGGTCAGCCCCGGAGTTGGACCGACCATCTCCTCTGGCATCACGCCTGCCACACCGTCGACCTGTTCCAGTACCAGACCGGGGAGCTGCCGGCGCGGGTCTGGGCTCAGCAGGGGCCGCCCCATCCCGACCTCGGGATCGCCATGGACATGACCATCGGCCTGCAGACGCCGTCGGGAGCGCTGTGCTCGCTGG
>DASXTK010000378.1:0-10274 GCA_036505485.1 Acidimicrobiales bacterium
GATCCTGACGTAGCCAAGACGCCTCGACCCGGTGGCGGGAGGCCAGGAACGGCTGGCCGTCGTCGGGATCGACGCCCTCCACCGGAGTCGAGAAGTGCACGCTAACTGTCGGGTCATTTATAAGGGTTGTAGCCATTTAGATAGTATTTCATAGCTTTCCATGGGTTACGGCACGCTCAGCGTGATGGTGCCGAAGTGGCCGTCGGCGGTGATCGTGCGGTTCCCCTGACCGGGGTAGTCGCCCACCGTGAAGTTGTTGGTCAACGAGTCGTTGGCGCCGAAGCGGATGGCGATCTCGTTGCCGGCCTCGGCCGGGAAGAGCAGGTGCGAGTCCGACCAGGCGGTCACGTCGAAGCCGAACTCCACCACGACGTTGGTGGCGCTGGTGCCCTGCAGGCTGGCCGCCGCCGTGCCGATGAACGGCTCGGTGAACGTGCCACTGCCCCAGCCGCCCTGCCACGGCGTGGTCTCCGACGGGTTGCCGTCGCTGCCCACATCGAAGCTGAACTCGGTCCAAGCGCCGCCGTTGAGCTGGTACCGGCCGGTGATCCGGCTGATGTTGCTCTGGGCGCCGTAGCCCTCGTCCTTGGCCGTGTGCGCGCCCTTGATGAGGTGCGACAGATCCAGGTTCCAGGTGTCGCCGTTCTCGGGCACCACATCGAAGGCCACCCGGTAGCCGGCGTGGGCCGAGTCGGTCTCGTCGTCCACCGTGCAGCAGGCGTCGGCCCCGATCATGCCGTCGAGGTTCACCTTCACCTGGGTGGACGAGACCTGCTTGCGGATGCGGTGACGCCACTCCCACGAGTCGAACAACACGTCGTCGTGGCTGTAGTCAGCGGTGCTGAGGTCGGTCACGGAAACGTTCTCGAGCCGGGTCTGCATCGCCGGGTTCAGGTTGGCGTACAGGGTGTAGTAGTCGCCGTGCCGAGCCACCTCGAGCACATCGAGGTTCAGGCCCAGGAAGCTCGGGAGCGGGAACGCGCCGAACGAGGCACCGAGGCTGTCCACGAAGTTCGGGAACACCTGCGAGAACACCGTCTCGATGGCGGCCTCGTTGGTGCCGAGGTCGTTGACGTGCACTCGGGTGGTCACCTGCGAAGCGTCCGGCGGGGTGATCGTCGGCTGCAGAGCCCCGGCCACCGAGTCGAACCCCAGGGAGAACCCGAGCGGTGCGTCGACGCTCAGCGACAACCACTTGTGCTCGGAGGTGCCCCCGTGGCCATCGGGCGCCTGCTGGATGAACTCGATGCGCAGATCGGCCAGGTACATCTCCGCCGGCGCGCCCCCGGGTCCCGAGGGGGCCGAGGTGAGGAACGGCGCGGCCTGCGGATCGATGCGGATGATCATCGGCGTGTCCGCCGGGATCTTGGTCCCGAACTCCGGCACCAGCAGCGACAGCACCGTCGAGGTGACCGGCAGGGTGTTGCCGCCCAGGTCGATCTCGGTCATGTCCCGGTTGAGCAGCCCGCACTCGGTCATGGAGCTGAGCAGCTGGTTGAACGCCGAGGTGGAGATGACCAGCCCCAGGCCGTAGGGCACACCCCCGGTCGGGGTGGTGGCGCCGAGGCCCGGATAGGTGCCGGGAACGTGGAAGCTGGAGGTGAAGTCCGGCGCGAACGGCGGCGGCTGGCAGTCGGTCGGTCCGGTGCCGAAGGTGGTGTAGAAGTCGGCGTCGGCCCGGAAGTCGATGCCGGTCGACGACTCGGAGATCGAGGTGAACGGCGCGTCCAGGTTGGCCTTCACCGCTTCGCCCACCGAACCGGCGATGGAGATGTTGCCCAGCGCGGTCTCGATGGCGTCGGCGATCGGCGAATCGTTCGGACCGGCTCCGTCGGGATCCTTGAGCTGGGCGGTGAAGCCGTTCTTGATCGAGCCCTCGATGGCCCCGCCGGCCTGACTGTTGATGATGCTGCCCAACAGCGGAGTGCTGGGATCGCACACGCCGGAGATGAACTCGTAGGACACGCCGGCCAGGTTCACCACCGGGTCACCGACCATGTTCACGTCGACGTTGTGCCCGGCCGGGGCCAGCTCGAAGGCGGCGTCGATCGAGGTGGTCGGGACCTCGATGGCCAGCTTGCAGGGACCGCTGATCAACCCGCTCAGCTGCAGGTCCAGGCCGAGGTAGAGACCGGTCACGGCGATCGGGGTCTTCACGCCCGCTGCGGTGCTGGTGGTGCTGAGGCTGACGCTCTCGGCTCCGGCCTCGTAGGCCTTGCCGGTGATGGTCACGCCGCTGCCCGCGTCGGTCGGGGGGATCAGCGGGTCCTGGGCCATGATCAGCGCGCTGATGTCGAACGAGCCGCCGGCCAGGTTGTTGATCACCGGACCGAGCCCGGCCAGGCCCGAGTTGGTGAACAACATGCCCACGCCATCGGGCGAGAACTCGCCGTCGTTGATCTTGGGCCCGTGGATCAACGTGGATTCCTGGATGTACTTGTGGCCCGCCGGCGACGAGTACACCGCGGTCACCGGCGTCACATAGGCGCCGTCGACGAGCGGGATCTCGGCAGTCCAACTGCCGTCCCCGAGCCAGGTCCCGGTCACCCCGTTGACCACGATCGTGCCGCCCGCAGCCGCCGACTCCGGAACCTGTCCGGTCACCGTGGCCGTCGGCGTGTCGACGATCGTGCCCGCCGGCGGTGAGATGAACTCGCTCCGGAAATCGCAGGCTGCCACCAGCAGTCCTAGCGCGAGAAGTAAACCCAACCGCTTCATCTGGTCCCCCCAAAGAATCGATGCCGCGTGGCCCCGCCACTTGAGCGGCGGAACGCTGACACAAATAGGCGGCGTCTGCAACCAGTTCTAAGGGATACGCCTTTATCCGAGCCCGTTGCGCACGGCGACCACTCGTTCTGTGACCTGCATGCCGCGCCTGGGCGCGGCATGCAGGTCACAGAACGGACACCGAACCGCCGGTGGCGCTAGCCGAGGCCGTTGCGCATGGCGTGGATCAACTCACCACTGGTGGTGTCGCCACTGAGCTCCCAGAAGAACGCACCCCCGAGGCTCTGGTTCCTCACGTAAGTCATCTTCCCGGAGATGGTGCTCGGCGTGTCGTAGCTCCACCACTGGTTGCCGCAGAAGGCATAGGCCGTGCCGGCCACGGTCCCGGTCGCAGGACAGCGACCCTTGAGGACCTTGTAGTCCTCGACGCCAGCCTCGTAGGTGCCCGGCGCCGCGCCGGTCGCGGTACCGCCCGGCGCGCTCTGGGTGACACCGGTCCAGCCTCGCCCGTAGAAGCCGATCCCCAGCGTGAGCTTGCTGGCCGGGATCCCCTTCCCCTTGAGCTTCTGGATCGCAGCATCGCCGTAGAACCCCTGGATGGGTATGCCGCTGTAGGACGTCAGCGGCGAGTGCGGTGCGGTCGGACCATCGGCATCCCAGGCTCCGAAGAAGTCGTAGGTCATCACCATGTCCCAGTTGACGTACTGGGCCGCGCCCGCGTAGTCGGCCGCGTCGATCTTCCCGCCGGCGGTGGCGTCGGCCGTGATCGCCGCCGTCACCAGGTTGTTGGGACCGAACCGGGCCCGCAGCGCCTGCATGAGGTTCCGGTATCCGGCGAAGCCGCTGGTGTCGCAGCTGAGCCCGCAAGCGTTCGGGTACTCCCAGTCGATGTCGATGCCGTCGAACACGTCAGCCCAGCGCGGGTCCTCGACCAGGCGGAAGCACGAGTCGGCGAACGCCTGGGGGTTGGCCGCGGCCTGCCCGAAGCCACCGGACCAGGTCCAGCCCCCGAAGGACCAGATCACCTTCAAGCCCGGGTGCATCGCCTTGAGCTTGCGCAGCTGGTTGAAGCTGCCGCGCAGGGCCCCGGCGTCCCAGGTGTCGGCCACACCATCGACGCTCTCCGCCGCGCTGTAGAAGCGGTCGAAGTCGGCGTAGGAGTCGCCGATGGTGCATTGGCCGTTCTGGACGTTGCCGAAGGCGTAGGTGATGTGGGTCAGGTCGTTGGCCGAGCCGCTCGTCTGGATGTTCTTGACGTGGTAATTGCGGGCGTAGACGCCCCACTGGGCGAAGTAGCCGATCAGACGACGCCCGCCCCCGCCTCCGGGGGTGGTGGTCGTGGTGGTGGACGGCTGGGTCGTTGTTGTCGGCGGCCGGGTCGTGGTGGTGGTGCCGGGTGTCGTCGTCGTGGTCGTGGACGGAGGCGCCGTCGTGGTGGTGGTCGTGGTGCCACCGCCGCCGGAACTGGTCACCTCGACGGCGGACACCGTGGCGTAACCGGCGCCGCCGTTCATGTTGAACTGCACGTTCAGCTGGCCGTCGCTCACCGTGGTGGTGAACGTGCGGTCGCAGGCGGTGAAGGTTCCGCACGACGCGAAGATGTCGAAGGCGCTCAGCACGACGGTGTTCTCAGCGCGGACGTCGAAACGACGATGTCCGGCGGCGGTGGCCCAGTCCTCCATCATCTTCACCGTGACCTGATAGGTCCCGTTGGCGACGTCGAACTTGTAGCCGGACCAGTTGCTGAACTGGTCGTAGCGCTGGTACAGCGCGTCGTCGGTGGTGCCGGCGATGGCGTTGGCCGTCGATCCCGAGCTGTAGATGACGTCGTAGCCCCAGCTCCCGGCGCTGTAGGCCTGGTCGGCGGACCAGGTGCGCCCGCCGGCGTCGGTGAAGGCTGGGCCGTTGGCATTGACCCGAATGGGAACCGAAACCGCGGCACCGGCGCTCGACCGGGTCGCCACGATGAAGGCCAGCGGGATCAGGAGCAGCGCCATCGCTGCCAGCCGAAGCCTCGATGCGGTCGTGAGGTTCATGCCGCCCTCCCCCCTGGGGTGCAGCCGATGCCCGACGCCGGTGTCGTCGCACTGGATTATTAGTTAGGATTCCTTACATATCTAGAATACGCCTGTTCTGCGGGGTTTTCAACGGACAGTTACGTTTCAATGTCGCGGGCCGGCGGATCAGAGGCCGTGCTCGACGCGGTAGGTCTCCAGGCGCGCGGCCAGGTCGTCGGCTCGGCTGAGGGCCGGAAGGTGGCCACCGGCCATCTCGTCGGGCGTGATCCCCAACCGCTCCCGGGCCACCCGGCGCATGAACTCGGCCGGGAAGAAGCGATCGTCCCGGCAGATCAGGACCTCGGTGGGGACGTCGGGCCATTCCGCCAGCGGCCAGGGCTTCTCGAACGGTGTGCCGGACTGTTCCCGCGGCGGCCCATGGGCCAAGACGTCGACCATGACGTCGGCGGGTACGTCGTGCAGGAACTCGACCATCGGGTCGAACTCACCGTTGACCGAGCGTCCGTCCCGTTCGGCCTGCGCCCGTCGGGCCGGCTGCCAGCCGGTGTTGGACCACCACTCTCCCGGCGGCTCGCCAGGCCGGGGGATCATGGCCACCAGCAGCACCAGAAGGTCCACCTTGATCCGGTCGCACACCAGCGGAGCAGTGAAGCCGGCCAGCGACTGGGCCACCAGGATCAGTTCCTGACGGTCGCCGATGGCGTCGAGGACGGTGTCGGCGTACTCCGCCAACCCGGCCGAGTCGTCGTCGCATAGCAGGTCGGCCGCCACGACGTCGTGTCCGGCCCCACGGAGCAGCGGCACCACCCGATGCCAGTACCAGGCGTCGGAACCGGCGCCGTGGATCAGCACGTAGGTCGCCATGGTGGGGCCTAGGGCTGGCGGCCGGTGAAGGCGATGAGCTTGGTCTGCACGTCGGCGTCGTCGGGAACCTCGACCCGCGGGCCGTAGTGGCCGCTGTTGCGCAGTAGCTCGTCGTACGGCTTCATGCCCTCGTACAGCCGCTGGGACTCCTCGGCGTCGATGGTCTCGTCGAGACCGGCGGCCCGGGCCAGGTCCCAGGTGTGGACGAGCACGTCGGCGGTCATGAACTGGTCGATGGCCCGTTCCACGGTGATCCGGCCAGTCGGGGAATCGAACTCCCGTGAGGCCACCTCGGGGTCGTCCAACGCGGCCTGCATGGCGGTGCTGTGGACGTCCCAGGCCCCGGCAGGGTCGACGTCGGCCGATGGACCCTTGGGGAAGTCGACGCCCGCCGCCTCGGAGAAGAACCCCGGCATCCACTCCACCATGTGGCGGACGACGTCACGGGCCACCCATCCCTCGCACGGCGCGGGGTTGTCCCAGGCACCGTCGGGTACCTCGTGGGCGCGCTGGGAGAACGTTCCCGCCACCTTGCGGTAACGCTCGGAGAACTCGGTCATGGGCGTTCTGCTCCTGGTCGGCGTTGTCCCTCGCTACTAGAACGACCAGCCGAGCCAAAACTCATCGGTGAGTCGGTGACTAGGTCAGAACCGCTTGAGTCTGGAAGGTGAGCGAGACGAGACGGTTGTCGTCGTCGTGGACCTCGGTCTGAACGCCGATGGTGCGGCGGCCGACGTGGATCGGGCGGGCGACGCCACGCACGGTGCCATCGCGCACCGGCCGGAAGAAGTTGGTCTTGGACTCGATGGTCGAGGTGCCCGCACCCTCCGGCAGGTTGAGGAACGCACACAGGCCGCCGAGGGTGTCGGCGAGCGCCATGAGCGCACCGCCGTGGAGGATGCCTCCGGCGGTGGTCCGGTCCGGCGCCCAGGCCAGGACGCCTTCCACGCCGTCGGCCTCGGCACGGACCAACTCGATCTCGAACAGACCGGCCAGGGGCATGGCAGCGAGGAGGGCATCCTTGTCAATCGCAGTCATCATCTCTCCGATGTAATGGGGGACTCGAAGGCAGCGGCGAACTTGGCCAGTGCCGCGGGTTTTCCGGAGATGCGGAGGCGTCCGGCGACCGGCTCGCCCCGGGCCGCCGCCGCGAACGCGGCCGGATCGCCGGCAACGGTGACGTCCGGCGATTCGCCCGGTTCAGCGGCTCTCGTCGTCAGCCGGCCGTTGTGAATGGTGGCCGCCAGCGTCTCCCCGTCCACCTCGAAGTGGACCGTGAGCTCGACGCCCTCCGTGTGTGCGGGACGGAAGCGCGAGCGCAACGACAGCGCCATCCACTGCGAGCGGAAGCTGTCGGCGGGCGTCGGCGCATCGAGCAGCTCGACGCCCCACCGGGACAATTCCACGAGCGCCGCCTCGAGCCCTTTGCCGCGGTCGGTCAGCTCGTAGACCTTGGAGGCGGCCGGCGGCGGCAGTACCGCCCGTTGGACGAGTCCAGCCGACTCGAGGTTCCTGAGCCGGTTGGCCAGCATGTCGCTGGGGATGCCGGCCAGGCTGTGCAGGAGGTCGGAGTAGCGCTTCGGTCCGTCGAGCAGATCCCGCACGATCAGCAACGACCAGCGCTCGCCGATCAGGTCCAGGGCCCGGGCCACCCCGCAGAACTGGTTGTAGCCCCGTGCCGTCATCGGAGCGCCGGCACCACCTCGTCGACCAGCAGCCGCAGCTGGGGCCGGACGTCGAAGGCGCCCAGACGGATCACGAGGTGGCGGGCGCCGGCGTTGATGTAGTCCACGAGGAACTTGGCCGCGGTGTCCGGCTCGCCGGCGTGACAGGCCTGGAGTCCGCCCATGACCGCCGACCCGAACCCGTAGTAGGCCTGCAGATAGGCCTCCTGGGTCGCGGCAGCTTCGGCCTCGGGGCCGAGGGTCAAGGTGACGTAGAGGCCGGCCTCCCCTCCCATCGGACGGTAGGCCTTGGGATCGGGCACGTACGGCAGCCATCCGTCGTAGGTCTTGGCCAGGCGCGCGGCGTTGGCTGGGCTCGCTCCCGCGGCCAGCCAGATCGGTGGCCCACCGGGGGTTGTGGGCTTGGGCAGCGCGGAATCGTCCTCGGTCCAGAGGGACCGCCACCGCCCGACGATGTCGTCGAGCCGTTGGTTCCGTGCGTTCCAGGGCACCCCGAACTCGGCGAACTCCTCGCGGGTGGCGTCGTAGGGGAACCCCGCCCCGACGGCGAGCGTCGCCCGACCGGGGGCGAGCTGGTCGAGGCTGGCGATGGCGTGGGCGGTGTGCAGGGGATGACGGAGGGCCGGGATCAACGCCGCGGTGCCCAGGCCGATGGTCTCGGTCCGGCCGGCCACCGCTCCGAGCAGGGTGAAGGGCTCGGCTCGGGGGCGGGCTACCGGCGAATCGCCGACCCACACGTGATCGAGGCCGGCGCTCTCGGCGGTGACGGCGAGATCCACCAGGTCACGGAGGTTGGCGCCGCTGCCCAGCTCCACCTCGCGGCTGGGGAGGAGGATTCCGATCGATGCCACCACGCCCGCACCCTCGTCGATGAGCTTGGAAAAGTCAAGTGTGCACTTTGAAGAACCAAGCTCAGGGTCGCTCGAGGGACGCACGGTCCCAATGGGCCAGGTCGGCGGCCGCGGTGTAGGTCGTCTGGAGGAAGTTCAAGAGGACCGCGTCGGGATCCGACGCGGTGCGGACCACCTCATACGACAGCAGGAACTCCCGGAAATTCGTGTCGTACGTCGCCTCGGCTGGCAGCACCGGACAGGCCGGGAAGCCCTCCGGTTCCGGATAGGCGTAGCAATAGAAGGCGCCCTCGGTTCCTCCACCAGGGAAGTAGCCGGCGCTGGACACCTCGTGGGAGTAGGCCTCCTCCATCACCCAGTCGCCGCAGTTGGGCGCACCGCCGGGGTGGGTGGGGGCGGTCCGCCCGGAGAAGCGGGTCACGGCCAGGTCGAGGCCGCCCCAGAACACGTGGACCGGGCTGACCTTGCCGAGGAACCGGGCCCGGAACGCGGTCAGCACCCGGTCGGACTGCATCAGCAGGTGCCAGAACCGCTCGACCGCCTTGGGGTCATAGGACCCGTGGGTCTCGTCCTCGGCGAAGGGGATGACCGACTCGACCTCCACCGGCCGGGCCAGGATCCTGACCTCGATGCCCAGGTCCTCCAGCGCCGCCATGGTCTCCCGGTAGAACGTGGCGACCGACTTCGGCTCCAGCCGGACGCTGCGCCGGTCGGCCCGGTCGGTGTCGATGTGCAGCGCATGATCGACGAAGTCGAAGGTCATCTCGAACCCCCCGCCGCGGTACGGGATGAACGAGGTGGTCAGCCCTCGGGTCGAGACGTACAACGGCACGTTCCACCAGTGGTTGACCAACGGGGTGAGCTCCATGCGGACCTTGCCCACGATCTGGGTCCACATGTGCAACGTGTCCCGCGTCTCCACCCACTCCTCGACAACCAACTCCGGCCAGACATCCACCGCCCCACGCTCCCCACTCACTCCCGCGCCTAACCCAACGCATACCCGCGTGGAGCCGTCGCGTAGCTCCGAGGTGAGTGGTTCTTGGCAAGAACAAGGGAAGATCACCGATCGTCGTTGGACCCCAGGGCCTCGAGGATGGCGCCGGTCACCTCCTCCGGTGGGTGGTTGCCGTCGACGGGACGGAGGCTGCTCCGCGCCCGGTAGTAGCCGACCAGGGGTTCGGTCTCGGTGTGGAAGACCTCGAGACGACGCTCGATGGTGTCCTCGTCGGCATCGTCGCTCCGGCCGATGTTGCGATTGTTCAGCCGATCCCGGGCCACGTCGTCGGGCAGGGACAGGTACACCACCAGGTCGGCGAGACTGCCTGGTACCAGCTCGTCGGCCGCCTCGGCCTGGGCCACCGTGCGGGGGAAGCCGTCGAGGACATAGCCGTCGTGGCGTTCCAGCGCCGCCAACCGGTCTTGCACCACCTCGACCATCAGCTCGTCGGGGACCAGTGCACCCTGGTCGAGATACGACTCCACTCGGCGGCCGAGCTCGGTGCCCCGGGCGACATGTTCCCGCAGCAGGTCGCCGGTCGACAGGTAGGGCACCCCCAGCCGCTCGGCGAGAACGACACCCTGGGTGCCTTTGCCCGAACCGGGTGCGCCGATCAGAACGATGCGCACGCACCCAACCCTGTCGTCCATGTGGGCGTGGCCCCCGTCGATGTCGAGATGCCACCGAGAGTAGTCGTCATCCCCGCGTCCCCCCGGTCCGAGTCCCCTGGGGACGTACCCAGTGTTGTCCAGGCCCAACACGGACCTCACCCTCTTGTGCCGCCGCCGTCACCGGACCCGGGGTGTTCCGCGTCGACATCTGAACGTTCGCGACGATGGGCGGCATGACTGAGCGGACATGGCCGGATCAATGGTTTGCGTGGCGTGACGGTGACGGGTGCCCGAAGTGCGCCCAGGGACGGCCCGAGCGGGACAACTGGGGCGAGCGGTTCTACGTGGGCGAGTTCGCTGACGGGTATCTCCAGAACCCGTCGATGGCACCGGGCTACAGCGTCGTGGTGTTCCGGGGGCGACACGTCGCCGACCTCGTCGAGCTCGACGACGAGGAGTTGGCCGGCTACTGGGCCGATGTCCGCCAGGTCGGGCGGCTGCTCTACCAGGTGTTCGAG
>DASXTK010000379.1:0-24327 GCA_036505485.1 Acidimicrobiales bacterium
ACGCCGGCAGCGATCTGGCGTCGCTGCGGACCTCGGCCCGGCGGACCGACGGGGGCTGGGTCCTCAACGGCCAGAAGGTGTGGACCTCGTATGCCCAGTTCGCCGACTGGGGGATCTGCCTGGCCCGGAGCTCCCCCGACGCTCCCAAACGGGCGGGCATCTCGTTCTTCGTGGTGTCGATGGCGGCTCCCGGGGTCGACGTGCGGCCGCTGGTGCAGCTGACCGGGGAGGCCGAGTTCAACGAGGTCTTCTTGAGCGATGTGTTCGTGCCCGACGACCAGGTGGTGGGCGAGGTCGACAACGGCTGGCGGGTGGCGAACTCGACCCTGTCGCACGAGCGTGGCACCAATCCCCGCCAGCTGGTCATCCACGTCCAGCTGGCCGAAGAGTTGCTGCGCCACGCCCTGGCCAACGGGGCCTGGGACGATCCCCGGCTCCGGCCGCGGCTGATGCAGACCTTCGTGGAGGTGCGGCTGTTCCAGCTGAACAACTGGCGATCGCTGTCGCGCCTGGCTCAAGGGCTGGAGCCGGGGCCGGAGGGTTCCACGCTCAAGCTCTACTGGAGCGAGATGAGCCAGCGGCTCCACGACGTGGCCATGGCGGTGCTGGGACCGGCGGCGCCGCTGTGGCGTGGCGCCGACGACAACCCCGGCGACGGCGCCTGGCAACGGTCCTGGCTCTACTACCACGGCGCCTCCATCTGGGCCGGCACCAACGAGATCCAACGCACCATCGTCGCCGAACGAGTCCTCGGCCTGCCGCGTGACTAAGTTGACGCAGGTGTCAGATTCCGGGATGTTCGGGCCTGAGGGGTTGCTCGGCGGTTCGTGCGGCGGCTGCGGGCGACGGCACTTCCCGTTGGCCGAGTGGTGTCCGTGGTGCGGGACTGCTGAGCCGGCGACGGTACGTCTCTCCACCCACGGGACGCTGTGGTCCTGGACCACCGTGCTGGCGGCTCCTCCCGGCTACACCGGTCCCGTGCCGTTCGGCTTCGGCGTCGTGGAGCTGCCGGAGGACGGGCTCCGCATCGTCACCCACCTCACCGAGACCGAGGGACTCGAGGCCGGCCGGGACATGACCTACACCGTGGTCTCCCTCGATACGGACCACTCCACCTGGGCGTTCAGACCGCTATGAGCGCCGCGGGGACCCCGAGGCCGGGCGGGTCCTGTCACCGGCCGACCGTCCGTCCTACCGCCAGCGGCCAACAAAGGCCGCTAGCGGACGGAGGATCGTCCGGCGCCACCCGCGCCGGCCCCACCCCACGCCGAACCGAGGAAATGGCGTCGGCCTGCGGCCGACTCGGAGGTCTCCTTTGACGGGTGTGCGGATCAGTGGAACCGGAGTGTTTCCGTTCGGACGGCATCCCGACATGACCGCGCCTCAGATGGGGGCCCATGCGGTGCGAGCTGCGCTCCGGGAGGCCGACCTCGACCGCAGCTTCGATGCCGCGTTCTGCGGCACCGCGTATGGAGGCGTCGCTGCGGGGCACCGGGTCCTCGGCCTGCTGGGGTTGACCGGGGTTCCGATCGTCGACGTCGAGGCCGGATGCGCGTCGGGCGCCGCGGCACTGGCCTTGGCCGCGACCGCCATCCGAGCCGGCCGGTACCGCACCGTGTTGGTGTTCGGCACCGAGAAGATGCCCAAGGGCATGATCCGGTCCAGCTACTTCGAACCGTGGCGGGAGGAGCTCGGGCTGGCGGCCACGCCGGCGTACTTCGCGCTCCGGGCCCGACGGCTGATGCTCGACCGGGACGTGACCAAGGCCCAGCTCGCCGAGGTGGTGGTCAAGAACCGGAGCAACGGGGTCCACAACGGCGACGCCATGTTCCGGAGTCAGGTCACGTCCGAGGACGTCTTGGCCTCCAAGCTGGTGTGCGATCCGCTCCACCTGTTCATGCTGTGCTCGCCCAACGAAGGCGCCGCCGCCGTGGTGCTGGAGGCCGGCGAGGGTGGGGTGCAGCTCCGAGCCTGTGCATTGCGGAGCCATCTTCCTGGACACGTGCTGGACGAGAGCTCGCCGTTGTGCGGCCTCATCGGGGACGACCCCGTGCCGCCGACCACCCTGGCCGCCACCGATGCCTATGAGGAGGCGGGTCTGGGTCCCGCCGACCTGGACTTGGTCGAGTGCCAGGACACCGACGCCGCCCGGGAGCTGCTGGCCTACGAGGAGCTGGGGCTGTGCGCGCCCGGCGAGTGCGGTTCCTTCTTCGACGCCGGACACACCTCGCTGGGCGGGAAGCTTCCGGTCAACGCCAGCGGAGGGCTGCTGTCCAAGGGCGAGCCGCTGGGGGCCTCGGCGATCGGCCAGGTGGTGGAGACAGTCCGCCAACTCGAAGGCCGCTGCGGCCCCCGCCAGGTCCCCAACGCCCGGACCGGCCTGGCCCAGACCATCGGCCGCGGCGCCAACGCCAGCGTCACCATCCTCACCCGCTGACCCCGGGCGGCGTCGCCGTCTCTGCTTCTGACAGTTACGTCAACTGCATGATCGTCGAAGCGGTGCGGACTCCGATCGGACGCCGGGGTGGCGGCCTGTCGACGATGCACTCCGCCGACCTGTTGGCCGTCGCCCTGCAGGCGCTGATCGACCGTTCGGGAATCGACCCGGCCGAGGTCGAGCAGGTCGTCGGGGGTTGCATCAGCCAGGTGGGCATGCAGGCCTTCAACATCGCCCGCACAGCCTGGCTGGCCGCCGGCCTGCCGATCGGGACCGCAGCCACGACTGTCGACAGCCAGTGCGGGTCCTCCCAGCAGGCCACCAACATCGCCACGAGCTTCGTGGCCTCGGGGGTGGTGGACGTGGCCGTGGCCTGCGGGGTGGAGATCATGAGCCGGGTGCCGATGGGATCCAGCATGGGCAGCGGGGTCGGCAAGGCCATCCCCAAGTCGTATTTCGCCCGCCACGAGTTCACGACGCAGTTCGAGGCGGCGGAACGCATCGCCGAGAAATGGGACATCTCCCGGGACGAGTTGGACGGGTTGGGTGTCGACTCCCAGTCCCGAGCGGCAACCGCCTGGGCCGAGGGACGCTTCGGCCAGCAGATCGTCCCCGTCGACGCTCCCGACCTCGACGACGCCGGCAGACCCACCGGTTCCACCCACCGGGTCGACCGGGACGAAGGCCTGCGGGAGACCACCCGTGAGGGACTGGCAGGCCTCAAGCCCGTGGTCAGCGCCGACGGTCTTCACACGGCGGGAACGTCCTCACAGATCTCCGACGCCGCCGGAGCGGTGCTGCTGATGTCGGCAGAGAAGGCCGCTGCGCTCGGACTTCGTCCCCGGGCCCGGGTCATCGACACCTGCCTGGTCGGATCGGATCCCACCCTGATGCTCACCGGACCCATCGACGCCACCCAACGCCTGATGGCGCGCAACGGCATGGAAATGGGCGATGTCGACCTCACCGAGATCAACGAAGCCTTCGCCTCGGTGGTGCTGGCCTGGGAGCGGGAGCTGGAACCGGACCACGCCACGGTGAACCCCAACGGCGGCGCCATCGCCCTAGGCCACGCCCTCGGCAGCACCGGTGCGATCCTCATCACCAAAGCCATCCACGAACTAGAGCGCAGCGACCAAGAAACCGCCCTAGTCACCATGTGCTGCGGCGGCGGCCTAGCCACCGGCACGCTCCTCCACCGGCTCTGACCCAACGGCACCTCGGTGACGTCTCTCAGGTGGTGCGGCCCAGGCTGCCCCTACGATGCCGCCGTGACATCGTGGGCTGATGGTCCCGGCATCGTGGAGCTCCCGGATGGCCGCCGGCTTCGCGGTCGCGGCCTGCGCCGGCCGCTGCCGGACGGCCAGGAGCCGGAGTTCGGCGTGTACCTGCTGGCGCGGGATCCCGGGCCCTTCGATTGGGAGCACCGGTGGGTGCGGTGGCCGGATTTCCGTACGCCGACCTCGACGGAGGACGCGATCGCCGCGCTCCGGGCCGCTCAGGAACGCTGTGCGACCGAACGGGTCGAGATCGCATGTGGGGGCGGTGTCGGCCGGACCGGGACAGCGCTGGCGGCAATGGCGGTCCTCGCGGGTGTTCCGGGCGCTGAGGCCATCGCATGGGTGCGCAGTCGCTACCACAAACGCGCCGTGGAAACGCCATGGCAACGACGATGGGTCCTCAAGGTCGCAGGAGTCCCGGAACGACCCGTAGCGCCTCCATGAACGATCGGCTCTCGACCGCCACGGACGAAGCCGCCCGCGCGTCCTGCGAGGCGTTCAGCGCGACGGAGAATCCCGCGGCGCGAAAGAGCGGGACGTCAGACCGTCCATCGCCGATCGCGACGACCTGGTCGAGTCCGAATCCGTTGGCGGTGCAGTGGTCACGGACGAAGGCCACCTTGTCCTCCGGCTCGAAGTACCGCTCGACACGGCCGCTGAGCCGGCCATCGGCATCGACACCCATGACCGTTCCCGACACCGCGACGAACCCGAACCGGTCGGCCAGGCACTGTGCGGCGAACGTCCAGCTCACCGTGCAGATGAGCGCGGAGATGCCCTTGCGGTTCAAGCACCGGACACCCTCGTCGATGTCGGAGAGGCACGGCACCGAGGCCATGGCCAGTGTGACGTCGTCAACCGTCCGGCCCGCGTAGTAGGGGGCGTCCCCGTCCGCGACCGCAGCGCTGTCGATCTCACCGAGCACGAACCGACGCTCGAGCTCTTCGATGACGGACCGATGGCCGATCCAGTCGCCAAGGTGCAGGCAGGCAGTCGTCTCGGTGATCAGAGTGCCGTCAAGATCCACGGCCACGACAGCCCACGCACGCTCGCCCGTCATGGTTCGAGTTCTACCCACAGTCACGCGCCCTTGGTGGCTCTTGCGACAGTGCCATGTCGCCGATCCGCACGCTCAGTGTTGGAGGAGTCGAAGCCGCCGACCTCCATCCCTAAGCGGAGCCGTGGCGGAGGAGGCGGCCGGGGAGGGGGCCTGCGGGGTCGACGGTGTCGATGTTGTCGCGGCGGATCACGGTGCCGTTGACGATCACAGCGGCGATGCCGTGGGCGTCGGCGATGAGGCGGTCGGCGCCGCTGGGCTGGTCGTGGACCCGGCGCAGGCCGGAGGCGCCGACAGTCTCCGGGTCGAACACCACCACGTCCGCCGGCCGGCCTTCGGCCAGCAAGCCCCGGTCGGTGATGCCGAAGATGCGGGCGGGCTCGGAGGTGAGCTTGCGCACCGCCTCCTCCAACGACAGCGCCTTTCGCTCCCGTACCCACCGCGACAGCAGGTGGGTGGAGAAGCAGGCGTCGCACAGCTGGCTGGCGTGGGCCCCGGCGTCGGACAGCCCCAACATCGTGTGAGCATCCACCAACAGCGGCTCGACCTCGTCCTCATCGTCGTTGAGGACCGCGGCCCGCCAACGGGCTCCAAGACCGGCCTCGAGCGACAGGTCCAGCACCAGGTCGCTCGGGTCGACACCGCGCTCCAAGGCCAGTGCTGCCACGTTCCGCTCCTCCAGCGAAGGATCGGGCGGGAACCATGACAGCGTCGTGCGATCCCAACTGTGGTTGAACGTCCCTGTGCGGCCCGACGCCAAGGCCGACCGAAACTCGGAGCGGAACCCCGGCGACCGATAGATCGCCTCCTTCTCCGCCAGGCTCGATGCCGCCGAGATAGGCCCGAACAGCCGCATGCTCTCGAAAGGGAACGGCTCGGCGAAGGTGAACTCGAACATCAGCGGCCGACAGCTCACCTGGGGATAGATGGGCAGGCCCTGGTCCTGCAGCTTGATCGACTCGTCCAGCAGCATCTGGGCGATGCCCGGCCCGCCCACGCCGGCCAACAGTGCGGTCCAGCTCACGGGACGACCCGACTGGCGGGCGATCTCGGCGAACTCGGCGAAGGCCAACCCGGCACCCATCGTGGCCTGGATCACGCCCGAGCCGGCGTCCCCCAGGGCCCCAGTGATCGACAACAGCTCGGAGAGCTCCGCGGCCCGGCTCGGCACCGGCCGGCCGCCGAAGCCCACATGGGTCGGGGCCTTCGAGGTGGCGAACCCCACCGCCCCGGCCTCGAGAGCCTCGGCCACCAGCGCCCGCATCTGAGCGACCTCGTCCTCGGTGGCCGCCCGTTCGGTGGCCTCCTCCCCCATCACGTACAGGCGCACCGGCGTGTGCCCGACAAGAACGCCCACATTGATGGCCGTGCCCCGATCCTCGACGGCAGACAGATATTCAGGGAACGACTCGAACGGCCATGAGTCCCCCAGCCCGGCCCGCAGCGCGTCGGCGCTCATGCCTTCGACCTTCTCCAGAGTCCGCACGATGAGGTCGCGGTGCGACGGCCGGGTCGGCGCCACCCCGAAGCCGCAGTTGCCCATCACCACCGTCGTGACCCCGTGCCACGGAGACACGGTCATCATCCGGTCCCACAGCACCTGAGCGTCGTAGTGGGTGTGGATGTCCACGAACCCCGGCGCCACCACCTGGCCACTTGCGTCGATGGTCTCGACCGCGGACTCGGGAGCGGAACCCACCCGCACCACCCGGCCGTCGACGATGCCCACGTCCCCGAGAATGCCGGGTGAACCGGTCCCATCGACGACGGTCCCGCCGGTGATCTTCAGGTCATAGGCCATGTCCGTCCCCTTTCGCCGCTGTCATCAGATCACCCCGTCGGCCGACAAGCCATCGAGCTCAGCGTCGCTGAGACCCAAGGACGACGCGAGCACAGCCCGGGTGTGCTCGCCCAGCCGAGGGGCACCGCTGGGCACCGACACCCCATCGCCCATCACCCGAGGGAAAGGCGCCTGTTGCCGCACCGGTCCCAGGACCGGGTCGTCCACCGTGACGATGTCGCCCCGGGCCGCCACCTGGGGGTCGGCGAAGATGTCGGCCACCGTGTTGGCCGTCGCCACCGGAACGTCGTGCGAGACACACGCCGCCTCCACCTCGTCGGCCGAACGAGCCCGGGTCCACTCGGCCACGATCCCGTTGATGGCCTCGCCGTTGGCGGCCCGGTCGGCCAGGGCGGCGAACCGCGGATCGTCCACCAGGTCCGGCCGCCCCATCGCCGCGCACAGCCGGGCGAAGTTGACGTCTCCCGCAGCGACGATGCACACGTACCGGCCGTCGGCGGTCGGATAGTTGTCCAGCGGCGCGGAGTTGGCCAGCCGGTTGCCCTCCCGACGACGGACCACCCCCAGCCGGTCGTACGCAGCCAGGGTCCATTCGAGGATGCGCAGGCTGGCGCCATAGAGCGCGGCGTCTATCACCGCACCCGCCCCGCCGCCCGAGCCATCAGCGTCGCCCCGCCGGTCCCGGCCATACAAGGCCGCGACCGCGGCATGGGCGCAGAACGCGCCGGTCAGGTAGTCCGAGATCGTCACCCCGACCCGCACCGGCGGCTGGTCCGGATAACCGGTGAGGTGCATCAACCCACCCACGGCGATCCCGATGCGGTCGAGCCCCGGACGAAACGCCTTGGGCCCGTCCTGCCCGAACGCCGAGATCCGCACCCAGATCAGCGACGGTGCGCAGTCTGAAGGAGCGATCCCCCAGCGTTCCAGCGTCCCCGGCCGGAAGTTCTCGACCACGACATCGCAGGTAGCGGCCAGCCGGCGGAACAGCTCCTGGCCGGGCGACTGGCGCAGGTCGAGGGTGACGCTCTTGCGACCCCGGCCCTCGACCGCCCAGTACAGCGAGTAGCCGTCCTCGAACGGGCCGATCCCGCGCATGAAGTCGCCGCTGCCGGGTTGTTCGACCTTGATGACCTCGGCCCCCTGTTCGCCCAGGAGTCCGGCGCAGAAGGGCGCGGCGATCCGGGTTCCGACATCGAGGACCCGGACTCCCGCGAGCGGCTTGATCACGACATCTCCCCGGGTCGAATTGTTGACGCATCTGTCAGAAACACCATAGCCTTGGCCCGATAGGCCAGTGAACGGGGAACGACGTGCCATCACGAGCGCTGGACTACGAGGTCTTCGACGCTGACAACCACCTCTACGAGACCCAGGACGCCCTGACCAAGTTCCTCCCCGACCGCCACCGCGGCGCCATCGAGTACGTCGAGGTGCGGGGCCGGACCAAGATCGCGGTGCGGGGCCAGATCAGCGAGTACATCCCCAACCCGACCTTCGACGTGATCGCCCGCCCCGGCGCCCAGGAGGAGTACTTCCGGCACGGGAACCCCGAGGGCAAGTCCTACCGGGAGCTGATAGGCGACCCCATTCGCTGCATCCCCGCCTTCCGGGAGCCGGCGCCGAGGATCGAGCTCATGGACGAGCTGGGCGTCGACCGGGCGCTGGTGTACCCGACGCTGGCCAGCCTGTTGGAAGAGCGCATGCGCGACGACGTGGAGCTGACCCACGTGGCCATCCACGCCCTCAACCAGTGGATCCACGAGACCTGGACCTTCAACTACGACGACCGCATCTTCGTGACCCCGATCATCACCCTGCCCATCGTCGAGCGGGCCATCGAGGAGCTGGAGTGGGTGCTGGAACGGGGAGCGCGCGCGGTGCTGATCCGCCCCGCCCCGGTGCCTGGTTTGGACGGCCGCTCGCGCTCGCCGGGCCTGCCCGAGTTCGATCAGTTCTGGCAGCGGGTGGTCGACGCCGGGGTCCTGGTGGTGATGCACGCCTCCGACAGCGGCTACTCCCGCTACGTCAACGACTGGGAGGGCACCCGCGAGTTCCTGCCGTTCAAGCTGAGCGCGTTCCGCTCGGTGTGCCAGTCGCACCGGCCCATCGAGGACACCATGGCCGCCATGATCTGCCACGGTGCGTTCTCGCGGTTCCCGGAGCTGCGGGTGGCAGTGGTGGAGAACGGCAGCGGTTTCGTCCGGCCGCTGTTCCACGGCCTGACCGAGGCGTTCCGGATGATGCCCCAGGAGTTCGCCGAGGACCCGATCGAAGTGTTCAAGCGCAACGTCTACGTGCATCCGTTCCACGAGGACGACATCCGGGGCCTCGTCGACCTGCTCGGCGCCGACCACATCCTGTTCGGCTCGGACTTCCCCCACCCCGAGGGGCTGGCCGATCCGCTGTCCTACGTCGACGACCTCGAGGGGATGCCCCAGGACGTCGTGGTCAAGATCATGGGCGCCAACCTGGCCGGACTCATGAAGGTCGGTGCCTCGGCATGACCAAACCCCGGGCCAAGGGCCGCTAAGTTTGTAGACACCCACGTCACTTTTCGAAGGTGTGTCATGGCCCAGGCATCCGCCAAGCGAGCCCCTCAGACCCTGTCGGACGACGACGCCAACGGTGAGCTCGTCGACGAGGATGCCGCGGGAGCGGTGCTGCGGCGGGCTCCGTTCTCGGACAACCCGCGGGTCGGGGTCCGGGGCCTCCGGTCGCAGCAGCGGATCCTCGACGCGGCGCTGCAGGTGTTCGGCGAAGTCGGCTACCACCAGTGCGGGGTGATCCGCATCACCGAGGTGGCGGGCTGCTCGCGGGCCTCCTTCTACCAGTACTTCTCCAGCAAGGAAGACGTGTTCCGCGAGCTGGCCGGCGACGTGGCCCGTCAGCTCATGACCTCCACCGATGCCCTCGACCCGATCGGGCCCGATGCCGCCGGTTGGAAGTCCCTGCGAGCCTGGGTCGACCGTCACGCCGCCATCTACTCCGCCAACGAGCCGGTGTTCCAGGCGTTCCAAGCCGCGGCGGCCAGCGACGAGGCCATCGCCAGCGGATCGGCCCGCATCGCCGCCCGCCAGGTCCGGGCCATCCGGGCCAAGCTGTCCGGCACCGCCCTGCCACCCCGCCACCTCGACGCGGTGCTGGACCTGGCGCTCAGCGGTGTCACCCGCAGCCACCGCTTCTGTGACGTCCTCGGAGCCGCGGTGCCCGGGGCGACGCTGCCGACCGGCCGGGTCTACGACGCCCTGACCGACGTGATCCACCGCACCCTGTTCGGCCTGGTCGACGGGGTCAACGTCCGCAAGGCGCCGGCCCGACGCCTCGGCCATGTCCGTTCCCGCACCGCGCTGTTGGAGAGCCTGCAGAGCGGCGGAGCCCCGTCGGATCTGTCCCCCACCGGCCAGCGCACCCTGGAGACCCTGCTGGTGGCGGCGCACGAGGTGCTGGTGACCCGGGGTTACTTCGGCACCCGGGTCGACGACATCACCGCCGCGGCCGGGGTGTCCCATGGTGCCTTCTACCGCTACTTCGAGAACAAGGACCATGTCATCCGGGTGCTGGCCCTGCGGGCGATGCAGCGGGTGGCCACGGCGTTCGACGAGATCCCCGACCTCGCCGGCCAGTCCGCCCCCCAGCGCTCCACCTCACTGCGGCGCTGGCTGCGGCGCTACGCCAGCACCGCGGCCTCGGAGGCGGCGATGATCCGGGTTTGGGTCGACGCCACCATCGACGACCCGCTGCAGGGGCTGGAGTCGGCCGCCGCCGTCGATTGGGGACGGAGCCGGTTGGTGCGGGTCCTGCAACCTCGGGGCTTCGGTGACGTCGACACCGAGGCCCTGCTGCTGGTGGTGCTGCTCGACGCCCTGGGCGCCCACCGCCGCTCGCCCGAGGTCATCGAGGCCGCGGCCCTGGTCATCGAACGCGGCCTCCTCGGCTTCCCCGACTGACTCGGAGCCGGCCACCGATCACATGATGGTCTGGCGGTCCCTCGGGATCGTTGGCGTAATTGAGACAGTTTCCCCGCATATAGCGGACTTTCTGTCTCAATTTCGCCGGTGACCAGATGTGGGGAACCGACCCCCGACCCTGCCAGCGCGCTGTGCGCTAATTGTCGGAGGTCGGTGGCACACTGGGCCTCACAGTCGAGTTGAGGCGAAAGGGCCGGCGATGAGGTCACTAGCGGGACGGATGTTGATGGCGAGCGGGTTGCTGGTCGGCCTGCTCCTGGGTGTTGGTTGGGCCCTCGTGGCGCTGCTCGGGGCACCGCTGTGGTTCCCCATGGCGTTCGCCATCGGGTTCGTGCTGCTGCAGTACGCGGTCAGTCCGTGGTTCATCCGCTGGCTGATCACGGCCCAAGAGCTGCAGCGGAGCGGCGACGGCTATCTCGGGGGCCACCCGTTGGGTGATCTCGTGGCGCGGCGCAGCCGCGACGCCGGGGTTCCGCTGCCGCGGCTGGGGATCATCGACGACGGGACCCCCAACGCCTTCGCCTTCGGCCGGACTCCGTCCAGTGCCCACGTGTGGGTGTCCCGGGGGCTGCTCGAGCGGCTCGACGAGGATGAGCTGGACGCGGTCATCAGCCACGAGCTGGGCCACGTGAAGCACTGGGACATGGTGATCATGACCGTCGCCGCCGTCGTGCCGATGGCGCTGTACATGCTCTTCGTCATGGCCCGGAGGTTCGACCGGCCCGAAGCGCGGGCCGTGGCCTTGGGGAGCTACGTCGCCTACCTGGTGGGTCAGCTCGCGGTCCTGGCCGTCAGCCGGGCCCGGGAGCTGGCGGCCGATGACTGGTCCCGGCGCTGCACCGGACACGGTGATGCGCTGGCCTCCGCCCTGGTCAAGATCGCCTACGGCATCGGCCAGGTCGATGCCGACCGCGCCGGCCAGAACGAGGGCGAGGGCGAGAAGAAGAAGGGCTTCATGAGTCGTCTGCGGGGCCAGGGCGACGAGGGACGTATGGGCGCGGCGCAGGTCCTTGGGATCATGTCCTCCCGTGACGGACGGCAGCTGCATGCGCTGCTGGCCGACAACGCCGAGGACAGTGCCGCCGCGGTGGCCGGGCTGCGGTGGGATCGCACCAACCCCTGGGCCCGGGTACGCGAGATGCTGTCCACCCATCCGTTGGTGGCCACCCGGCTGGAGATGCTGGGCCGGCCCGGTCCGGGCGCGTCGACCCGGTGGGCCGGGGTAGCCGAGGCGGCCGTCGGAACCCCCGACGAGGTGCGCCGAGCCCGGAGCCGTTTCGGCGTCGAGCTGGTGGTGGCGCTGGCACCGTGGGCCGTGATGATCCCGGCGTTCGCGGCCTGGTACTTGATCGAGGAGGCGAGCTTGGTCCCGTGGGCGCTGCTGGTTGGCGGGATCCTGCTCTTCGCCAAGCAGCGGATGCGCTACCCGTTCGGGTACCGGCCGGTCGAGCGGATCACCTCCCTGCTGGAGCGGCTCGACGCCGGTCCGGTGGCCGGGCTGCCGGTGCAGGTCCGCGGTCGCATCATGGGTCGGGGGATGCCGGGCTATGTGCTGTCGCCCGACATGGTGGTGTCCGACGACAGCGGGTTCGTCCCGCTCATCTACACCAACCCGATTCCGTTCGCCGCGGAGTTCTTCGGGCTGTTCCGGTTCAACAACTTCCTGGGACGAGAAGTGGTCACCCGCGGTTGGTACTTCCGCGACGCGGGTGGTCCTCGCATCGAGTTGCGTGACGTGTCCTTGGAAGAGTCCGCCGGTCGGGTCCGAGGCTGGGACTGGGTCGTCCGCCACGGCTTCGCCCTGACGGTGTTCGCCATAGGAGTCCTCGCCGTCCTGGCCACCACGACCGCTTGAGCCGCGGTCGCGCCGATGGCGTGACGCCAGTGTCAGATAAGTACGGTTGCAGGATGGCCACCGATCCTGAGCTGGCGGACGAGCTGGTAGGCACGGTGCGCGAGTGGGTGCGCAAGGACGTCATCCCCACCGCATCACGCTTCGAGCACGCCGACGAGTATCCCGCCGCCTTCGTGAAGCAGATGCAGGCGTTCGGCCTGTTCGGCGCCCGCATCCCCGAGGAGCACGGGGGGCTCGGTCTCGACACCTTGACCTACGCGCGGCTCATGGAGGAGCTGGCCTACGGCTGGATGTCGCTGGCCGGTGTGTTGAACACCCACACCATCGCCGCCAACCTCATCTACCGCTACGGCACCCCCGAGCAGCAGGCCCGCTGGCTGCCGTCGATGGCCACCGGGGAACGCCGGGCGGCGTTCTCCTTGTCCGAGCCCGACGCCGGATCCGACACCCAGGCCATCAGCTGCAAGGCCGTCCCCGACGGCGACGAGTACCTCCTCAACGGGACCAAGATGTGGGTCACGAACGGCGAGCGGGCCGCCATCGTGGCCCTGGCGGCCAAGACCCCCGAGGGCATCACCTGCTTCATCGTGGAGAAGGAGCCCGGCCCGGCGCACGGCGGCATCACCGTGAGCCGCACCATTGGCAAGCTGGGCTACAAGGGCATCGAGACGGTGGAGATGTCCTATGCCGACCACCGGGTTCCGGCGTCGACCGTGCTGGGCGGGCCGGAAGGGCTGGGGCGCGGACTCCACTACATCCTGGGTTCGCTGGAGCTGGGCCGGATCAACATCGCGGCGCGGGCGCTGGGCGTAGCCCGGGCCGCCTACGACGCAGCGATGCGCTACGCCCACGAGCGTGAGACCTTCGGGGTCCCCATCGCCCACCACCAGGCCATCCAGTTCAAGCTCGCCGACATGGCCACAAAGGTCGAAGCCTCCCGGCTGCTGGTGAAGAGTGCGGCCGAGCGGTTCGAGGCCGGGGAGCGGGCCGACGTCGAGGCCGGCATGGCCAAGCTGTTCTGCTCGGAGACCGCGCTGGAGGTGGCCACCGAGGCCATGCGCATCCACGGCGGCTACGGCTACACCACAGATTTCCCGGTCGAGCGCTACTACCGGGACGCGCCGCTGATGATCATCGGCGAGGGCACCAACGAGATCCAGCGCATCGTCATCGCCCGCGGCATCATGGCCCGCTGGGCCGAAACCAACCGAAATTGAGGCGTTTGGCGCGCTTATAGCGCGCCAAACGCCTCAATTTCGGAAGTCGCACGATATGTAACTCACGTTTCCGGTGCGGAGTAGCGTCATTCCTGCATGAGCAGCGAGGCCACGTGGCAGGAACGGGCGGTCGACCGGTCGCTGCGCGAGGCCCGGGCCAAGGCGCTCAAGACCAGCGGACGCTTCCTCGACGCCGCCAGCCGGCTCCTGGCCGAGACCGGCCGGATCGATTTCACCCTGCAGGAGGTCGTCGACCGCTCGGGCCAGTCGATCCGGGCCTTCTACCAGCACTTCGCCGGCAAGGACGAGCTGCTGCTGGCCCTGTTCGAGGACGTCATGGTCAGCTTCGCCGCCGACCTCCGGGCCGAGGTGGACAAGCACGAGAAGCCGATCAACCGGCTGGAGGCCTACGTCCGGCGGTTCCACCTGCTGGTCGAAGCGGCCGAGGGTGCCGGCGCCCGGGCCCTCGGCGCCTACCACCTGCAGCTGGCCCAGGACCGACCGAACGACTTCGCCACTGCGGTCTCCCCGCAGATCACGCTGCTCAGCGAGGTCATCGAGGAAGGGGTGGCGGCTGGACAGATCCGCTCGGACATCGAGCCGGCAGCGCTGGTCCTCCTGCTCACCCAGGCGTTGATCTTCGCGGGACAGCTCAGCGCCCTCGGCATCCATCTCACCGGCGCCAAGGTCAGCGCCGACGACCGGTGGGAATGGGTCCTGGGCAGCGTCACCCCTCGCTGAGCGGATCCGCCCAGGATCTCCTCGGACGAAACCGAGCAATGGCCGGACCGGCAGGAGTAGACCGGCGGATATGACGAAGTTCATGGTCCTGTACAAGGCCCCGACATCAGCCGCCGAGATGATGGCGAGCTCCAGTCCCGAGGAAGCTCAGGCCGGCATGGCCGCCTGGATGGCCTGGTCCGAGAAGGTCGGCGAGGCCCTCATCGACTTCGGCTCGCCGCTCGCCGACGTCGCCTCTCTCCGCGGCGGCACGGCCGGAGAGGGCGAGAGCCAGGCCACGGGGTTCTCCGTCCTCGACGCTGACTCCCGCGACACGGTCGTCGGGCTTCTCGAGGACCACCCGCACCTGCAGATGCCCGGCGCCAGCATCGACGTGCTCGAGTTCCTCCCCGTCCCGGGGATGTAGCGCGCTCTAGATCTCAGGGATGACCAGGCGGGTGTCGCGCGGGGCGCCGCCCAGTACCGCGACGGCCAGCAGCTCGAAGGCGATGGTGGCCGCTTCCGTCCCCGGCGGGAACCGCTGGGTGGCTCCCTCACCGTCGTCGTCGAGCAGCCAACCTCGTTCCTCCAGCGCCGCAGCCACATTGTGCAAACGGGAGGCGGTCAACGTCCCGTAGCGGACGCTCAGCACGACATGCCCGCTGGGTCGCCCGATCACGACCACGTCGTGCCAGCCGTCCGGTCCCGGGACCCGGACCGAAGCGTCGGCACCGGCCTCGATGCTCCCCTCCCGCAACGCCCCGATCAGCTCCGCGGCCACGCCCACGGCATCGAAGTCGGAGAGGTCGAGAGGAACAGGGTCGATCGGCATCAGACCACCAGCCTGCCGCACCGAGCTGACTCAGAGGTCACTCTCGGGGCAGGAGTTGAGAGAAGTCGACCTGGCCGGTTTGGAGGGCACCGATCGGGTTCCCCCGTAGCCCAGTACGTCCTCCATTTAGATTCCCCTCAGTGCTTGGCCCGCTCCCCCGCCGAGGGCGCCTGGCCGTCGGGGAAGTCGCGGATCATGTTGTCCTGGCCGAACGAGGCCACCAGTCGTCCGTCTGCGGTGAACACCTCGGCCCGGCCCCGTGACCGACCCCGGCCGGCGTAGGTGCTGCGTTGGTCCAGCAGCAGCCAGTCCCCGGCGTGGAAGTGCTCGTGGAACGACAACGTCTGGGTCAGCACCGTGGTGGAGATGCTGACGTGGGCCATGGATTGGCCGACGCCGGGATGGGGCCGCATCGCCGTCCCGATCAGGAAGCCGTCGCTGGCGTAGGCCAGCAAGGCCTGGCTGATCGCCGGGTCGCCGACATCCGCCGCGCCCGGGAACCTCACCCACACCCGCAGCTCCGGTGGTCCGTGGGCATCGGGGTCGGAAAGGTCGACGTCGTCCACGATCCGCAGTTCCCACGGCATGTTGGCGGCAGGTCGAGGCGTCACGTCGTTGGCCGAGGCCACGTCGGGCGCGTGTTCAGCGTGGCGGATCAGGTCGGGGCTGGGGTCGTGGAGCAGCACCAGCGATCGGGTGGAGGTCCTTTCGCCCTGGCCGATGGTCACCGCGACCGACGCGAACGCCCGGCCCGAGTGGATGGGCTCCACGACGACGTCGAGCGGCTGGTCCTGCGAGGCACCCCGGGCGAACACGGTGTGGAGCGACAGGACCTCCTTGCCGGGGATCGTCCGGGCCGCGGCCACCAGGGACTGGGCGAGCAGCTGGCCGCCGAACACCACCCCGGGGCCGTGAGCGACGTTGCCGGCCCGGAAACGGCCCTCGGTCTCGTCCACCGACTCGAGGTCGAGCGCAGCCAGTAGGTCCCCCAACCCCGTCATGGTCCCGCACAGTAGTTGGCGGCAGCGGGTCCGGCAGGCCGACGTTCGCGTCGCGAGAATGGCGTTTACACGTGAAGTACACAGCACTCCGCGATGCAATAGGGTGAGAGCGATCGATCGCCCCGAGGGGAAGGTGCGTGCGATGGACATCGACGACATGGTGCTGGTGAGCGTCGACGACCATGTGGTGGAACCGCCACATCTGTTCGAGGGACGGCTTCCGGCCAAGTACGCCGACCTGGCGCCACAGTTCGTGACCAGGGAGGACGGCACGAACGCGTGGCGCTACGAGGGCCAGGAGCTCACCAACGTGGCGCTCAACGCCGTGGCCGGACGCCCGCCCGAGGAGTACGGCCTCGAGCCAACGTCCCTGGCCGAGCTCCGACCCGGGTGTTACGACATCGACGAGCGCATCAAGGACATGGACGCCAACGGTGTGCTCGGTTCGCTGTGCTTCCCGTCGTTCCCGCAGTTCTGCGGCCAGCTGTTCGCCCGTACCGAGGACAAGGACGTGGCGCTGGCCATGGTCCGGGCCTACAACGACTGGCACATCGACGAGTGGTGTGGCACCCATCCCGGCCGGTTCATGCCCTGTGCGCTGCCGGCCATCTGGGACCCCGAGGTGCTGGCGGCCGAGGTCCGGCGCACCGCGGCCAAGGGCGCCCACGCCGTCACCTTCTCGGAGAACCCGTCGAAGCTGGGCTGGCCCAGCCTCCACTCCGACTACTGGGATCCGTTCTGGACCGCCTGCAGCGACGAGCACGTGGTGGTGTGCATGCACATCGGCTCGTCGTCGGCGCTGGTGGTCACCGCCCCCGACGCCCCGATCGACTGCCTGATCACGCTGACGCCGATGAACATCGTGCAGGCCGCGGCCGATCTGATCTGGTCTCCCACGCTGCGCAAGTTCCCCGACCTGAAGGTGGCGCTGTCCGAGGGCGGGATCGGCTGGATCCCGTACCTGCTGGAACGGCTCGACTACAACTACCGCAAGCACCACCGCTGGACGGGGCAGGACTTCGGCGACAAGTTGCCCAGCGAGGTGTTCAACGAGCACGTGCTCACCTGCTTCATCGACGACCGGTTCGGGGTCGTCAGCCGGGGCTACCTCAACCTCGACAACGTGTGCTGGGAGTGCGACTACCCCCACTCCGACTCCACGTGGCCCCGCTCCCCCGAGACGCTGGCCGAACACATCGACGGGGTCGACATCGGTGACTACGACGTCGACCGGATCAGCCATCTGAACGCCATGCGGCACTTCAGCTACGACCCCTTCACGGCCTTCGGTGGCCGGGACAACTGCACCGTGGGGACCTTGCGGGCTCGAGCTGCGGGACACGACGTCTCCATCCGGTCCACCAATGCCTCCAACGTCGGCGCCCACAAGTCGTCGTCGGTCGACCTGCTGAGCGCGGCGAACAGCCGCTGACGATCCGTTCTGTGACCTGCATGCCGCGCCTGGGCGCGGCATGCAGGTCACAGAATGAAGGGTGCCCCCTCACGACCTCAGGGCAAGTCGTCGAGGAAGGCGGCGATGAGGGTGACGGTGGATTGGGGGTTGTCGCCGGCGGCGAGGTGGCCGGCGCGCTCGACTACCTCGAGACGGGCGTGCGGGATCAGGTCGACGATCTCCTGGGCACCTTGTCCGGAGAGGACATCGCTGGCCGCGCCTCGCAGCACCAGGACCGGACAGCTCAGCCCGGCGGCGTCGGTGTCGAGCCCGTCGACCACAGCGTCCATCCGGACATCGAGCTCGTCGACCGCTTCGAGCTGCTGCCACCGCTGACCCATCCGGTGCTTCCAGACCCAGCGCCCGTCGGCTCGCTGGCGCAGGTTCCGGCTGAGGCTCTCCGCCCGGACGTTCTTGCGCAGGGGCAGGTAGCGCCGGATGTGGGCCGCAGCCTCGTCCAGGGAGGCGAAGCTCTCCTGGGCGCTCATGAACTCCATGATCCGGCGGACGCCCTTGGGCTCCAGCCGGTGGCCGACGTCGATCAGCACGATGCCGCTGACCCGCTCCGGGTGGTGGGCCGCATAGGTGATGGCGGTGATCCCGCCCAACGAGGCGCCGACGATGGGACAGCGGTCCAGCCCGAAGACGTCGAGGATCGGCGCCACCGCGGTGGCGAAGGCCTCCCGCCCGAACGGAGTGTCGGGCGGCAGCGGGTCCGAGTCACCGTGACCCGGCAGATCGGGGGCCAGCAGGTGGTAGCGGTCGCCCACCGCCGCGCCCAACTCCTCGAACATGTAGGCGGTCTGGCCGCCTCCGTGCAGCGCCAGCACCGGCGGCAGCCTCCGGTGCCCCCATTCCAGGTAGTGCACCTGGCGCCCCGCGACCATGGCGAACCCACTCCGCCCACCGGTCGGGATGTCGTGCCTCGGCGCGGCCCCGTCCTCGTCGTCGATCCCAACCCCAACGGTGCTCATGACCAGGACACTAGGGACTCGAAGGGTCGCGGGGGAGGTTGAGGAGGCGTTCGGCGATGACGTTGCGCTGGATCTCGCTGGTGCCGCCGGCGATGGTGAGGCAGCGGTTGGCGAGGTAACCGGCCACCCAGGTGGCCGCCGGGCCATCGGTTGCGGCTCCGGCGCGGCCCAGCAGCGTCCACCCCAGCTCCTGCACCTTCTGCTCGTGCTCGGCGGCCAACAGCTTGCGCACGCTGGCCTCGGGCCCGGGCTGGGTGGAACCGGACACCGCCCGCAGGGTCAGCCGCAGCCCCAGCACCGCCAGGGCCTGGGCCTCGATCAGCAGCCGGCCGACCTCGTCGGCGGCGACACCGCGGTCGTCGAGCCGGGAGTCATCGAGCCGACCGAGCAGGGACTCCTCTCCCAACCCGAACGACGACCCCGAGCCCATCGACACCCGCTCGTTGCCCAACGTGGTCCGGGCCGCCCGCCAGCCGCCACCGACCGGACCCACTACATCGTCGTCGGGCACGAACACGTCGGTGAGGAACACCTCGTTGAACATGGCGTAGCCGGTCAGCTCCCGGAGGGGCCGGATGTCCAGGCCCGGAACCTTCATGTCGACGACGAAACAGGTGATCCCGTCGTGGCGCGGCACGTTGGGGTCGGTGCGGGCCAGGCAGATCCCCAGGTCGGACTGGGCCGCCATCGTGGTCCACACCTTCTGGCCGGTCAGCAGCCAGCCGCCGTCGACCTGGACCGCCTTGGTGGCCAGCGACGCCAGATCCGACCCGGCGCCAGGCTCGGAGAACAGCTGGCACCAGCTGAGCTCGCCCCGCAAGGTGGCCGGGACCCAGCGGGCCTGCTGGTCCTCGCTGCCGTGAGCGATGACCGTCGGCAACGCCCAACCGGCCACCTGCAGGTGCGGCCGATGAACGTGGGCGGTCCTGAACTCGTCGTCGATCACCAGCTGTTCGAGGGCGCTGGCGTCCCGACCCCATGGGCGGGGCCAGTGCGGCGCGGCATATCCGGCCTCGGCCATCAGGCCGCGCCAGTCGGCCTTGTCGTGGCTGCGCAGGTCGTCCAGGAAGGTGCGGACCTCGGCGCGGTGGGACTCGGCTTCGGCCGGCAGGTCCACGGCCAGGCGCCGCCGCTCCCCGGCCCGGGCCCGGGCCACCGCCGTGGCCCGCCACCGGGTGGGCGGACCGACCAGCGCCCGGACCGACAGGGCCCGCTTCAGATAGAGGTGGGCGTCGTGCTCCCAGGTGAAGCCGATGCCGCCCAGCACCTGGATGCAGCCCTCCGCCGCTCGGAGCAGGGCCTCGGGCGCCAGCGCCGCGGCCGCGGCGTCCGCCAGGGGATCTTCGTCGCGAGCCGCGTCCCAGGCCGAGGCCCGGGCCAGCTCCAACCCGCAGAGCATGTCGGCGCAGCGGTGCTTGACCGCCTGGAACTGTCCGATCGGCCGGCCGAACTGCTCCCGCACGGTGGCGTGCTCGGCCGCGGTGTCCACACACCACGCCGCGGCACCGACAGCCTCGGCCGCTAACAACCGCACCGCCAGCCGTTCGATGCCTTGGCCCGCGGCCGCCGAGCACGCAACCCCGTCGGCGGTCACGTCAGCCACCCGACGAGTCGGATCCACGCTCGGCCGGGTTTCCACATCGACCTGATCGCGGTCGACGACACACCAGACGACCTCGTATCCAGCCTGGGCCGGCAGCACGAGCAACGATGCGACGCCGGCAGACGGCACCAGCCTCCAGGTTCCCTTCAACCGTCCGTCGCCATACGTCCCCAGATCCGGCCCGAAGCTCACGGCCCCGACCGATTCACCCGACGCGAGCCTCGGGAGGAGCTCCGCCCGTTGGTCGTCGCTTCCCAACCGGTTGATCGCTGCGCCAGCCAGCACCGAGGGGAGATACGGCCCCGGGGCGAGGACTCGACCCATCTCCTCCAGCACCACCGCCACATCGGCCAGGCTGCCGCCGCTTCCGCCCACCGACTCCGGCAGGTGGATCCCGAGCCAACCCAACTTGGCGATCTCCTCCCAGAATGGCGGGAGGACGTCAGGCCCTTCGTCCAGATACTCCCGGGGCACCGCGGGAGGACAGCGTTCCGCCAAGAAGGCGGACACCGTTCGGTGCAGGTCCTGATGGTCCTCGGTGATGCCCAGGGTCACGGCTCGGGAGTCCCTTCGACGAGGGCGGCAGTGCCGGCCCGGAACGTCTCGTAGCGGTCGGTGCAGGGGGCTTGCCAGGCGGGATCGGGCTCGATCCGCTTCGCGGTGCGGGCCCAGCGGCGACCGTCGTTGGGGTTGGACTCCAGGCCGGCCACGCAGCGGGCCAGGAAGGCGGTGCCCAGGGCAGTGGCATCGGGCACGGCGGCGACATCCACCGGGAGCCCGGTGCAGTCCGCCAGGGCGGCCACCCATCCCGCACGCCGGACGCCTCCGCCCGCGGCCACGATCCGGCGCGGCGGCTCCACTCCGGGACCGCGGGCCAGGTCGAGGATTTGGCGCACCACGAACCCCGAGGCCTCGTACGCCGCCCGCTCCACCGCGGCCGGCCCGTGACCCAGGTGCAGCCCCTCGAGGCCGGCCCGCAGATCGGGGCGGTGCAACGGCGTCCGCTCGCCCCGGGCATACGGCTGCCAGACCGGGACATCGTGCGGGTCCAACGTCGTCTGTTCCTCAACGAGCAACCGTCCGACCCAGTCCACGAACAGACCACCGGCGTTGCTGGCCCCGCCGACCATCCCGAGCCCCGAAGCGGTGTGGGGAACGGACCAGAGCCCCGGCCGCTCCACCCACCCCGAGGTGACCTGCCACACGATCAGCGTCGCTCCCAGCAGGACCAGCACGTCCCCGGGCGAATCGGCACCCACGACATACTGCGCGGCCAAGGCGTCGATCGTCCCGGCGCCGACCAGCGGCCCGCTGGACCCGACCCGGCCCACCGGTTCGGCGACGTCGGCCACCACGGCCGGAAACTGGTCGGGCGACTCTCCCACCCAACCGTTGCCGTCGAACAGAGGCGCCAGGCAATACGCGGTGGCGTAATCGATCGCGGCCCGCCCGCACAGGGCATGGTTGGCGACGGCCTGCGCCGGCCAGAACCCAGAAGCCCGGGGATGCTGTGCGCCCAACCAGCGCAGGAACCCCGCGGCCTCCCCCGACTCCGCCGGGTTCTTCCCGGGAGCGGCGGCCCCCCGCCCGTCGCCGTACAGCAGCCCAGCGCCGCACGGTCGCCCACGCTCGTCGACCGCGCTCAACGAAGGAACCATGGCCGCGACCGCAACCCCCCGCACCGCCTGTCCGATGACCACCTCGGCGAAGGCCTCCCCCACACCTTGGCGCCAGGCGGCGTCGGCGTCGTGCTCCAGCCGGGCCGGTCCGACCATCACCCGGTGGGGACGGCGAACGGAGGCGACCACCGAGCCGTCGTCAGCGACCGCGAGCGCCTTGACCGACGTCGTGCCGATGTCCAACCCCACGGTGACCTCGCCCATCCCTCTCCCTCCAGAGCCCAGAAACTGACGCAAGTGTTAGGTTAGTGGACCGATCCAGGGGGCTTGGCATGGGCGTGCTCGACAGCAAGGTGGCCATCGTGACCGGCGCCGGCCGGGGCATCGGGCGAGCCGAGGCGCTCACCCTGTCCGGCGAGGGTGCCACCGTCGTCGTGAACGACCTCGACGAGGCTGCGGCTACCACCACGCTGACCCAGATCACCGAAGCAGGGGGCCACGGCAGCGCCAACAGCGACGATGTTGCCGACTGGGACGGCGCCGAGGCCTTGGTGAAGCAGGCCATCGCCGACCATGGCCAGCTCGACATCCTGGTCAACAACGCCGGGTTCCTCCGCGACGGCATGAGCTTCAAGCTGGCCGAGGACGCCTGGGACGAGGTGATCCGGGTCCACCTCCGGGGCCACTTCGCCCCCAGCCGCTTCGCTGCGGCCCACTGGCGGGAACGGTCCAAGGCCGGCGAACCAACCGCAGGGCGCATCATCAACACCGTCAGCGAAGCCGGTCTCTACGGAGGAACCGGACAGGCCAACTATGTGGCGGCCAAAGCCGGGATCGCCGGGATGACCATCGGGCTGGCCCGGGAACTGAAGTCCTACGGCGTGACCGTCAACGCCATCGCCCCCCGGGCCCGGACCCAGATGACCGAGGCGGTGCTCGGCGACATGGCCGCACCGCCCGAGCACGGCTTCGACGAGTGGGACCCGCTCAACATCGGCCCGACCGTGGCCTGGCTGGCCAGCGACGCCGCCGCCGATGTCTCCGGTCAGGTCCTAATCGTGTTCGGCGGGCGCATCCATCTGATGGAGGGCTGGACCATGTCCGCCGAGATCGAACAGTCCGAACGCTGGACCGCGGCCCAGATCGAGCGCCGCCGGGCCGAGCTGTTCGGCGAGCGCGGCCCGGGCCTCCCCCGCATGGGGTTCGGGCGATGAAGGCGCTGGTGTTCGGATCCAACACCGACCCGACCGCGCCCCCGGCGCTGGCGGCCACGCCCATGACGCTGGACCAGGTCGACGAGCCGCCCCGGCGCGGCCCCGACTGGGCGGTGCTGCGGACCCGGCTGTGCGGCATCTGCGGATCCGACGCCAAGCAGGTGTTCCTCGACGGCGACGGCGACAACCCCATGACCGCGTTCATCTCCTTCCCCCAGGTGCTGGGGCACGAGGTGGTCGCCACCATCGAGGACGCCGGCCCAGCAGTCATCGACGCGGGGCTCGAACCCGGCCAGCGGGTCGTGCTCAACCCCTGGCTGTCGTGCGCGCCCCGCGGCATCGACCCCGTGTGTCCGGCCTGCGAGGCCGGGGACTACAGCCTGTGCTGGTCGTTCGACCGGGGCGGGCTGGCCCGGGGGATCCACACCGGGACGTGCTCCGACGCGCCCGGCGGCTACGGCGAGCTGTTGCCGGCCCACCTGCAGATGATGGTCCCGGTGCCCGACGAGGTGTCCGACGAGGCCGCGGTCCTGGCCGACCCGTTCTCGGTGGCGTTGCACGCCGTCACCCGCAACCCGCCGCCGGCGGATGGACGGGCCGTGGTCTATGGCGCCGGCGCGCTCGGGTCGTGCGCCATGGCCATCCTGCGGGCCCTCTACCCGTCCGTCGAGGTGGCCGCGGTGGCCAAGTGGCCGGCCCAAGGGGCGCTGGCCACCCGGCTCGGCGCCCAGGTGTTCGACCCCGAGCCCCGTGACGCCCTGGTCGAGCAGTTGGCCGACTGGTCGGGCGGCGTGCTGCGGCGCCCGTGGGACGGACTGCCCGTGACCCATCCCGGAGCCGTGGACGTGGTCTACGACACCGTCGGCGCGGCCGCGACGGTCGAGGTGGCGGTCCGGGTGCTGGCCACTCGCGGCACGCTGGTCCAGCTCGGGGTGGGCAAGCTGGCCCGCTGTGAGTGGACGCCGTGGTACTTCAAGGAGCTGCGACTGGTCGGCTCCAACGCCTTCGGGATCGAGACGGTCGAGGGCCGGTCCCAACACGGCATGGCCCACTATCTGGACCTCGTGGGTAGCGGCCGAGTCGACCTCGACGGCCTGCTCACTCACACGTTCCCGCTGGAGCAGTGGCACGACGCGTTCGGCGCCCTCGCCGACCAGGGAACCAGCGGCGCCATCAAGGTCGCCTTCGACCTCAGGTAGTCCCGAAATTGAGGCGTTTGTGACCTGTCCGTGGGTCGAGTTTCGCGGCTCGGTGACGCCATGGGCTGCTCTCGGTGGCTAAATGACGCTTCGA
>DASXTK010000380.1:0-5114 GCA_036505485.1 Acidimicrobiales bacterium
CGAGCAGCCACCAGCGGTGGGCGGTCAAGGGACGGCCTTCAGGCCGGCTGCGGCTTGCCGCAGCTCGCCCTTGACGGCACATCTCGCAAGGAACCGCCAGCCATCATGGAAACGGCCAGCCCTTCCGGGGCTGGCCTGGGAGCCTCATTGCCCTCGTTGGGCGCTACAGCCGCAGGATGGTCCGCAGGTCGGGGATGGTGTGGGCGATGTGGTCAGGGTGCTCGGCTTGGAGCTCGGCGATGGTGTGGTTGCCCCAGGTCACGGCAATGGTGCGTGCGCCGGCCTTGCTGCCCATGGCGATGTCGTACGCGGTGTCGCCGATGACCACCGTGTCCTGCGGCGCCACCCCGTGGAATTCGCAGGCCAGCAGGACCATCTCGGGGTGGGGCTTCTTCTCCCCCACATCGTCGTCGGCCACCACCGTGGCGAACAGGTCCTCGATGCCGAGATGCACCAGAGCTTGCTTGACCCCGCGGTGACTCTTGCTGGTAGCGATGGCCAGAGGAATCTGCGCGTCGACCAGTTCCACCAGCAACGCTTGGATGCCGGGGAACAGGGTGATCAGCTCGACCCCGTCCGCCCGATAGGCGTCCCGATAGCCGGCGACCAACTCTGCGACCAACGCCGGATCGGGCTCCGCCTTCCCGTCGCCGATCAGCTCGGCGAAGGCCGTGGCCAGACTGAGCCCGATCACCCCGCGCAGGCTGGACTCGGCGACCGGTGGGAGCCCGTGGGCCACCAGGGCTTGATCGGTGGAATGACGGATGGCGGCGTAGGAATCGGCCAGCGTGCCATCGAAGTCCCACACCACCAGGTGCGGCGGCGCCGATTCCACTGGGGCTACTCGCCGGTGGGCCAGCGGAAGCGGGGTGGGCGGCGCTCCAGGAAAGCGGCCATGCCTTCGGCACCGTCGGGGCTGGTCTGAGCTTCCTTGGTCCAACGCTGGGTCAGGTCGTCGCCGACCGCGCCGTCGCGCAGCACCGCCGCCACCATCTCCTTGGTGGCCTGCTGGGTCAGCAACGAGCGTTCGGCCAGCCCGGCGCAAAGCTCGGACACCGCGGCATCCAGCTCATCGGCCGTGTGGACCGCGTCGACGAAGCCGGTCCGCAGAGCCCAATCGGTGTCGACAAGGTCTCCGGTGAACAGCAGCCACTTGGCCGCCGCCGGACCGACCAGATGGGTGACCCGCTCCAAGGCGTTGGCGGGGTAGACGATCCCCAGCCGGGCCGGGGTGATCCCGAAGCGGGCGCTGCTGTCGGCGATCCGCAGATCGCAGGCCACGGCCAGGGAACAGCCCCCGCCCACGCACGCTCCCTCCACCACCGCGACCGTGGGCTTGGGAAAGCTGACCAGCGCCTCCTCGGCGGCGTAGTTGACCGCGGCGTAACCGGGATCCGGCGCGGCTCGTATCTCGGCGATGTCCGCACCGGCCGAGAACACCCCACCCACACCCCGCACGACCAGCACTCGCACCTCCGGCGCCGAGGCCAGCTCCTCGAGCAGCCCCGGCAGGGCGGTCCACATGGCCCGGGTGATGGCGTTGCGCTTGGCCGGCCGGTTCAGCCACAGCGTGGCCACCGGATCGTCCCGGCTCACGAGCAGCTCAGATTCGGACTCCGGCTCGGTCACGTATTGGTGCTCACTTCGGCGGGCTCCTCGATGGCGGCTCGACCTATGCGTTCCACGGCGTTGCGTTCACCGCGGTAGTAGTCGAGACCCCAGTCGGCGACCCGCCGAGCATTGCGGAACCGGGGATCGTCGCCCAACTCGTCGTGCACCGCCTTCAGGTCGGCCAGCACCTGCTCGCACCAGTCGCGATGGACCTCCAGCGCCTTGCGCAGGTCATCGGGGTCGAGCAGGTGGGCGAAGAAGATCCGCAGCGCCACGGGGTGCTTGAGGATCGGCGGCTCCGGCGGCTCGGCCAGCCAGTCCCGCACCGCCTGCTCGCCGGCGCGGGACAACCCGTAGACCTTGGTGACCCGGGTGCCCTCGCGCACCACGTTGCGCTGCCGGAGGTAGCCGCTGGCGGTCAGCCGCTCCAGCTCGCGGTACACCTGGCTCATCGCCGGCGCCGACCAGAAGAACCGCAGGCTCTCGTTGGCCCACTGCTTCAGCTCGTAGCCCGACAACTCCTGACCAAATGACAGCAAGCCCAACAGCGCGTAACCAGTAGGTGTCGGGGCCGCGGGCGAGGACGTGGTCGATTCGGCCATCTCGACTCATCCTATGTTCCGAAGTGGAAGATAGGACACCCCTAACGGCGGTCGGCGCGCAGCCGGGTGTCCGAGGACATACGGTGCGGGCGGTGGCGACCGTCGTGGCTGTTCCCAAGCCCCGAATGCGGGGAATGTTGCACCTCGCGGCCTTCCCGGCGTCGCTGGTGGCCGGACTGGTGCTGGTGTTCTTCGTGGCCGACGGCACCCGCGCCACGGTCGGCTCGGCCATCTACGCGCTGAGCGCTGCGGTGCTGTTCGGCGTCAGCGCCCTGTACCACCGGGGCCACTGGTCCGATCACACCCGCGCCCTACTGCGACGGCTCGACCACTCGAACATCTTCCTGCTCATCGCCGGCACCTACACCCCGATCGCCCTGGTGCTCCTGGAGGGCACGACCCGACGGGTGGTGCTGGCGGTGGTCTGGCTGGGGGCGCTGGCCGGGATCGTGTTCCGGGTGGTGTGGATCACCGCGCCCCGCTGGCTCTACACCCCGTTCTACGTGGCCCTGGGCTGGGTGGCCATCGCAGTGATGCCGGAGCTGGCCCGCAACGGCGGTGGTGCGGTGGTGGCCCTGCTCGTCCTCGGCGGGGTGGCCTACAGCGTGGGCGGACTGGTCTACGGGCTGAAGCGTCCGGACCCGGTCCCGGCGGTGTTCGGCTACCACGAGGTGTTCCACACCTGCACCCTCGCCGGCTTCGCCGCCCACTACGCCGCAGTGGTCCTCGCCGTCAGCTAGCGGGCGGGCGGTGATCGCATCCTTCACCAGTCAATTGACACGTCTTGTATGTTGTTTTGTACAGTTTCCTAACAAATAGCCCATTGCGTGGCATGCGGACCGGGGGGTGCGTCATGGGACTCCGTGGCAGGGATGGTTCGACGGGACGTGGGCGAGGCCCACGGATCGGGTTCGTTCGCCGGTCCTTGGCAGTTGTCGCCGCAATGGGCCTGTCCTCGACGCTGGTGGGATGGATCGTGCCGACGACGGCTCAGGCTCAGGCTGCGGGCGCGACGGCGACGTTCACCAAGACGTCGGACTGGGGCTCGGGCTTCGAGGCCAAGTACACGATCACGAACGGCACCTCGACCGCGATCAACGGGTGGCAGGTGGCCTTCGATCTGCCGGCGGGTCACAGCATCGGCTCGTTCTGGGACGCGTCGATGACCCGCAGCGGCCAACGTTTCACCTTCAGCAACCTGGGCTGGAACGCCACCATCGCACCCGGAGCGAGCGCGAGCTTCGGGTTCATCGGCAATCCCGGTGGCCCGGCCGCGGTCCCGTCCGGCTGCACGCTCAACGGCGACCCCTGCGATGGGGGTTCGGCCGGTACACCGGGCACACCCGGATCGCCTGTGGTCACGGCGAGGACCAGCTCCTCCATCTCGTTGTCGTGGTCCCCGTCGAGCGGAACAGTGACCGGTTATCGCGTCTACGAGGGCACGACGGTTCGGGCAACCGTGTCAGGAACCGCCACCACGATCTCCGGCTTGGCGACCTGCTCGACGCACACCTACACCGTCAGGGCCTTCAACGCCCAGGGCCAGTCCCCGGCCAGCACGCCGGTGACCGGCACGACGACCGGCTGCCCCACTCCCAATCCCTCCATGAGGGCCGCTCCCTACCTGCACCTGGGTTGGGGTGATCCGCCGAGTCCGTCCAGCGTGATGAACGCCACCGGCATCAAGTGGTTCACGATGGCCTTCATCCTGTCCGGTGGGGGCTGCTCACCGGCGTGGGACAGCGTCCGGCCGCTGCAGGGTGGGGTCGACGCCCAGGCGATCGCCCAGATCAGGGCGGCCGGCGGCGACATCATCCCGTCGATCGGGGGCTGGAGCGGCAACAAGCTGGGCCCCAACTGCTCGACGCCTCAGGCGCTGGCGAACGCCTATCAGCAACTGATCAACGCCTACGGCCTGAAAGCGATCGACATCGACATCGAGAACACCGACGAGTTCGAGAGCGAAATGGTCCAGGATCGCATCCTCAACGCCATGAAGATCGTCGAGCAGAACAACCCGGGCATCACGACGATCATCACCTTCGGCACCTCGACCACCGGTCCAACCTTCTGGGGTACCCGCCTGATCAACCGCTCCAAGGAGCTCGGCACGAACATCGACATCTACACGATCATGCCGTTCGATTTCGGCGGCGGGTCAGCGATGTTCCAGAACACCGTCAACGCCACCGAAGGCCTGAAGAACACGCTCAAGTCGGCCTTCGGGTGGTCGGACACCACCGCCTACTCCCACATGGGCGTCTCCGGCATGAACGGCCTGTCGGACCAGCAGGAGCTGACGACGCCACAGATCTGGACCCAGATCCGTGACTGGGCGAGGTCGAAGGGTCTTGCCCGGCTGGCGTTCTGGTCCGTGCCCCGCGACCGGCCCTGCCCGGGTGGTGGCGTCGTGTCGAACTGCAGCGGCATAGCCCAACAGGACTTCGAGTTCACCAGGATCACCGCGGGCTTCTGACCAACCGCACTCCGTTCTTGGTGCGGAACTCCCCTGTCGGCGGGGATTTCCGCACCAAGTAAGCGTCAGTCGTAGGTTGCTTCGATCGACCAGCGATTGGTCTCCAGGACCAGGAGGTGGGCCGCGTCGGTGCTGGTGATGACCTGCATCCGGGCCCGGCGGCGGTGGTGGCCCGGATCCCACCAGCGTTCGTCGCAGGGCCACGGACCCGCCCACTCCACGATGGTGGCCGGGGCGTGGGACGCCACGACCAGGCGGACCGGGTCGGCGCTCAGCACCCCCCGCCCGCTGACCCGCACCGGCTGCCCCGCGGCATCGAAGACCTCCGCCGGCTGGGGCTCGTCGTGGACCAGCGCCGGTGAAGGCGGGGGGATCGACCCGGGCCACGGATCCTCCACCCACCCCTCCCGAGCCGCAGGCCGGGG
>DASXTK010000381.1:0-6409 GCA_036505485.1 Acidimicrobiales bacterium
GCCGCGGTCATGCCCCAGACGGTGTCGCCGACCAGCTCGAAGAAGTAGATCGAGCGGTCGTTGCCGTCGGGGAAGGTCCAGATCTCCTCCCGGAAGTTGGCCGGATCGGCCAGCTCAGCCAGCGGCACGTGCAGCACCGCGTCGACCTCGTCGGGGTTGGGGTGGGTCTCCGGACGACCGGGCAGGACGCCGACATAGGGCACGATGAACGACTGGCTGGACACGGTGGAGAGGTGGTCCAGCTCCCCGATGATCTCCACCATCGAGGAATCGAGGTCGATCTCCTCCTTGGCCTCACGCCGGGCCGCGTCGATCGAGGTCTCGCCCGGATCGACCCGACCGCCGGGGAAGCTCACCTCGCCCTGATGGGTGCGCAGCGCCCAGGTGCGGCGGGTCAGGATGACGTTGGCCAGGCCGTCCTCGTCGTACAACGGCGCCAACACGGCCGAGGGACGCGACGCCAGCGGTCCTCCCTCCCGGGGCGACGGAACCGCTGGAGTCAGCCCCGCCATCACCGCCCGGACATCCGCGACCGTCGGCTGCCGCAGTTCCCAGGGGAGATCGACCCACGGAGGCGGACCACCGGCCCGAGCGTTGAGCGGCCGGGGGATCCGCTGGGCTCCGCCCCGTCCCGCCGGTGCTGGGATGGGTGGTCCCGGGGTTGCCTCGCCCGCCTTGGGCCAACCGCGCAGACCCTGTTCGAGCGCGGTTCGCGCCGAGATCAGGTTGTCGGGCCAGTCCGTCCGACCATCACGCCGATCGGCGTCGGTCGGCTCAGGCACTGGGCGGCGCCGGCGGCTGGCTCTGGGTTCTGACGGCGCCGGTCTCGCTCGCTCCCAGCGCCTCGAGCAACTCACGCATCCCGGCCGTCTTGAGGTTGCTCATCACTCGACCCGGCGTCTCGGTGCCCTTCTCCCAGTCCATCCAGTAGGCGAGCAGCTTCCGGGGATCAGGGGGCGGGGTCTCCATCGGCGGTCAGGCTACCGAGTGCCACCGGCGCCCCCCGCCCAGCTCGCCACCAATGTGGCCACTACTTTCAGCGATCAATGCCCGAGGTCACGGTGTTCGTGGACGACGCGGTGCAAGGGCGTCTCCCGCCGATGTGCGCCAAGACCGGCGGCCCGCCCGACGGCACCCTGTCGCTCAAGGCCCAATTCGACCACGGCAACGACGCCGTCGCCCTCTACACGACCACCGGGTTGCCGTTTTCCTGGTCGATATGACGGATCCTCCGGAAGGAGGAGCCCCGCTGATCCGGGTGCCGTGGTCGCTCGTCCTGGCTCTCCTCGTCGTCGCCCTGGTCGTCCGAGAGATGACCCGGGCACGCGTCAACGAGGCCAGCATCTCGGCCAGCATTGACGCCTCCGGCCGCTGGGTCACCCTTCGCCGCGTCCACCCCACCTTCGTCGACGCCATCGAACGCTCCCGGCGAAACCCCCCGATAGGAGTCGAGCGCGTCCAGCCTTGGGGTCGACGGGTCAACCACCAACGAGGTGGGTCGGCCGGAGCCGACGCATGTCCACGCGGGGTGGGGGCCTCGAAGCGAAGGTAGGTGGCTGGCGGGTCCCCGCCTACCCGTAGCCTGGCGGGATGGATGGTGGTGGTTCGCGGCGATTGGTTTTGGCGTCGGCTTCGTCGGCGCGGCTGACGTTGCTGCGGTCCGCGGGGTTCGATCCTGAGGTCATCGTCAGCCACGTCTCCGAGGACGGCGTCGACGAGCTATCCCCCGCTGAGGCGGTGCGCACCTTGGCCGAACGCAAGGCCGCGGCTGTGGCCGAAAGGCTCGTGGAGGAGCCGCAGACCGACTCCGTCCCAGTCATCGTCGGCTGTGACTCGCTGCTGGCGATCGATGGTGTGGTGCGCGGGAAGCCGTCGTCCTCCGATGAAGCCCGGGCCTGGTGGCGGGACCAGCGCGGCCGCGCCGGCACGCTGCTCACCGGGCACTGTGTAGTGGATCTCGTTCATGTCCACAGCGTCACCGGGGTGGCCGAGACCATCGTCCGGTTCGGCGACCCGACCGATGCCGAGATCGACTCCTACCTGGCCACCGGCGAACCCCTGGAGGTGGCCGGCGCCGCGACCATCGACGGCTACGGCGCCCCGTTCATCGACGGCATCGACGGCGATCACGGCACGGTGCTCGGACTGTCCCTCCCCTTGTTGCGCCGCCTCCTGGCCGAGCTGGGCATCGCCATCACCGATCTGTGGACCAAACAGCCATGACCGCGGCGCTGAAGATCGGGCCGTTGGAGGTCTGGCCACCGGTGGTGCTGGCGCCCATGGCGGGCATCACCAACGCCCCGTTTCGCCGGCTCTGCCGCTCGTTCGGTGGAACGGACACCGCCGGCAGCCTGTACGTCAGCGAGATGATCACCGCCCGGGGCCTGGTCGAGCGCAACGCCAAGACCCTGCGCATGGCCAGGTTCGCCGACGACGAGCCGGTGCGGTCGATCCAGCTCTACGGAACCGATCCCCGGACCGTCGGCGAAGCCGTGTGCTTCCTCGTGGACGACCAGGGCGTCGACCACATCGACCTGAACTTCGGCTGCCCGGTGGCCAAGATCACCCGCAAGGGCGGAGGCGCGGCCCTGCCGGTTCGCCAGGCGCTGTTCGCCGCCATCGTGCGCTCTGCGGTGCAGGCGGCCGGTCCGATCCCGGTCACCCTGAAGATGCGCATCGGGGTCGACGACGGGCTCCACACCTTCCTCGCAGCCGGTCGTAGCGCCGCTGACCAGGGCATCGCCGCAGTCGCGCTCCACGCCCGCACGGCGGCACAGCATTACTCAGGGCGGGCCGACTGGTCGACGATCGGCGAGCTGAAGGCCGAGCTGACCCCGTGGGAGATCCCGGTGCTGGGCAACGGCGACATCTGGCGGCCGGTCGATGCGGTGGCGATGCTGCAGCAGACGGGATGCGATGGCGTGGTGGTCGGCCGAGGCTGCCTCGGCCGTCCCTGGCTGTTCCGGGACCTGGCAATCGCGCTCGCCGGGGGGACACCACCGACGCCGCCGACGCTCGCAATCGTTGCCGATGCCCTGCGACGCCACGTCCACTTGCTAGCCGACTGGTTGACCGAACCGATGGCGCTGCTGGACATCCGCAAGCACGTCGGTTGGTATCTGCAGGGCTATCCGGTCGGCAGCGAGGTGCGGCGCCGGCTGACGGCCGCATCGACCCTGCCCGACTTCGAGGCAGAGCTGGATCGGCTCGACCCGACCCTCACGCAACCGCCGGGCAACGACGCTCTGCCCCGGGGCAAGACCTCCGGACCACGTCGGGTCGTCCTACCCGAAGGCTGGCTCGAGGGGAGGAACGACCCCGCTCCCGTGGTGGAGGACGACCTCGCCGCGCTCAGTGGCGGCTGAGTCGTTCCTCCAAGACCTCCTTGGTGACCAGGTTGAAGATGTAAGCCCGACGGGGCCGATCCAGCGAGCGGTTCGGCGGCGTGTAGTGAGGCGTCCCATAGCTGTGCAGCGTGCAGCCCCCAGGGCGCAGCGGCGCCGCGACGGCGCGGGCCAGGTCAACCTGGCTCTCCGGGTCCACGAGGGCCAACAGGCGAGCCCGATCGTCGGGATCCCCCGACGCCACCCGGTGTTCCATCAGGGGCTTGGTGTGGTAGCCGGGCAGGAAGTGCATGCAGCCGTTCTCTTCGTCCACGTCGTCGAGGGCAATCCAGAACTGCACGGTCGAGAGCGGGATGGGGATGCCCGGCCGGGACACCGGCTGGCCGGCGTAGGCCATGTCCTGATGCCAAGGCGTCGGATGGGGATGACCGGGCGGCTTGTAGATCAGCATGTCGAACAGCCGGGTCATCTCGGTGCCGAACAGCTGCTGGGACATCTCGACCGCGACGTCGAGGGCGGGGTTGGCGTTGAACACCGGATGGGCGAAGCACGCCATCATCACCTGCCGGGTGATGCCGCCGAGCATGGAGTCGCCGGCGGCCTCGACGTCCTTGGCCAGGATGGCGTCGTAGGCGGTCCGAAGCTCGGCCACGGTGTCGTCGTCGATCAGCCGATCGACGATGAGGAAGCCGTCCTCATCGAACCTGCGCACCTGCTCGTCGGTCAGTCGCACGCTCGCCCTCCCCCTCGCCATCCTCAACATCCTGGATGGTCATCCAGGATAACGAAGCTAGGCCGGCGAAGCTGCGGGAGTCACCTGCCGGCCCAAGGTCAGGTTCTCCCCGAAGTGGGCGTCGAACAAGTGCATCTTGCGGGGATCGATCCACAGGTCAGCGTCGACGCCGACCGAGATCTGGCTGGCGGCATCCAGGCTGACCACGATCTGGGTCCGCAGCTGCTCGGTGTCCATCTCCGCGGCCAGAGCGGCCAGTGGCTGGCGAACCTCGGGGGCGGCCTCGAACGGGATGTAGCCGTACTGCTCGCTGCCCAGCCATTCCACCACGTCGACCTTGGCCTGGAACTCGGTGCCGAGCCGCCGGACCTCGGCGTCGACCATCTCGGCGTCCTCGAAGTGCTCGGGCCGGATGCCGGCGATCAGCAGCTCGCTCCCGGCGACCGCCGACGCCACGTCCGGCGCAAGCTCGACGTCGGCCAGCGGCAGGTGGAGCGTGGTCCCCTCGACCCAGGCCGGCAGCAGGTTCATGGGCGGGGATCCGATGAACCCGGCTACGAACAGGTTGACCGGCTGGTCGTAGAGCTCCCGGGGGCCGGCCACCTGCTGCAGCACGCCCCGGCGCAACACCGCCACCCGGTCACCCAGGGTCATGGCCTCGACCTGGTCGTGGGTGACGTAGACCGTGGTGATACCCAGCCGGTCCTGGATCCGCGAGATCTCGGTCCGCATCTGGCCCCGCAGCTTGGCGTCGAGGTTCGACAGCGGCTCGTCGAACAGGAACGCGGCCGCGTCCCGCACCAGGGCCCGACCCATGGCCACCCGCTGGCGCTGTCCCCCGGAGAGTTGGGCCGGCTTGCGGGCCAGGAACTCGGTCAGCTCCAGCGTTTCCGCGGCCTGGTTCACCTTCTGCTCGACCTCGCTCCGGTCGGCTCGACGCAGACGCAGCGGGAAGGCGATGTTCTCGAACACGGTCAGGTGCGGGTAGAGCGCGTAGTTCTGGAACACCATGGCCAGGTTGCGGTCACGGGGCGCCTTCTCGTTGACCCGTTCGTCGGCGATGTACATGTCGCCGGAGGTGATGTCCTCCAGGCCGACGATCATCCGCAGCAGCGTGGACTTCCCGCAGCCGGACGGTCCCACCAGGATCATGAATTCGCCGTCGGCGATGTCCAGGCTCACATCGTTCACCGCCGGATCGCCGGAGCCGTAAACCTTGGTGATGTTCTCGAGTCGGATGGCGGACATCGAAGCGGGACCTATCCCTTCACTGCGCCGGAGGTGAGGCCGGCGACGATCTTGCGTTGGAAGATCAGGACCATCACCACCACCGGGATGGTGACCACCACCGCCGCGGCCGAGATCGCCGCGGTTGGTCTCTCGAAGTACGAAGCCCCGGTGAAGAACGCCAGCGCGGCCGGAACCGGCCGGGCCGCATCGGTGGCCGTGAGCGAGATGCCGAACACAAAGTCGTTCCAGGCGAAGAAGAACGTGAGGATGGCGGCGGTGAACACGCCCGGTGCGGCCAGGGGGACGATCACCTTGCGGAACGCCTGCCACGCCGTTGCCCCGTCCACCTGAGCGGCCTGCTCCAGCTCCCACGGGATCTGACGGAAGAACGCCGACAGGGTCCAGATGGCCAAGGGCAGCGTGAACGACATGTAGGGGATGATCAGCCCGAGCCACGTGTCGTAGAGACCCAGGGAGCGCCACATGTCGAACAGCGGTCCGACCAGCGCCACGGTGGGGAACATGGCGATCGCCAACGCCATCGTGAGCACCAGCTTCTTCCCCCGGAACTCGAGCCGGGCGATGGCGTAGGCGGCGAGAGTCGCGAGCGTCACCGACAGCAGGGTCGAGATCAGCGAGATGCCTATCGAGTTCCGCAAGGAGCTCGTGAACAGGTTTGTGTCGAAGACCTGGGTGAAGTTGTCCCAGGTCCACTTCGAGGGCCAGAACTGAGCGTTGCTGATGTCGTCGCCCTGCTTGAACGACAGCGCCGCGATCCACAGCACCGGCAGCATCGTGTAGAAGAGCACGCCCGTCCCGACGACGAACCAGCCGAGCCGACGCCACCAGATGTTGGCGGTCATGGTCAGTCCCCCCGTACCTGGGACAGGTCGGTGCGGAAGACCTTCACGAACACAAAGGCGATCAGCACCACCGTGGCGAACAGCAGCATCGACACCGCCGAGCCCAGACCCAGCTCGGTGCGGGTGATGACCTGTCGATAGGTGAGGAACGACACGCTCTCGGTGTCGTTGGCGCCGGCGGTCATCACGAAGATGCTGTCGAAGATCCGGTACGCGTCGAGCGTGCGGAACAGCAGCGC
>DASXTK010000382.1:0-3600 GCA_036505485.1 Acidimicrobiales bacterium
ACTTGCCGGCGAACACCTCGGGGTGCTCGGCGGCCTCCTCGACCGTCTCGGGGTCGTCGGGCCACCCCGGGGTCAAGGCCACATAGCCGTCGTCCTCGAACAGCTTCGCCCAGCGATCCCAGCTGCTGGGCAACAGCCACAAGCCGTGGACGAACACCACCGGCTGGCGGCCGGTCTGGTTGGCGCGCTGGCACTGCTCCAACTCGTGCTCGGTGATCGTCTTGCCGGTCGGGGAGGCGCTCGACTCGGCGGTGGTCATGGGATCCTCCCGTCATCGGGGTGGCATCCACCGACAGCGTGTGCCACCCATAGGCCTCGTACCGCTTGAGGACATCCTCGGTGAAGGTGATCGAGATCGGCCCGTCGATGGTGATCTCGTTGTCGTCGTACAGCACACACAGCTTGCCCAGGCGCAGGTGCCCGGCCAGCGACGACGCCTCGGCCGACACGCCCTCCATCAGGTCGCTGTCGCCGCAGAAGACCCAGGTCCGGTGGTTCACCAGCTCGTGCCCGGGCCGGTTATAGCGGGCGGCCAGCAGCCGCTCGGCGATCGCGAACCCGACCCCGTTGGCGACCCCCTGGCCGAGCGGCCCGGTGGTCCCCTCCACCCCCGGCGTGTGCCCGTACTCGGGGTGCCCCGGGGTCTGGGACCCTCACTGGCGCTGCTGCTTGAGGTCCCGGATGGCCAGCGGGTACCCGCTCAGGTGCAGCACCGCATACTGCAGCACCGAGGCGTGCCCGTTGGACAGCATGAACCGGTCCCGGTCGAACCACTCCGGGTCGACCGGGTCGAAGCGCAGGAACCGGGTCCAGGGCATAGGCGGCCGGGGCCAGCGCCATGGCGGTGCCGGGATGGCCGCTGCCGGCCTTCTGGATGGCGTCCATCGCCAGGAAGCGGACCGTGTCCACGGCCAGTCGGTCCAGGTCCACCTCGGAAGCTGCCAGAGTCTCGGTCGCCACCCTCCTTCCTCCTTCCGCTTCGTCCCGGCTGGTGAGGACCCGGCTCAGTCGGTGGTGGTGCGTTGGGTGCGGTAGCGGGCGTCGAATGGGCGGATGGCCCACATCGTGCCCAGCATGCGCCTGGCGTCTTCCGGTGGTTCAGCAAGTGTGGTCACGAGACGTCCACTCCTTCGTCCCTTGATGTGCCCGGTTGGCCGCTGGCAGGTGGGGCACGCCTGGTGACGTCCCGGGGAGCGTGAAGGATGCGTTCGCTGACCTCATCGATGGTGCCCACGGCGGCCACGCTGAACAGCACGCCCCGCCCGTCGTAGTAGTCGAGCAGCGGACGAGTCGAGGCGACGAACACCTGGAGGCGGTTGCGGACGGTCTGCGCGTTGTCGTCGGCCCGCCCCCGCCTGGCCAGCCGATGCAACAGCTCCTCCTCGGCCACCTCCAGGTTGATGGCCGCGTCCAGCGGCGCGCCCAGCTCGGCCAGGTGCTCATCCAGCGCCCTGGCCTGGGCGACGCTGCGGGGGAAGCCGTCCAGCAGGAACCCGCGCTTGCAGTCGGGCTGGGTCAGCCGCTCCAGCATCATGGCGACGACGACCTCGTCGGGGACCAGCTCGCCAGAGTCCAGATACGCCTGGGCCACCTCTCCCAGCGGGGTGCCGTCGGCCACGTTAGCTCGCAGGAGGTCGCCGGTGGCCAGGTGCACCAACTGGAACCGGGCAGCGATCCGGTCTGCCTGGGTGCCCTTGCCCGCCCCCGGCGGACCCAGCAGCACAACCCGCATGCGCTAAGCCACCCCCAACCCGGCTCCGAGCGATGCCACATGGGCAAGTGGAGCTCTCAACTTGGGCTTTCTTGTCATGAGAGCGGCCCTTAGCTCACTTGGAGGCCGCGGTGGCCCCGCCCAGGGCGGCCTGGCCGGCGGCCAGGCGGGCCGTGGGCACCCGGAACGGCGAGCAGGACACGTAGTCCAGCCCCAGCTCGTGGCAGAACCGCACCGAGTCCGGGTCGCCGCCGTGCTCGCCGCAGATCCCCAGCTTGAGGTCGGAGCGGGTCTGGCGGCCCTCCTCGGAGGCGATCCGCATCAGCCGCCCCACCCCGGGCCGGTCGATGGTCACGAACGGGTTGGCCGGGACCAGCTTGCGCTCCTCGTACAGCCCGAGGAACTTGCCGATGTCGTCGCGGGAGAACCCGAACGCGGTCTGGGTGAGGTCGTTGGTGCCGTAGGAGAAGAACTCGGCCACCTCGGCGATCTCTGAGGCGACCAGGGCCGCCCGCGGCAGCTCGATCATCGTCCCCCACAGCACCTCGAGCTCCTGGCCCTGGTCGGCGAGGACCTGGCGGGCCACCGGCTCCAGCTCCTCGCGCATCTGGGACAGCTCCTCGCGGGTCGCGGCCAGCGGGATCATGATCTCCACCACCGGGTTGCCCCCGTCGGCCTTGACCTTGGCCGCGGCCTCGACGATCGCCCGGACCTGCATGGCGTACAGCCCCGGCTTGAAGATGCCCAGGCGGACCCCGCGCAGCCCCAGCATCGGGTTGGCCTCGTGCAGGTCGTTGACCTTGGCCAGCATCTCGGTGGCCTCGTCAAGGGCCATCGCCTCGTCGCCGCCGACCTCGACCTGGCGCTGGCCCCGCTCCTTGGCCAGGGCGACGGCCACCGCCAGCTCCACCTGGTCGGGCAGGAACTCGTGCAGCGGCGGGTCGAGCAGTCGCACGGTGACCGGCTTGCCGTCCATCGCCTGGAAGATGCCGACGAAGTCGTCGCGCTGCAGCGGCAGCAGGGTGTCGTAGGCGGCCTGCTCGTCGGTGGCCGAGGAGGCGAAGATCATGGTCCGGACCGCCGCCACCCGCTCCTCGCCCAGGAACATGTGCTCGGTGCGGCACAGCCCGATCCCCTCGGCGCCCCGCTCGATGGCGTTGGCCGACTGGCCAGGGGTGTCGGCGTTGGCCCGCACCTTGAGCCGGCGGACCTCGTCCGCCCTGGCCATGAAGCGCTCGTAGGCCTGCCAGATCTTCTCCTTGCGGGCCTCTGGGTCGCCGGCGCGGGCGCGCTCGATCGGCGAGTCGGCCAGCTCCAGCTGGCCGGCGTAGACCTTGCCGGTGAAGCCGTCGATGGTGACCCAGTCGCCCTCGGCGACGGTGGTGCCGCCCACGGTGAAGCGCTTGCCCTGCCGGTCGACGCGGATGGCGTCGGCGCCGCAGACGGCGGGGATGCCCTCGCCGCGGGCGACCACGGCGGCGTGGGAGTTGGTGCCGCCGGCGGAGGTGAGGATGCCCTGGGAGCGGATCATCCCGTGGTAGTCGTCGGGGGTGGTCTCCCGCCGGACCAGGATCACCGGCTCGCCGCGCTCGGCCCACGCCTGCGCGTCGTCGGCGGTGAACACGGCCTTGCCGACCGCGGCGCCGGGGGAGGCGTTGAGGCCGCTGGCGATCGCCTCGCCGTCGCCGCCGGCGGCGATGACCTTCTTGAACAGCTCCTCCAGGCGGTTGGCGTCAAGCCGCAGCACGGCCGTGTCGACGTCGATCAGGCCCTCGTCGAGCATGTCGAAGGCCATGATCCACTCGGCGAAGGCGGTGCGCTTGCCGACGCGGGTCTGCAGCAGCCATAGCTTGCTCTGCTCGACGGTGAACTCGATGTCGCACATGTCG
>DASXTK010000383.1:0-9326 GCA_036505485.1 Acidimicrobiales bacterium
CGGCAACAAGGCACCACACCTACAGGACCAAGTCCTAACCAGGGCGGCCAGCTCACAGCCCTCACACGCTGGCTCTTCGGTTCGGCCATCACCCCGGCCCACCACCCAACCTAGAACACCACTTGCTCAGCAGACTCCTAGGGCGTGTCCTGCAAGTCATGGTGCATGTCCTAGGTGACGGCCTGGCAGGGGGTCGGTGGCGGACGTCGGCCCGAGGCGTAGGCGCCGGGCGGGACGCCGACGAGCCGACGGAACTCGGTGGTCATGTGGGACTGGTCGTAGTAGCCGGCGCGGGCCGCCAGTCCGGCGAGGTCGCCGCGATGGGCGTCGGCCAGGACCAGGCGCACCCGCTGCAGGCGTGCGAACTGCTTGGGTGACACGCCCACCAGCCGGTCGAAGAGGTTGCGGAGCTGACGCTCGCTGACGCCCAGCTTGCGTGAGGCGACGTACACCGGTTCGCCCTCCGCCAGGAAGCGGGTCGCGTCGCGGACCAGGTCGACCAGCGGTGGCCCGTTAGCCAGCACCTGGGCCAGCGGCCCGATCATCCCCGGGTCGAGCAACATTCCCGGGTCCACGGTGGCCAACGCCTGCGCCAGGTCCCCCGCTGGGAGCGCCACCCGATCGTCGACGATCCCGCGTAGCGGGGCAACCGGTACCGCGGCACCGGGATGGAGCCGCAGCTGCAGGCACGAGGGACCGGGTCCACCCCGCGTGGCGATCGCATGGGTGCGGGGACCCATGACCAGCACATCCCGATGCCCCATGCCATCGGCGCGGACGGTCAAGGTGGTGGCCGGGTCGGGCGGCTCCATGACCGTGCGCATGCGGTGGCTGATCGATGTCGTGCTGATGCTGGCCACCCACGGTTGCAGCGCGGGCGGTACCGGCAGCACCCGTCGATCGACCACCGGGTCAGGCTAGGGAGTGCCGGATCGTCCAAGACCCGCGGGTCGGGTCGGCGTCAGGGTGACCGGATGATCCTCGTCACCGGTGCCACCGGCACGATCGGCCGCCGACTCGTCCCGCTCCTCGCCGCTCGGGCCATCCCCGTTCGGGCCATGACCCGGAACCCTGCGGGCGTCCCGCCGACGGCAGGCGTCGATGTCGTGCGGGGCGACTTCGACGACCCCGCCTCGCTGGCGGCTGCGGTCGCCGGAGCCGACACCGTGTTCCTGCTGACCGCCCCGGCGGCGCCATCGGCCCGCCACGACCTGGCCCTACTGGATGCGGCCCGGGCTGCAAGTGTGGGTCGGGTGGTGCGGCTGTCCGCCATCGGCACCGGCGAGCCTCACGGCGACCGGACGGTCGGCGCCGCCCACGACCTCGCCGACCAGGCCGTGCGGGCCAGCGAGCTGGACTGGACGCTGCTGCGGCCGACCACGTTCGCGTCCAACACGCTGTGGTGGGCCGACGCCATCCGGGCCGGTGTCCCGGTCCCCAACCTGCTCGGCGACGGGCGGCAGGGCATCGTCGACCCCGCCGACGTGGCCGCGGTGGCCGCCGAGGTGCTGGCGTCGCCGGGGCCTGACCACACCGGCCGCGTCCACACGCTGACCGGGCCGGAGCTGCTCAGCGTCCCCGACCAGGCCGCTATCCTCGCCGAGGCGCTGGGGCGCCCGGTCGAGCTGGTCGACACACCACCCGCAGTCGCCGGCGAGCGGATGCGGGCCGACGGTATGGACCCCGCTGCGGTCGAGCAGATCGTCACCGGCTCCTCGTGGGCCCGGGCCGGCCACAACGCGATCCTGACGGACGACGTCGCCGCCGTGCTCGGCCGCCCACCCACCCCGTTCGCCATGTGGGTGGAACGGAATCTCGGAGCGTTCGGTGCTTAGGGGGCATCCCCGTAAGTCGCGCGTGTGTTCGCTAGCTTCGACGATCTGTGGTTGGGCGTGGTGAGATGTCGGACGTGGCGTGGGCGCGGATCGAGCCTTTGTTGCCTGGTGGTGGTCGTGGTCGGCGGTGGCGGGATCACCGCCAGGTGGTCAAGGCGATCTTGTGGAAGCTGCGCACCGGTGCGCCCTGGCGGGATCTCCCTGAGCGCTACGGGCCCTGGAAGACCGCGCATGAACGGCTGCGCCATTGGACAGCGGACGGCACGTGGGATCGGATCCTCGACGAGGTGATCGTCAAGGACGACTCGGTGGGACGGGTCGAGTGGGTCTTCTCGGTGGACTCCTCGTCGGTGCGGGCGCACCAGCACGCGGCTGGCGCCCGGAAAAAGGGGGTGCGCGACCGACTGGGTGGAGGCCCTTGCGGTCGACGGTGAAGGCCTCGGGCGCTCCCGGGGTGGGTTGACCAGCAAGATCCATCTCGCGGTCGACGGGCGAGGGCGGCCCATGTCGATCCTCGTCACTCCCGGCCAAGCCGGTGACGACCCCCAGCTCCTACCACTGCTCGATCAGGTGAGCGTGCGGCCTGTTGGGTCGGGCCGCCCACGGTGCCGACCCCGACGAGTGATCGCGGACAAGGCCTACTCCCACCCCTCCACCCGCCACGCCCTGCGGGCGCGTGGCATCGCGTTCACCTGCCCCGAAAGGCGCGACCAGATCACCCACCGCAAGACCAAAGGCCCAGCGGGTGGCCGGCCACCGGCCTTCGCCCCCGACATCTACCGTCGCCGCAACGTCGTCGAACGCTGCTTCGGGCGCCTCAAGCAGTTCCGCGGCCTCGCCACCCGTTTCGCTAAACGCGTCGCCTACTACCGAGCCGAGGTCGTCATCGCCACCATCGCCATCTGGCTCCGCGACTTACAGGACAGTCCCTAGTCGGGGGTCCAGAGGTTGGGGAGTTGGCTTTGGGGGTGGGTGGTGTAGTGGCGTCCGTGGGGTGTGGTGATTTCGAGGGTGGCGTCGGGGTGGAGTTTGAGGTGCCAGCCGGGCAGATGCCAGATGTGGTGATGCCGGTCGCATCCGAGGATCAGGTTCCCGAGGTTGGTGGGTCCGCCGTGTTCCCACCACTGCACATGATGACCTTCACACCATTCGGGTGGCCGGTCACATCCATACATCCGGCAATGCCCATCACGGGCCACCAAGGCGGCCCAGAGGTTGGCGGCGATCGTCCGGGTCGACCAGCCGTAGTCCAACGTCGAGGACCGGCCCTGCAGGATGACCCGGTGTACGGCGGCGTCGCAGGCCAGTTTGTGCAATGTCACCGCATCGATCTTGGTGCCGTTCACGAACCGAGCCGACGGCGCCGGCCCATACGCGTTCACGGGCTCATCGTTGGCGGGTTGCCCGATTCGGGTGCCGAGGAGGTCTTCGTAGTCCACAAACACGTTCAAATGGGGTCGGTGGCGGCCCCCGAGCTGGGTCTGCTGGTGATCCAGGTAGAACCGCAGGATGTCGACAAGTGCGTCGGCGCGGCGGTGCGCCGGTGTCCTCGTGGGTTCGGCGTCGGAGTCGGTGGTCTCGGCGAGCCGTAGGGCGGTCTCGGCGATCACCCCAGCCTCGGGATCGAGGCTCCCGCGCAGTTCCCGGCGCCCGTCGAGGATTTCGGACAGGTGCAGGCTGCGTTCCGGTAGCTCCGGCTCGGGCTCATCATCCAACGAGTCTTTGGCCGCTTGGGCCCATTCCTGCATCACAGCGGACACGTCCCCGACTGACAGGGGCATCAACGTCGGTACCAGTTCGGCTTCGGTGTCGGTGAACAGGGGTGCGGTCTTGTCGTTGAGGTTGGCGACGATCGCCTCGACCTGCCCGCTTGACAGGGTCCCGTCCCGGTACGCGGCCGAAGTCACGGGAAGGTCCCGGAGCCGTGTCCCGGTGCGCTTCATAGCAGCGGCTTGGCGGCCCGAGCGTCCGGTGTGGGCTTTCAACCACCCCACCATGGAGGTGGCGCCATCTTCCTTCCACGCTTCGGCGGCGTCGAAGTCCCCCACAGCCTCGGTGACCACGGCGGCGAACTGGTCCAGTAGCTGGAAGCAGACGACCAGGGCGGCGCCGTCGACGGGAACGTTGAGTTCCCGGATGGCGGTCTTGATGGTGGCGCTGACCTGCTCGAACACAAGGATCAGGGTACATCTGTTCGTGTTCTTGGGCAAGGGGATTCATGGAGATGTCCCTAGATGTACTCTACACCACCACAGGGACCGGGAGAATAGCTAAACATGTGCAGGATCACTGGCTTCTCCCAACGCCCGAGAACCCAGCCACGAGACCGCAAGCCCTCCGGTGTTCTTTGCGCGTTTCTTATGGGGGGTCGATCTGTCTTTACGGCTTCCTAAGAGGGGTCTCCTTACCGTCATTTAGGTGGCGATAGACCAGACCGAAGCGCCGAGTCCCACCTACACACCGCCGGGGGCGTTGCCGGCCGAACCGCCGGTCGACCTGCCGCCCGACAGCGTCCGCTACCGGGTGAAGCGGCGGATGCTCGGCGATGCGATGCACACCGAGCAGCTCGAGCACGAGCGTCTCGGCAAGCCCACCGCCCTGGCGGTGTTCGCCTCGGACAACCTGTCGTCGTCGGCCTACGCCACCGAGGAGATCCTGCACATCCTGGTGCCGGCGGTCGGCCTCGCCGCCTTCTCGCTGGTGGTTCCCATCACCGTCGCCATGCTGGTGGTGCTGGGGTTCCTCATCCTGTCCTACCGGGAGACGATCAAGGAGTACCCGTCGGCCGGCGGCGCCTACGTAGTCACCCGCGACAACTTCGGCCCCCGTGTGGCTCAGGTGGCGGGAGCGGCGCTGCTCACCGACTACGTGCTCACCGTGGCGGTCTCCACCGCGGCCGGCACCGCGGCCCTGGTCTCGGCCATCGACGCCCTGGAGCCCTACCGGGTGCCGATCTCGCTGTTCTTCATCGCCCTGGTTGCCTACGGGAACCTGCGGGGCGTACGGGAGTCGGGGCGGATCTTCGCCGTGCCCACCTACTTCTTCATCGTCAACATGTTCCTGCTGCTGGGCGTCGGCATCACCAAGTTCATCGCCGGCGACCTTCCCGTAGTGGGCAAGCACCTCGATGGCATGACGGAGTTCGGCCACGGCGAATCCGGACTTGGCACCGGCGTCTTCTACGGCGCCGTCCTGTTCACGGTCCTGCACGCCTTCGCCTCTGGAGGTGCTGCGGTGACCGGGGTGGAGGCCATCTCCAACGGCGTGCCTGCGTTCAAGAAGCCGGAGTGGCGCAACGCCCGCCAGACCCTGGTGATGATGGGCGCCGGCCTCGGGGTCATGTTCCTGGGGCTGTCGTTCCTGGCCTCGAAGATCCAGGTCGCACCGTACGAGAACGGCACTCCGACGGTCATCGCCCAGGTCGGCGAGAAGGTGTACGGCTCGGGGCCCTTGGGGGACATCCTCTTCTACTCACTCCAGGTCGGCACCCTGCTGATCCTGGTGCTGGCGGCCAACACCGGCTTCGCCGACTTCCCCCGGCTGGCCAGCTTCCAGGCCGGCGACAAGTTCCTCCCCAGCCAGCTCACCAAGCGGGGCCACCGGCTGGTCTACTCCAACGGCATCATCGCCCTGGCCGCCGCGGCCGCGGTGCTGGTCGTCGTGACCGGCGCCGAGGTCACCCGGCTGATCCCGCTCTACGCGGTGGGCGTGTTCCTCAGCTTCACCCTGTCGCAGGCCGGCATGGTGAAGCACCACCTGCGGGTGCGGGAGCCGGGCTGGCAGAGGAGCGTGGTCATCCAGGGGGTGGGCTGCGCGCTGTCGGCGCTGGTGCTCGTGGTCATCGCCAGCACCAAGTTCACCGAGGGCGCCTGGTTCATCCTGGTGATGCTGCCGGTGCTGGTCCTGGTGTTCTTGCGAGTCCGCAAGCAGTACGACGACGAGGCCAAGACTCTCGAGATCGGCGTGCCGGAAGCGACCACGGCACCGATCCTCAGCCGGCACGTGGTGCTGGTGTTCATCGACAAGCTCGACCTGGCCGCGGCCCGAGCGGTGCAGTACGCCCGGACCCTGACGCCGGACGAGCTGCGGGCGGTCCACTTCGTGCTCGATCCCCTGCACGCCGAGGAGCTGAGCACCTCGTGGGCCGAGCTGGGCTTGTCCCGAGTCGCGCTGGACTTGGTGGAGGTCCCCGACCGTCGCCTCACCCGGGCCGCGGTGGAGGTGGTGGCCCGCGACCTGTCCGACGGCGACACCGAGGTCAGCGTGCTGTTGCCGGACCGGAAGTACCGAGGTTTCTGGCACCGGATCCTCCACGACCAGACCGCCGAGGCCATCGAGCGCGATGTGTCCCAGCTGCCCCACGCCAACGTCACCACTGTGCCGTTCCACTTCGACATGCAGGGCCAGCCCGAGGCCGGGTTCGAGTCCGGCCGGGACCTGATGCGGCTGGGCGCCGCGGGGAAGGCGGCGAAGGCCAAGTCCGGTTCGAGCCCAGCGAAGTCGGACGGATCGTCCGCTCCGGAAACCTCCCCCGACGGGATCACCCGGATCGCCGACGTGGTGTGGCGCCGGCGGGTCACCATCGAGGGCCGGGTCACCACCCTGCGGGTCCAGCCGGCCAAGGGCAGCCACAGCCTGGAGTGCGTGATCGAGGACGGCACCGGGGCCATGTCGGTGGTGTTCAGCGGACGCCGCCGCATCGGCGGGATCGAGACCGGGACCCGCCTCCGGGCCCACGGCACCGCTGCGATCCACAAGGGCCGCCTCGCGATCTTCAACCCGATCTACACGTTGCTGTAGTCGTTGTCCCTGCGTACGCAGGGAATGGCGCCAGAATGTGGACGTGTCCGTTGCCAACCTGTCGAAGCCGCGCCGGCGACTGCTCGGCCTGCTCGCCGGGTTGCTGTTGGTGGCCGTAGCCACGGCCCCGCTCCTGCACGTCCGCTCGGAGGTCACCGGGGTGACACCGGCCCTGGTCCTGATCCTGCCCGGGATCATCGCCGGGTTCATCGGTGGGCGGGTGGCCGGGCTGGTCAGCGCCGGTGCCGCGGTCCTGGTCCTGGACCTGATGTTCATCGAGCCCTACGGCACCCTCGACGTGCACGTCACCGACGACCTGGTGGCCCTGATCACCTTCGCCGCGGTGGCGTTCTCGGTCGCCTCGTTGGTGGAGGTGGCCACCGACCGGCGGCGCGCAGCCGAGCAACGGGCCGCACAGATCCTGGCTCTGTCGGAGGAGAAGGAACGCTTCCGCCGCGAGCAGGAGCGACTCTCGGTGGAGAAGCAGGCGCTGGAGCAGATCGAGGACGCCCGCCGGGCCCTGCTGCGCTCGGTCTCCCATGACCTGCGCACCCCGCTGGCCACGATCCGGGCCATCACCAGCGACCTGCGCGACGGCACCGCCTACGACGCCAGCACCCGCGACGAGTTGTTGGACCTGGTGGGCGACGAAGCCGAGCGGCTGGACCGGCTGGTGGCCAACCTGCTCAGCATGAGCCGGATCGAGTCCGGCGCGCTGCATCCCGACGTCCAGGCCGTGGACCTGGACGAGCTGGTCACCGAGGGGCGCCGACGGCTCGGCCGGGTGTTGCGGGACGTGAAGCTCGACGCCGTGCTCCCCGCCGACCTCCCGTTGGTGGACGCCGACTACACCCTGCTCGACCAGGTGTTGACCAACCTCGTCGAGAACGCCGTGCGCCACACTCCGCCCGGCGGCACCATCCGCGTCGAGGCGGCTGTCGCCGATGGGATGGTCGAGCTCGCGGTCATCGACCAGGGCTCCGGGGTTCCTCCATCCGAGCGGGACTGGGTGTTCGAGCCGTTCAACCGGGGCGACGCCAGCCGCTCGAGTGGGCTGGGCCTGGCCATCTGCAAGGCCATCGTCGAGGCCCACGGCGGGCGGATCTGGGTCGACGACACGGCTGGCGGGCACGGAGCCCGGTTCGCCTTCACCGTTCCGGTCCATCAGGCCCGCATCGAGGCCGCCACATGAACACCCCGGAGCGAGACCGAGAGGACGGCGACGGCTCGCTGATCCTGGTCGTCGATGACGAACCGCCGATCACCCGGGCCCTCGGCGCCGCCTTGGGCGCCCGGGGCTACAAGACCGCCATCGCCAACAACGGCGAGCAGGCCCTGAAGCTGGCGGCGCTGCAGGATCCGGCGGCGGTCATCCTCGACCTCGGGCTCCCGGATCTCGACGGCATCGAGGTGCTGCGACGCATCCGGGGTTGGTCGGAGGTGCCGGTGATCGTCCTGACCGCCGAGGGCGCCGAGGATCGCAAGGTCCGGGCCCTCGATGACGGCGCCGATGATTACGTCACCAAGCCTTTCTCCACCCCCGAACTGCTGGCCCGGCTGCGGGTGGCGCTGCGCCACCGGCGCCGGGGTGGCCAGGTGGAGCTGGACAGCCCGGTGCACGAGGTCGGGGATCTCCGCATCGATGTGGCCCATCGCACGGTCGAGGTCGAGGGCCGGGCGGTGGAGCTGACGCCCAAGGAGTTCGCCTTCCTGGCCCTGCTGGCCCGGCACGCCGGGAAGGTCCTCACCCACCGGATGATCCTGCAGGAGGTGTGGGGCCCGGAGTACGGCACCGAGAGCGAGTACCTGCGGGTCTACGCCAGCCAACTGCGCAAGAAGCTGGCCGAGGACCCGTCCCGTCCCCGCCTCATCACCGAACCCGGCGTCGGCTACCGGCTCATCGCCCGAAATTGAGGCGTTTGTCGCGCTTATGGCGCGAGAAACGCCTCAATTTCGGGGGCTAGCCCCGGCGGGGCCAGTCGAAGGTGAGCAGACGGCCGGTGCTGGACAGCGTGGCGTAGGCGGTGGTCATGTCGGCGCCGCCGAAGCAGATGTTGGTGACCAGCGGGTCCGGTAGCGGGGTGTGCTCCAGCCGTTCGCCATCGGGGGAGATGGCGGTGATGCCCCCGTTGACCAGGGTGCCGACGCAGACCCAGCCCTCGGCGTCGACGGCCAGCGAGTCCAGCAGCTGCAGCCCCGGCAACCCGGCCAGCAGCCGGCCCCCGGGTTCCAGGCGCATCGGGTCGGGGGGTCCGAGCTCGCCCGGTCCGACCAGGTCCCAGGCCCAAACCCGGCCGGTATGGGTCTCGGCGGCGTAGAGCACCATCTCGTCCGGCGACAGCCCCACGCCGTTGGGTGCGTCGAGGGGGAACACCAGCTCCTCACAGGACGAGCCGTCGCTGCGGGCGTAGTGGAGACCGGTCCGGTCCGAGGTGCGTTCCTGGCGGACACCATGGTCGGTGAACCAGAACCCGCCGTGGCTGTCGAACACCAGGTCGTTGGGAGCCCGTAGCGGACCCGACGACGACTCGGTGTAGAGGGTCTCGGCCGCACCGGTGGCGAGATCAACCCGCTGGATCGAACCGCCCTGCCACGTAGACGGGGGCGGCGACCCCGGCAGGGTCAGCCCGAACCGGTCCTCCCACGCGAAGCAGCCGCCGTTGTTGCAGACGTACATCTTGCCGTCGGGTC
>DASXTK010000384.1:0-8505 GCA_036505485.1 Acidimicrobiales bacterium
GACGGAGCGTGGTCGGCAGCGCCATCGGTGTTGTCGTGTGTGCCGCGGGGTTCGGTGTGGCCGGTGTCGCCGATTCGTCCGGCGATGATGCGGCACCTCCAGAGGTCAACCGGGGTTGGCAGCGCACCGACGCGTGGCCGCATCCCGACGTGGTCGCCTACGACAACGTCGCGGTGGGGACCGGTCTCAACACCGTGGCGTGGTTCACGCGGCGCGGTCACGGTGACGTCAACGCCGTGGCCTACCGGGAGATCAGGGACGGCGATGACGCCATCGAACTGGATCTGTTGACACCCGAAGGTGGCGTCGTGATTCCGGTCGCGGTGGCCACCGAGCTCGACCGTTGGACCGCGGTTGCGGTGAGCCGGGACGCGGCCGAAGGCCCGAACACCGGACTGGTGGCCTGGACCGGAGGTTCACTCGACGACGGCTCGATCTCCACCGGCAGCGCGTTGCAGCTGCCCGCGGCCTCGATCAGCGCTGATGAACCTCTGGCCCCGAAGACGGTGGGCGCGGCGCAGCTCGGGGAGACCTCGGTCGTCACCGCCGTCGTCAACCACCGGGCGCTCGTGTGGCGGTCCACCGACGCCGGCGCGTCGTGGACCTCGCCCAGCCTGGCCGGGGGTGCCGACGACGAGCTGGTGAGCGTCAAGCTGGCCAGCGACGGCGAGCGGTTGGTGCTCGCCGGGGTCGAGGCCACGGGTGCGCCTCATCTGTGGACCTCGCCCGACGGCGAGACCTGGGACGCGATCACGACGGCTCAGCTTCCCGACGATGTCGGCTCGGTCGGGCTGTTGGCCGTGCTCGAACCAGGCCGGCTCGCAGTCGGGTGGCTCGACGACGAGCCGAGCGCTCCGTTCAACGCCACCTCGATGGTTGTCCAGGTCCTCGAGGGAGCCAGGCTCTCGGCAGAGGGACGCATCACGGCCGGGGATACAGGTTCCCAACGGGTCGATCCCTCCAGTGCTTCGTTGAGCCCGTCCGGCCGCCTTGTCGTGGTTGGCGCCGCGCTGCGGGCCAACGGAACGGCCACGCCGATGGTCTGGGTGCGCGATCGGAACCGTTGGCAGCGCACGGAGCAGTCCGAGCTGGTCGCTCGGTTCGACTATCAGTTCCGGGCTGTGACCACGACCCGGGACGGCCGCATGATCGGTCTGGTTGCCGCCTTGCACCACATCGACATGGAGTCGTGGCTGTGGCAGCCCGACGGTTGAGCTAGCTCGGCCGTCGCGCCACGAGGAGGAACTCCGGCGCTTCGATGCTGGGTCGGTTCCGGCCGTAGTTCCCGGGGGTGACCGACCAGATCGCGGCGACGGAGAGGCCAGCCCGTTCCGCCAACAGTCGCAGCTCCCGCGGGGTGAAGCAGGTGGTCCACAGATCGGCTGGAATCGCCGCCCCGGACTCATCCCGCACCTCGGTGCGCTCGTGGTTCACGCCGGCGTCGGCGTCGAACGTGTCGGTTTCCTCCAGCCAGCGCACTTGGAAGTAGGCCGAGAAGGCCGACACCGCCGCCACCCCTCCGGGACGCAACGCGTTGGCGATCGAGGTCAGGACCGCGACGTCGCCGTCGAGGACCGCTCCTGGCCCGCCCGCCAGTCCGAACGCGCCCTGGCACAGCGAGATGGCGGCGTCGAACTCCCGGTCGAACTGCAGTTGTCGAGCGTCGGCTCGTTGGAAGGTCGCTCCCGCCGGCGCGTCGGCCTGGGCGAGGTCGACGAAGCGTTGGCTGATGTCGACGCCCACGACCTCCAGGCCGGTGCGGGCCAACGCGTGGCTGTGGCGTCCCGGGCCACAACCCACGTCCAGCACCCGTTGGCCGGGAACCAGCCCCAGCTCGTCGACCAGGAACGCCACCTCCTGGTCCGTGCCCTTGGTGAACGAGTAGCGCAGGTAGGCCGAGCCCAGATGGTCGGCCACCGGCTCGAACCAGTGGTCGGGCGACGTCACGGGAGCGACGTCGCGGTCAGCTCTTGGCGTCGGCCCAGCTGGGGCCGAAGGCCAGGTTGACCTCCAGGGGCACCCGCAGGGCCGCGGCCCCGGACATGGCCCGCAGCACGACGTCGGCGGCCTCGTCGTGCTCGGCCGGTGGCACTTCGAGCAGTACCTCGTCGTGGACCTGGAGGATCAAGCGGCTGCCCAGCGACCGGGCCTCCAGCTCATGGTCCAATCGCACCAGCGCCACCTTGAAGATGTCGGCGGCCAGGCCCTGGATTCCGGCGTTCATGGCCTGCCGTTCCCCGGCCTGGCGGATGCGGTAGTTCGACGACATCAGCTCAGGGATCGGTCGGCGTCGCCCGAAGATCGTCTCGGTGTAACCGCGTGTGCGCGCCTCGCGCACGGTGCTGTCCATGTAGTCCTTCACCGCCGGGAACGCCTCGAAGTACGCGGCCAGGATCACCGCCGCATCCTCGGTGGCGATGTTGAGACGCTGGCCCAACCCGTAGGCCTCCATGCCGTAGGCCAGGCCGTAGGAGACCATCTTGGCCTTGGACCGCATCTCGATGGTGACGTCCTCGGGCTGGACGCTGAAGATCCGCGACGCCGTCTCGGTGTGGATGTCGCGTCCCGACGTGAAGCTGGCGATCAGACCGGGGTCCTCGGCCAGGTGGGCGATGCACCGCAACTCGATCTGGTTGTAGTCGGCCACCAGCAGCTCGTAGCCCTCCGCCGGTACGAACGCCTCCCGGAACTCGCGCCCGAGGTCGCTGCGGACCGGGATGTTGTGGAGGTTGGGCTGGTCGGAGGAGAGTCGCCCGGTGCGCGCCACCGTCTGGTTGAACGTGGCGTGGATGCGACCGTCGGCGGCGACCTCGGCCAAAAGCCCGTCGCCGTAGGTCGAGCGCAGCTTCTCGACCTCGCGATAGGCCAGCAGGTGCTCGATGATCGGGTGCTGACCGACCAGCTTCTCCAGCGACGAAGCATCGGTGGAATAACCGGTCTTGGTCTTCTTGCTGGGGTTGAGCTGCATCTCGTCGAACAGCACCTCCCGCAGCTGCAGCGTGGAGTTCACGTTGAACTCGCGACCGGCGTCCTCGTAGATCTGGTCGCGCAGCCGGATGGTCTCGCTGGCCAGACGGTTGCGCAGGTCCCGCAGCTCGTGGATGTCGACACCGACCCCGAGATGTTCCATGCGGGCCAGCACCCGCACCAACGGGATCTCGATCTCGTCGTCGAGCTTGCGAAGCAGCTGCGCGTCGAGGGCGTCGCTGAGCGGGCCGATCAGACGATCGACGGCGAGCGCCTCGTTGGCCGCCTCCTGGCAGTGACGAGGAACCGACGCCGACGGCCCGGCGCCGTCCGCTTCCGTCTCTGCAGCCTCACCGAAGTCGAGCTGCCCGGCCGCGGCACTGTCGCTCATCGGCAACTCGCAGTTGGCGTAGCGCCGGACCAGCTCGGCAAGCAGATAGCGGGCCTCGGCCGGATCGAGCAGGTAGGCGGCGATCGCGGTGTCGAGCACCAACGACCGCGTGTCGATGCCCCGCCCGAGCAGCGATCGGATGAGGCCCTTGGCCTGGTGCGCCGCGATCGGACGCCCATCGGCTCCCACCAGTTGGGCCAGGGCCTCCTGCACCCAGTCATCGTCGAGCAGCCGGCCCGGCAGCCAGGCCACTTCGGCCTCGTCGGGACCCGTGACGAAGGCGATTCCCTCCAACGCCGATCGGCCCTCCGCCCCGGCCCAAGCCGCAGACAAGGCGAGCGGGTTCTTGCCCGCGTGCAGACCGCGCAGGGTTGCGACCACTTCGTCGGCGGTGTCGAGCGTGGTCACCTCGGCTTCGAGGACCGTGACCGCCGGCCCGCTGGCTCCGACCTCGGTGCCCAGGGCCTCGGTCAACCTCTCGCCCAGGCTGTGGAACTCGAGGAAGTCGAACAGCCGTCGCAGTTCCTCGCCGTTGATCTCACCCCGGACCAGATCGCTGACCCCGAGGGGCAGCGGCACGTCCCGCACCAGCAGCATGACCTCGGCGTTCTGGCGCACGTGCGCCTCGTTGTCGGCCAGGCTCTGGCGCAGCTTGGGCGACAGCGCGTCCAGGTTCTCGAAGATGCCGTCGAGACCGCCGTAGGTGTTGATCAGCTTGGCTGCGGTCTTCTCCCCCACCCCGGGAACGCCGGGCAGGTTGTCGGACGGATCGCCCCGCAGCGCGGCATACATCACATAGCTGGTCGGCGGGACTCCGGTGCGCTCCTCGATGCCGGCCTCGTCGTACAGCGCGTAGTCGGTCACGCCTCGCCGGTTGTAGAGCACCTTGATGTGGGGGTCCTCCACGAGCTGGTAGGTGTCCCGGTCGCCGGTCACCACCAGCATGTCGGTGCCCTCGTCCCGACCCTGGGTGGCCAGGGTGGCCAGGATGTCGTCGGCCTCGAAGCCCGGAGCCTCGATGATCGGGATGCCGAGGCTCTCCAACACCTCCCGGACCAGACCCATCTGCTGACGGAGGATGTCGGGCGCGGCGTCGCGGTTGGCCTTGTACGTCTCGACCCGCTCGTGGCGGAACGTGGGCTCCGGCCGGTCGAACGCCACCACCAGCCGCTGGGACCCGTGGTCCCGCAGCAGGTTGATGAGCATCGACGTGAACCCGTAGACCGCGTTGGTCACCTGACCTGACGCGGTGGTCAGGTCGGTGGGCAGGGCGAAGAAGGCGCGATACGTCAGCGAGTTGCCGTCGATCAGGAGAACCGGTCCGGTGGAGCTCACGTCGGGAGTCGACGGTAGGCCGTCACGCCCCGGGCCGGACTTCGCCGGCGATCACCTTCTCGGCGATGACCCGCATGGTGACCCGGTCGGACATGGCCTTCTTCTGGATGAAGGAGAAGGCCTCGTTCTCGCCCATGCTCTGCTCGTCCATCAGCCGGCCCTTGGCCCGGTCGACCAACTTGCGGGTCTCCAGCTGCTCCTCCAGGGAGACGGTCTGATCAGCCAGAGCCCGCATCTCTCTGAAACGGCCCAGCGCCACCTCGACCGCGGGGATCAGCTCGGTGCGCTCGAACGGCTTGACCAGATAGGCCAGCGCGCCGGCGTCCCGAGCCTGCTCGATCAGATCGCGCTGGCTGAACGCCGTGAGGATCAGCACCGCGGCGCGGCGCTCCGCGGCGATCTCGCGAGCTGCAGCCAGGCCGTCCTGGCCTGGCATCTTGATGTCGAGGATGACGAGATCCGGTTCGTGTTCGCGGACAAGCCTCACGGCTTCGTCACCACGGCCGGTCTCGCCCACTACCTCGTACCCCTCTTCCTCGAGGGTCTCCTTCAGGTCGAGGCGGATGATGGCCTCGTCCTCGGCTATGACGACGCGGGTGGCCAAGCGCTTTCCTTTCGATCTCTTTGATCGTCGTTGATCTCTAGAGCTGTTGACCTGTGATCTTGTCAGCGACGTGACTCTGCCATGAGCCGGTCGAGCAGCTCATCTTGTGAGCGTTCGAGCCGGCCGATCTCCTCGAGGACCTTGGCCCGGTGGCGACGCATGGCCTCTGCGTGCCGTTCGGCCTGGCGGTGATCCTCGCCCGCCAGGGGAGTCTCGGACACCAGCGCCCGCAAGCGGGCGTCGTCCGCGGCATCAGCGAGGTGCGTCAGCTGTTCATCGCTGACACCTAGCTCCTCGCGTAGTTGGCGCAACCGACCGGCCACCTGGCGCAGCCGGCGCTCAACCGATGCCTTGGACATAGCGGCCAATTGTAGGTTGCCTGAACGACGCACTTCGCGCCGAGCTCTTCGAACTCGCTACGAGATCGGCCCTGGTTCTTGGTTGACTGGCAGCTACATGCGTCGGCTGGTGGCACTCGCGTTCATCTGGGGTTGGTCGTTCCTGTTCATCAAGGTGGCGGTGGAGGGTCTCCCACCACCGGCGGTGGCCTGGGGCCGCATCACCCTGGGTGCTGTCGTGCTCTATCTGGTGGTGCAGAGCCAGGGTCTCGAGCTGGCCACGAGCCGGGTCTTCCTGCGGCACTTCGCGGTGATCGCCACCGTGGGCAGCGTCGTGCCCTTCACCCTGCTGGCCTGGGGCGAGCAGCGGATCACTTCGGCGCTGACCGCGGTGCTCAACGCGTCGACGCCCTTGTTCACCGCCTTGATCGCCTTCCTGGCCCGCCAGGAGCGCCTGCGGCCGATCCAAGGCGTGGGTCTGGGCATCGGGTTGTGCGGAGTGGCCATCGCCGCTGGGTTCGGTGCCTCCGACTTGCAGGGTTCCTCGATCACCGGAGCCCTGGCCGCGGTCGGCGCCGGTGCGTGTTACGGCATCGCGCTGGTCTACGTCCGTCGGAACCTGACCGTGCTGCCACCCTTGGTGGCCGCCAGCGGCCAGCTCCTGGCCGGATCGGTCATCCTGGCCCCGCTGGCCATCGGCGCATCGGTGGTCGAAGGTGTGTCGCTGAGCCCGACCCGGGTCCTGGCCATCCTGATCCTCGGAGCGGTCGGCACCGGCGGCGCGTACGTCCTCTTCTATGGCGCCATCGCCGAGCTCGGTGCCACCAAGGCCTCACTGGTGACCTATCTCATCCCGGTCGTGGCCGTGGTGGTGGGCGTCGTCGTCCTCGACGAGCCGTTCCAATGGAGGCTGGTGATCGGCGGCCTGGTCACGATCGTCGGCATCGCCGCGGTGACCCTGCCGGCCCGAGGCCAGGCCACGGCACCGACCCCGGCGGTCGAGCCGGCGACGATCACCTGACACAGCGGTAGCGTGCCGGCCGATGGCGACCGACGGGTGGGGAGTCGACGACGGCTATTGGGACAAATGGGGCAACTGGCACCCGACGTCTGAGGAGCTCACCCGGCGGTTGCGGTCGGCCATGGGGGCGGAGAACGACCATGCCGAGCCTCCTTCGGGGCCGGAGGTGTTCGTGGTGCGGGTTGGCGGCGACGGCGATGTCCCGTCCGTGGCGCTGCCCGTGTCCGGGCCGCGAGAGCTGGTGCTCGAGGACGGTTCGCAGCTGCGGGTCGACGACACCCTGCCCCCTGACCTCCCCATCGGCTATCACGAGCTGCGGGCCTTCGACGACGGTCCGACGGCGCGACTGATCGCCACGCCGGGGCGGTGTCATCTGCCCGATGACCTGCGGAGCTGGGTGCTCGCGGTCCAGCTGTACGCCTGCCGGTCGGACCGGAGTTGGGGTATCGGCGACTTCGGCGACCTGTGGCGTCTGGCGGTGTGGGCCTCGGTCCGGGGCGCCGACATGGTGGCGCTCAACCCCCTGCATGCGCCGCTGCCGACCGAACACGTGGAGCCGAGTCCGTATTACCCCTCGAGCCGCCGTTGGCGGAATCCCCTCTACCTGCAGATCGAGGAGATCGTTGGAGCCGCCGATGACCCCGAAGTCGCCGCGCTGGCTTCTCAGGCGCGAGAGCTCTCCTCTCAGCGGTTGATCGACCGCGATGCGGTGTGGAGGTTCAAGCGCCAGGCGCTCGACGCTCTGTGGAAGCGGCTCGGCCCGGACCTCCGCCTGGAGCGGTGGCGCGCCGATCAGGGCGAAGCGCTGGAGACCTACGCCCGGTTCTGCGCCCTGGCCGAGTTCCACGGGCGTGGCTGGTCGACCTGGCCCGAGGAGCACCGTCATCCGTCTCAGCCTTCGGTGGCCCGGTTCGCCGCCGATCACGCCGATCGGGTGGCTTTCTGGGCCTGGGTCCAGATGGTAACCCACGACCAGCTGGACCGGGCGGCCGAGGGGTTGCCGCTGCTCCACGATCTCGCCATCGGGGTCGATCCCGACGGCGCCGAGGCGTGGACCCATCAGGACCTGCTGGCGCTCGAGGCTCGGGTCGGTGCCCCGCCCGACGAGTTCAACCCCGGCGGCCAGAACTGGGGTCTGCCTCCCTTCGTGCCCTGGAAGCTGCGGGCCGCCGGCTACCAGCCTCTGGCCGAGCTGTGGCGCAGCGCGCTGGCCCAGGGCGACGGGCGGGGTGGGCTCCGCATCGACCACGTGATGGGGCTGTTCCGCCTGTACTGGCTGTTGGACGACCAGGGGGCCGACGATGGCGCCTACGTGCGCTATCGCAGCGAGGAGCTGTTGGCGGTGCTGGCCATCGAGAGCACCCGGGCCGGCGCGCTGGTGGTCGGCGAGGATCTGGGCACGGTGGAGGACGGCGTCCGGGCCACGCTGGCCGAGGCCGGGATCCTGTCCAACCGCCTCGTGTGGTTCGAGAAGGAGCCGCCGGAGAGCTACCCGGTCCAGGCGCTGGCCGCGGTGACCACCCACGACCTGCCGACGGTGGCCGGGGTGTGGCTCGGCGACGATCTGGCCGACCAGCGGGCCGCGGGGGTCGATGTCGACGAGGAGCGCGACGCCCGGCTCCGGTCCCGGCTGGTCGAGGTCAGCGGCTGCCCGGACGACGCTCCGGTCGAGGACGTCATCGTCCACGTCCACCGACGTCTCGCCTCCGCCCCGAGCATGCTCGTCGCCGCCACCATGGAGGACGCCTTGGCGGTGACCCAGCGCCCCAACATGCCCGGCACCAGCACCGAACGCCCCAACTGGTCCCTAGCGCTCCCAGTCCCGCTGGACGAAGCCCTCAACGACCCC
>DASXTK010000385.1:0-3584 GCA_036505485.1 Acidimicrobiales bacterium
GTCATTGAGGTGATGGAGCATGGAGGCGGACCGCTGGAGTTGATCGAGGACGCGGGTGAGGCGGCGCTGTCCGACGATGTTCTCTTTGCTCGCCTCTACCCAGACCTGCGGCGCTTCGCCGCGGTCGTGGCCTCGGCGGACACCGATCCGGACGATCTGGTGCAGGAGGCCGTCAGCCGGGCGCTCCGTAAGGGTCCGCTGCTCCGGTTCGAGAACCCCGGCGCCTACCTGCGCCGCTCCATCGTCAACCTTGCCGCCAACGAACGACGGCGACTGGGCCGCGGACGACGAGCCAAGGCCCGGGCCGGTGCCGGAGAGAGCGAACGGCCGGCGGACTATCCGTCGGACCTGGCCGACCTGCTGCGCCTGCCGCCCGACGCCCGGGCCGCGGTGTGGTTGGTGGACGTCGAGGGCTGGGACTTCGAGGCGGTGGCCCGGCTGCTCGGCTGCAGCCCAGAGGCAGCCCGGGCCCGAGCCTCGCGAGCCCGCAAGACGTTGCGCCGAACGATCGAAGAGGAGACCCGATGACCAACCACACACTCGAGCAGTTGTCCGAACGGGGCCACGAGCGAGGAGCGGACGCTGTCTTCGACGGAGCCCGCCGCTCGGTCAAGCGCTACCGACGCCGCCGCTCGACAGTCGGCACCGTCGGTTGCATGGCGATCCTTGTAAGCGTCATCGGCGCCGCGGCCTGGATCAGGGACGACGGCCCGTCCGTCGACACCGGCCCCGGCGACGCGTCCCCCCAGACGATCGGACCTCCACATGTCGCCGAGATCCGGCTGGAAGGCCACGACGGCTTCGACCGGATCGTCACCGAGTTCGACGTGGACCAGATCCCACCTCCAGTCGATGGCCCCGACGACTCAGCCCGTGTGGTCGACGAGGACCCAGCGTGCGCCCCACCTCCTGAGGCCTCCATGCCGTTCGGGGGTTTCACGTCGGGCATCGGCGGGGGTATCGCCGAGTGGGACACGCCGGACGGCCTACCGCCCGGGATGCACGGCACGCCCATCACCGGCGACACGACCTACGTCGACGCCGTTTACCCGATGTGCGTCCGCGAGGGAGTGCTCTGGTACGCGATCACGTACAAGCTGGATGTCCCCGGGTTCATGGAGAACGCTGCCCAACCTGATGCCGTGACGAAGGATTGTGAGCTGGAGCATCCCTACCAAATCATCGGCGACACCTACGACGTCGACGAGATGACCGAGGCCGACATGGCCTGTCCGGAGCCCGATGGCATGCCTCGCACCGGCACAGCGAGCGGGATCGAGGTCACGCCGTAGCCGTCCCGGTGACGGCTCAGAGGCGTTCGACGATGGTTACGTTGGCTTGGCCGCCGCCTTCGCACATGGTCTGCATACCCCAGCGCCCGCCGGTGCGCTCGAGCTCGTTGAGCAGAGTCGTCATCAGGCGGGCGCCGGTGGCTCCCAAGGGGTGTCCGAGGGCGATCGCCCCGCCGTTCACGTTCACCTTGGCGGGGTCGGCGCCGCTGTCGTGGAGCCAGGCCATGACCACCGAGGCGAAGGCCTCGTTGATCTCCACCAGATCGATGTCGCCGATGCGCATCCCGGTCTTGGCCAGGGCGTGCTCCGTCGCCGGGATGGGCGCGGTCAGCATCCACACCGGATCGTCCCCCCGCACCGACAGGTGGTGGACCCGGGCCCGAGGCGTGAGCCGATGGTCCCGCAGCCCCCGCTCGCTCACCACCAGCAGGGCGGCCGAGGCGTCGGAGATCTGCGAGGCGCAGGCCGCGGTCACCCGTCCCCCCTCGGTCAGCGTGGGCAGCGAGCGGATCTTGTCCCAGTTCGGCTCCCGCGGTCCCTCGTCGGCGGTGCAGTCCCCGAGGGCAGCGATCTCCTGGTCGAAGCGGCCCTCGGCCCGGGCCTGGATGGCCCGCTCGTGCGACCGCACCGAGTACGCCTCCATGTCGTCCCGGGAGAAGCCCCACTTCTCGGCGATCATCTCGGCCGAGCGGAACTGGCTCACCTCCTGGGTGCCATAGCGGGCCACCCATCCGGTCGATCCGGTGAACGGATCGTCGAAGCCGTACTCCTGGCCCGCCAACATGGCCGACGAGATGGGGATCTGGGACATCTGCTGCACGCCGCCGGCCACCACCACATCCGATGTGCCCGACAGCACCGCCTGAGCCGCGAAGTGGATGGCCTGCTGCGACGAGCCGCACTGGCGGTCGACGGTGGTCCCCGGAACGTGGTCGGGGAGCCCGGCGGCCAGCCAGCACGTGCGAGCGATGTCCCCGGCCTGCCCGCCGATGGTGTCGACGCAGCCGAACACCACGTCCTCGACCGCCCCCGGGTCGATGCCGGTCCGTGCCATCAGCGCGGTCAGGGCATGGGCGCCCAGGTCGGCGGGATGGACCTGCGACAGCCCCCCGCCGCGCCGACCCACCGGCGTCCGCACCGCATCGACGATGTAGGCCTCAGCCATCTCGCTCTCCTTCGTCCATCCGTCGCTTCCATCCGTTGCTCCTGCCGTTCTGTGACCTGTATGCCGCGCCACGGCGCGGCATACCGGTCACAGAACGACGGCTAGACCCCGAGGGCCTGACCGACCCGGTCGCGGTGCCAGGCGCTGTCGCCCCACGCCTTGGCCAGCGCCCAAGTCCGCTTGAGATACAGGTGCAGGTCAGCCTCCATCGTGTAGCCGATGGCGCCGTGGCACTGCAGGGCCTGCCGGCCGACCAGCCAGGCCGCCTCCGAGGCCATGACCTTGGCCATCGACACGTCGCGGCTGCGGGTCGGGGCGCCGACGGCCAGCGAGTGGGCCGCCCGGTAGACCACGGGCCGGGCGAAGGCCAGCTCCTTGAGCGCATCGGCCATGTGGTGCTTCACCGCCTGGAACGCCCCAACCGGCTGGCCGAACTGCTCCCGCTCGCTGACGTATCCCACCGTGAGGTCGAGCATCCGCTGACCCAGTCCGATGAGCTGGGCCGCCGAGCCCCAGGCCCCGCGGTCGAAGGCCAGCTCCACCACAGCGGGATCATCGGTCACAAGCGTGGCGGCGTTCGGGGTCCAGTCGACCCGAGCCGCCCGCCGGCCCCGGTCCACCGTCTCGACCGGGGTCAGGGCCACAGCGTTCCGTTCCACCAGGTGGAAGGAACCGTCCTGCGTGCTCAGCAGCAACAGGTCGGCGTCGGCGGCACAGGCCACGTGGGCTCCGCCCAGGTTGGAGGCGATCATCGCACCGGGCGGGACGCCGAGGCCGCCGAGCCGCGGTGCGGCCACCGCCGCGGTCTCCACCACCGGATGCGGGAGCCCAGCCCGTCCGGTCTCCTCCAACAGCAACACCAGCGACCGCTCGTCCAGGCCGAGACCGCCGTCAGACTCCGAGGCGAGCACCCCCAGGACCCCCATCTCGCCCAGCCGGTCCCACACGCCACGATCGAGCGGACCGTCCCAGGCGGCGCGCACCACCTCAGGCGGGCACTCCTTGTCCAGGAGATCCCGCACGGCGTCCCGGAAGGCCAGCTGATCGTCATCGAAGCCGAAGAACACGAGACGCCTACTTCCTCGGCAGACCGAGCACCCGCTCGGCGGCGATGTTGCGCTGGATCT
>DASXTK010000386.1:0-4003 GCA_036505485.1 Acidimicrobiales bacterium
GTAGACGGGGGCGGGGGGTGGGGTTTTGGTCAGGAGGTCGTTGATGACGGGGGTCAGTTCGGCGGGGTCCCAGCGGGCGCCCTTGTCGATGGCGACGCCGTGTTGCCAGCCGTCGGCGATCGAGATCTGGCCGCCCTCGACCTCGAAGACCCGGCCGCTGACGTGGGCCGACTCCGACGACCCCAGCCACACCACCAGAGGAGCGATGTTCTCCGGGGCCATGGCGTCGAAGGCGTCGTCGCCCTCGGGCCGGGTCATCATCTCGGCGAACACGGTCTCGGTCATGCGGGTCCGGGCGGCCGGGGCGATGGCGTTGGCGGTGATCCCGTAGCGGGCCAGTTCCGCCGCTTGGACCAGGGTCAGGCTGGCGATGCCCCCCTTGGCTGCGCTGTACGCGGCCTGGCCCACCGAGCCGAGGAGCCCGGCGCCCGAGGTGGTGTTGACGATCCGGGCATCGACGCCCTGTCCCGACTGCTTGGCTCGGTCCCGCCAGTGGGTCGCGGCCCAGCGGGACACACAGAAGTGGCCCTTGAGATGGACCCGCAGCACCGCGTCCCACTCGTCCTCGGTGGCGTTGGCGAACATGCGGTCCCGAACCACCCCGGCGTTGTTGACCACCACGTCGAGCCGGCCGAAGACCTCGACGGCCATGCCCACCAGCCGTTGGGCACCGTTCCAGTCGCCCACGTCGTCGCCGTTGACGATGGCCCGTCCGGAACCCATGGCCTCGATCTCGTCGACCACCTGCTGGACCGGGGAATCGGATCCGCCGCTGCCGTCGAGCTCGGCGCCCACGTCGTTGACGACGACGCTGGCCCCTTGGCGGGCGAACTCGAGGGCATGGGCCCGTCCGATGCCCCGCCCGGCTCCGGTCACGATCACCACCCGGTCTTCGCAGATCCTGGTCACATCGGTCATGATGGCATCATCTGACGGTGCATCAGAAACGCGAGGGAGGTTGGGCGTGACCAGCGAAGCGACTGACGACGGACCACCGCCGGCCGACCACCTCAACACCTCCACCCGCGACGAGGAGGACCTCCGGCTCCGGTTGGAGGCCTGGCTGGGCCAGCGACCCGACGTGGCCCAGGAGGCCCGGATCGATCAGGTGGTGCGGCCCGAGGCCAACGGGATGTCCAGCGAGACGCTGTTGTTCGACGCCTCCTGGGGCGGCTCGCAGCAACAGCGCTTCGTGGCCCGGCTGCGTCCGGCCGCCGACGCCTTCCCGGTGTTCCCCACCTACGACCTGGAGCGGCAGGTGCGGGTGATGCGCCTGGTGGGCGAGCGGTCCACCGCTCCGGTGCCGCGGGTGCGCTGGTATGAGCCCGACGACGGACCCTTGGGTGCGGAGTTCTTCGTCATGGACCGGGTGGAAGGCCAGGTGCCGCCCGACGTCATGCCCTACGTCTTCGACGGCTCGTGGGTCAGTGACGCCACCCCCGAGCAGCGGGCCCAGCTCCAGGCCCGCTCGGTGGATCTCCTGGCCGCGATCCACGGGGTCGAGGCCACGCCGGAGGAGACGGCGTTCCTCGACACCGTGGCCTCGGGATCCACGCCTCTGCGCCGGCACTTCGAGCAGGAGCGGGCCTACTACGACTGGGTGCGGGGCGATGTCCGGCTGCCGGTGATCGAGCGGGCCTTCGACTGGTTGGAGGCCCACTGGCCCGAGGAGGCCGAGGCCGCCGGCAACGTCGTGTGTTGGGGCGACGCCCGCATCGGCAACGTGCTCTATCAGGACTTCGAGCCCCAGGCGGTACTCGACTGGGAGATGGCCACGCTCGCCCCGAGAGAGCTGGACGTCGGCTGGTTCATCTTCCTCCACCGCTTCTTCGACGACATCGCCGCCGACTTCGGCATGGCTGGGCTCCCGGACTTCCTGCAGCGGGACGCGGTGGCGGCCCAGTACGCCGAGCGCACCGGGCACGAGCCCCGCGACCTCGACTGGTTCATCACCTATGCCGCCACCCGGCACGGATCGATCATGGCCCGCACCATGGGTCGGAGGGTCCACTTCGGCGAGGCCGAGATGCCCGATGACCCCGAGGAGATGGTGATGCATCGCAAGACCATCGCGACCCTGATCGAGTAGACGGGACGGGTGCATCTGTCGCTGGTCGAGTATCTCGTCGTCCTGGTGGCCGGGGGCGTGGGGGCGGCGGTGCAGGGTGCGCTGGGGTTCGGGGCCAACCTGATCGCCGTGCCGGTCGTGGCCATCGTCGTCCCCGAGGCGCTGCCGGCCACCCTGGTGCTCTGGGTGGTGCCGCTGGTGATCGCCATGGCCATCCGGGAGCGCCACGGCGTCGACTGGTCGGGGGTCCGCTGGACCACGCTGGGCCGGATCCCCGGGACCGTGCTGGGCGCCTGGGTGGCCTCGACGGTGGCCAGCCAGACCCTGTCGGTGCTGTGCGGCGTGGGTGTGCTGCTGGCGGTGGCCACCAGCTTGGCCACCGCCGACGTGCCCCTGGTTCCGGCCACCAAGACCGCGGCCGGGTTCGCCTCCGGGGCCATGGGAACCGCGACCTCGATCGGAGGTCCGCCGTTGGCGCTGCTCTACCAGCGCCAGGACGGCCGGGTGCTGCGGTCGACCCTGGCCATGGCCTTCACGATCGGCACGGCCACGTCGCTCACCGGACTGACTCTGGCTGGTGCGGTCGAGCCGTGGCACGTCGGTCTGGCGCTGGCCCTCACCCCTGGTCTGGCCGGAGGCCTGGCGTGCAGCGGCGCCCTGGCCCGGCGGCTGGACGGAGCGCTGCTGCGTCCCGCGGTGCTGGCGCTGGCCACCATCGCGGCGTTGGTTGCAGTGGTCCGGGGTCTGGCCTGATGAGCTAGGAGGGTGGCCAACGCACCGCGAGACCCCGCTCATGTGCTCGACGAGTTCCGGGCGCTGAACGATCCGGTCCAGCGTCGGGAGATCGAGCGGCGCGGCGACTTCTTCGTGGTCGAGGGGTTGTTGGCGCTGCGGGCGCTGGTCGATTCCCGCTATCCGATCCGTGCCGTACTGGCCGCTGAGAACCGGGGCGCGGCGGTGCTGGAGCTGGTCGGACGGAGGGCCCCGATCTACGCGTTGCCGGCCGACGAGGTGGCCGAGCTGGCCGGGTTCAACTTCCATCGCGGCGTCCTGGCCTCCGCCGATCGGGTGCCGTTGCCGGCGCTGGATGCGGTCGCCTCGGCTGCGGCTCGACGCTTGGCCGTGGTCGAAGGGGTCAACGACCACGAGAACCTGGGCGCCCTGTTCCGCAACGCTGCCGCGTTCGGTGTCGACGGGGTGCTGCTCGACCCCACCACCGCCGATCCGCTGTACCGGCGCAGCGTGCGGGTGTCCATGGGCCACGTCCTGCAGGTGCCGTGGACCCGGATCGAACCCTGGCCGGCAGCGCTGGCCGCCTTGCAGGACCAGGGGTTCGTGGTGGCCGCCCTGACCCCGGCCTGGGACGCCGAGCCGCTGGAGGCCCTGGCCGCAGATCCCCCGGACCGCCTGGTGCTGCTCCTCGGAGCCGAAGGACCGGGCCTCAGCGACGCCGCCCTAGCCGCCGCCGACCGCTGCATCCGCATCCCCCTGGCCCCCAACGTCGACTCCCTCAACGTCGCCACCGCCGCCGCCATCGCCTTCCACACGCTCCGATAATTGGGCAGATCCGTGTCTCAAGATCAAGCGGCAGGCGGCGCAGGAAGGCAAGTCCCTGAACGCCTTCCTCCTCGGCGAGCTGACGTTGCTCGCTCGGCGGGGTCGCAATGCCGAGATCTTCAGACGAGCGCATGCCCGACCGTCGAGGGCGACAGCTTCCTCAACATCCGGGTGCCGGGCGATGAGCTCGCACCACCGGTACCGGAACGTCATGGCAGCCCGGACATTCACAGAGTCACCGAGGTCGTCGTCACCTGCCAGCCCCACGAGGGCGAGCAGTTCCTGACCATCGGCCTGACCTCGGCCGGCGAGATCGACGCCTACACGATGGACGACCCCGGGCGCCTGGTCATCGACATCCGCTGACCCCGCCGCCTG
>DASXTK010000387.1:0-17753 GCA_036505485.1 Acidimicrobiales bacterium
GGCCAAGCTGCAGGACACCAGTGGCGTGCTCAACGTGATCAGTCCCCTCACCGGGCTGGACTTCACTCAGGCTCTGGTGGACAGCCCCACCGGCGATCCGACCCAGAGCGTGGCCGGCAAGGCCCTGCTCGGAGCACGGGAACGGGAGACCGACCCGGCCAAGCAGGCCATCCGGCTGGAGGATGCCGGGGTCACCCTGCAACGGCTGAACACCGTGCCGGCCGACCAGCGCACCCTCGAGAACCCCGAGTGGGTGCGGTTCCTCCTGTTCGACAACGAGGGCAACATCCGCAAGCCCCTGCTGCCGTTCTTCCCCGACGAGAACCACGCCCAGACCATCACCCGGCTGGTCGGGAACGCCTCCCTGGAGGACGAGGGCAAGGCCGCGGATGCGGTGATCAACACCACCGATGCGTCGATGGACAACGCCACGGTCATCACCACGGGCGCCCCCGAGCTGCTCAACCAGATCAACGATTACCTGCGGGGTGGGATGCTGACCCTGGGGGCCATCGCCGTGGGGATCATGATCGTGATCCTGCTGGTGCTGTTCGACGTGCGCTGGCGGCTGCTGCCGTTGGCGGTGATCCTCATCGGCGTCATCTGGGCCTTCGGCCTGGCCGGCTACATGGGCATCCCGTTGTCGGTGGTGACGATCTCCGGGCTGCCGGTGATGCTGGGGATAGGCATCGACTACGCCATCCAGATGCACTCGCGCATCGAGGAGGAGGTGCTGATCGCCCGGGCGACCCATCCGATCCAGGAGACCGCGCGCAACCTCGGGCCGGCCCTGCTGGTGGTGACCTTCGACGCCATCTTCGCCTTCGCCGCCCTGCGCTTCGCCAAGGTGCCGATGATTCGCGACTTCGGTCTGCTCCTGGCGGTCGGCATCGCCGCCATCTGCCTGTGCTCGATCATCATGCCCCTGTCGATCCTGGGCATCCGTGAGTACCGCTCGCCCACCAAGGGGCGGGATTTCCGGGAGGGGCCGCTGGGTCGGCTGGTGCTGTGGCTGGGCAGTCTGCCCGGCAACAGCGGGCCGATCCTGGCCGTGGCCAGCCTGGTCATCTTCGTGGCCGGGATGGCGGTCGAGGGCAAGCTGGTGTTGCAGACCGATCCCGAGCGCTGGGTCAATCAGGACAGCGCGGTGATCAAGAAGATCAACACCCTCAACGCCGAGGTCGGGTCGTCGTCGGAGCTAGGGGTGTTCGTCCGTTCCGATCAGCCCTTCAGCGACGAGACCGTGGCCTTCGTCGACGGCTTCGCCCGCAAGGAGCTGGAGGAGCGGCCCAACGATCTGCTGACCGCCTCGTCCGTCGTCACCACGGTGAGCTTCCTGCTGGACATGCCCGGCGCATCCACCCTGGCGCCCACCGGTGCCGATGTGCAGGCGGCCTACGAGGTGGCTCCCCGGGACATCCAGCTGTCGACGGCCAACGTGGATGCCGGGGCGCTCAACCTGATCTTCCGCACCGGCAAGGGTTCGCTCGACGAGCGGGCGGTGTACGTCAAAGACATTCGTCAGGAGATCAAGGCTGAGGATCTCCCCAATGGACTGTCAGCCACCCCGTCGGGACTTTCGGTAGTCGGCGTCGGCCTGCTCGACAACCTGGAGGGCAACCGGATCCTCCTCACCTACTTGGCGATCGCGTTCGTCGGCATCTTCCTGGCCTTCCGGCTGCGGAGTGTCGTGCGGTCGCTGCTTTCGCTGGTGCCGGTGTTGATCGCGGTCGGGCTGGCGTCGCTGGTGGCGTGGATCTTCAGCTTGCAGCTGAGTCCCATGACCGCGGTTGGCGGTCCGTTGGTGGTGGCCGCCTGCACCGAGTTCACGTCGCTGATCCTCTTGCGCTACCTCGAGGAACGGCGCCGGGGCCTCGAGCCACGGGCCGCAGTCAACGCCACCGCGGTGCGCACCGGCCGGGCGTTCATCGTCTCGGCCTGCACCGCCATCGCCGGTGTTGCGGTGATCGCCTTCTCTTCGCTGCCTCTGCTGCGGGATTTCGGGCTGATCGTGGCCATGAACGTCACCGTGGCGTTGCTGAGCGCGCTGGTGATCCTGCCGCCGCTGCTGGTGTGGGCTGACCAGCGGGGCTGGGTGTCCCGCGGCATGTTGGGCGATCGCACTCCCGAGGACCGGACGCCCAAGGATCTGGCCCCTACCCCAGCCGACTAGACGCGCGGTCCGCCCGAACACGCTGAGCGGGAGATACGTTTTCGGCAACTACGAAGACCCAGGGCCGTGAGAGTCACGGTCCGACGGCTCTCCCGGGGCCGCACCTGCGGGGAGGGAACCGTGATCCTCGACCCATCCGACGACCATCGGCGCGCCGACCCATGACCGAAACCGTGCCGTCTGGGGCCACCGCCGTGCAGGACGCGCCGACGGCCGACGCCGCCATTCGCCTCGACCGGCTGACCAAGCGCTATCCCGGGAGCCCGACCCCGGCGGTCGACCAGCTCGACCTGACCATCCCCCGCGGCGAGCTGGTGGCGCTGGTGGGACCATCGGGCTGCGGCAAGACCACCACGCTGAAGATGATCAACCGGCTGGTCGAACCGACCGACGGAACCATCTGGATCGACGGGACCGACGCCCGGACGCTGCCCGCCCACGAACTGCGCCGGGGCATCGGCTACGTGATCCAGCAGGCCGGGCTGTTCCCCCACCGCAGCGTGGCTGCCAACATCGCCACCGTGCCCAGCCTGCTCGGCTGGGACAAGGCTCGCACCAAGGCCCGGGTGAGTGAGCTGGCCGATCTGCTCGGGCTCGATCGTGACCTGCTGGACCGCTATCCCGCGGCCCTCTCCGGCGGGCAGCAGCAGCGGGTGGGTGTGGCCCGAGCGCTGGCCGCCGATCCGCCGGTCCTGCTGATGGACGAGCCATACTCCGCGGTCGACCCGATCGTGCGGGCTCGGTTGCAGGATGAGCTGCTGCGGCTGCAGCGCCAGGTCCACAAGACCATCGTGCTGGTGACCCACGACATCGACGAGGCCATCAAGCTGGCCGACCGCATCGTGATCCTCAACGTGGGCGGGATCGTCGAGCAGGTCGGTCCGCCCGAGGAGCTGCTCCGGGCCCCGGCCAGCGAATTCGTCGCCGACTTCCTGGGCGACGACCGGGGGATCAAGCGGTTGTCGCTGTTGACCGTCGACGATGTGGAGCTGCGGGAGGGTCCGGTGGTCGAGGCGACCGCGAGTCCCACCGAGGCCCGCTCGATCATGGTGGCCAACCACGTCGACTGGGTCGGGGTCCGCGACGAGGGCGTGCTGCTCGGCTGGGTTGGCGAGGCTGATCTGAACGGCGACCCGACAGTCGCCACGGCGCCCCGCCGGCCGTTCCGCACCGCGTTTGGTCCCGGCACCACCCTCAAGGCCGCGCTCGACGGCATCGTCACCTCCCAGACCCGGGTCGCGGTGGTGGTCGAGGACGACAACCGCTATCTGGGGATGCTCACCATCGACGACCTGGCCGAGGGTCTGGGGTAGCGGAACGATGCTGCTCGCCGCCGAGCCCCTGGTCGACTGGAGCTGGGTCTCGGACCGCTACGACGAGGTCTGGAGCATGACCAAGGAGCACCTGAGCCTGACCGCGGTCGCCGTGGCCATCGGGTTCGGGTTGGCCATGACCATGGCCCTGGTGGCGACGCGGTGGCGGTGGACCTACGGGCTGCTCGTGGGGTTCTGCGGCATCCTCTACGCCATCCCGAGCGTGGCGCTGTTCGGCATCCTGATCCCCATCACCGGCTTGGGCATGGTACCGGCCGAGATCGCTCTGGTCGGCTACACGCTGTTGATCCTGTTGCGGAACATCGTGGCCGGGATCGACGGTGTCCCACCGGCCGTGAAAGAGGCCGCCGACGGGATGGGGTTCGAACGCTGGCGCCGGGTCCTCCGGGTCGACCTGCCCTTGGCCCTGCCTGCGATCATCGCCGGCCTGCGGATCGCCACCGTGACGACCATCGGGCTGGTGACGATCACCGCCCTGGTCGGAATGGGGGGCTACGGCGACTGGATCAAGTACGGCCTCAGCCTGAGCTTCCCCACCCCGGTGGTCGTGGGGACGATCCTGTCGGTGGCCATGGCGCTGGCCTTCGACGTGGTTTTCGTGGGTCTGGAACGGCTGATGACACCCTGGACCCGCGCCGCCCGGCGGTCCAGCGGTCTGGCCGACGATGAGCCCGCGGCCGCCCCGCCGGCGAGCGTGCCCTCAGCGGTAGGAGCGATCAGTGGGTGACGCCTGGTCGGACATGTGGTCCTACCTGGGCAGCGACGCAGCTTGGCACGGCCGCAACGGTCTGCCCGAGCTGACGCTGGCCCAGCTCAAGCTGGCTTTTGCCGCCCTCGCCGTCGCGGCTCTGGTCGCACTCCCGCCGGCGGCGATCCTGGGTCACCTCCGACGCGGGGGTTTCCTGGCGGTATCGATCGTGAACCTCGGCCGGGCCGTGCCGACCTACGGCATCGTGGCCCTCATCCTCCCGTTCTCCTTGCGCTGGGGGTTCGGGTTGGGGTTCTGGCCCACCATGGTCGCTTTGGTGCTGCTGGCCATCCCCCCGATCTTCACCAACACCTACACCGGAGTCCGCGACGTCCCGCCCGACGCGGTGGAGGCGGCGAAGGGGATGGGCATGCAGGCGGGCGAGCTGCTGCGGCGGGTCGAGGTCCCGGTGGCCCTGCCGCTGATCCTGACCGGTCTGCGGGTGTCCGCCGTGCAGGTCATGGCCACCGCCACCCTCGGCGCCCTGGTCGGCTACCGCTGTCTGGGATCGCCGATCCTGTCCGGGATCCAGAAGCAGGACAAGGGGGCGATGTTGGCCGCGGCCATCCTCGTTGCCCTGTTGTCCCTGGCCACCGATGGGCTGTTCGCCGTGGGCCAGCGAGTGCTGATCCCGTGGCGGCGGGGGCAGGTGAAGCGGTCCGAAGACGTGACGGTCACCCCCGCCGAGACCCTGCAGGCCCCTGCGGTTCCGTGAGACCCCTACATCCCGAACGGGAAAGGAACAACACACGATGAAGCGACAGCTCAAGATCGTGGCTGTGATCGCCGCGGCAGGCTTGCTTGCCGCGGGATGCGGCGACGACGACAGCACCAGCTCGGGAGGCGGTGACGGCGGGGGTGGCGAGAAGTTGACCCTCGGCGCCCCGCAGGACTGCGAAGAGAACGCTTTCTGCATCCCGGGATTGAAGGACACCTACGGGGTCGACTTCACCGACAGCTTCACCCCGCTGGACCTCGACCTGATCCCCACCTCGTTGGAGCAGGACGCCATCGACGTCGGCGTGTTCCTGTCCACCTCGGGCAAGTTGACCGATGACAAGTTCACCGTGCTCGAGGACGACAAGGGCATGCTCGCCGCCGACAACGTGTTCCCGGTGGCGTCCAAGGAGTTGGAGACCGCCTATGGCGACGACCTGGCCACCGTGCTCAATGACGTCTCGGGCAAGCTCGACACCGACGCGCTGATCGGTATGAACAAACGCTACGAGGTCGACCACGACGACGCCGCGGACATCGCCAAGGACTGGCTGGCCGACAACGACCTGGCCGGTGACGAGTCGGCCACGCCCAAGGACGGTCCGGCCGTCAAGATCGGGGCCCAGGACTTCGGCGAATCGGCCATCCTGGCCGAGGTCTACAAGCAGGCACTGACCGGAGCCGGCTTCAACGCCAGCACCGTCGAGGTCGGCGGGTTCCGTGACCTGCTGTTCGCCGCCTTCCAAAGCGGTGACGTCAACCTGGCGCCGGACTACGTCTCCTCGGAGCTCGACTTCCTGGAGGAAGGTTCGGCCAGCAGCGACGTCACCGAGTCGCTCGACAAGCTGAAGCCGTTGCTGGAGGCCAAGAACCTGGTCGCCTACGACGCTTCGGACGCGGTCGACACCAACACCTTCGTCATGACCACGGACCGGGCCGACGAGCTGGGCATCAAGACCCTCTCCGACCTGGCCGACAAGGTCAACGGCTAGCAGCAGTTCCCGTTCTGGCGTCCCACGGCGCGCGATGCCGCGCTGTGGGGCGCTAGAAACGCGTTCAGGATCGGGCGCGGCGGAGGGCGGTGACCCCGGCGACTCCGGCCAGGGTCAGCAGCAGCGCAGCACCGATGCGGTCGGCGCCGGTGCGGTCGACCCAGTCGGTGATGTCGTAGGACCAGCCGGTCACGACGTTGGTGATCCCGGACGAGGGCACCGCGGTCCCCTCCGAGCGGTAGGTGCGCAGCTCGAGGACGCCGTAGAAGATCACGTATGCGCCGGCCAAGGCGACCAGGGCTCCGGCGATGCGGTTGATGTACTGCTGGGACGCCCGGAGGAACCGCAGCATCGAGGTGCGGGCCAAGGCCATGGTCACCGTGAGCGCGGTCAACACCAGGGCCATGCCGGCGGCGTAGATGAGGAACACCACCACGCCGTCGAGGAACGACTTGCGCTCGATGGTCCCGGCCACGGCCAGGGTGAACGTCGGCAGGGTGCAGCCGATCGAGGCGATGGCGTACGACACGCCGAACACGAACATCGAGCGGACGGTGCGGGTGCGTCCTCCCCGCTCCAGCTTGGGCAGCCGGACGACCGGCTCGAAGCCGGCCAGCATGGCCACACCGAGCACCAGTAACCCCGTCCCGATCACCACCGAGATCCACGGCGTGTACTCCGACACCTGGACCTCGGCCACCCGGACCAGGGTGCCGGCGATGGCGAAGACGGCCAGGAATCCGGCGGAGACGGCCAGCGCCACCTGCACCGCCCGGGCGATGGAGGTGTCGCGGTCATCGTCCTGGCCCAAGAAGTACGACAGATACGCCGGCAGCATGGCGAACCCGCAGGGGTTCACCGTGGCCAGCATGCCGGCGGCCAGGTAGTAGGCGAAGCGGCCATCGGCGATGGCGGCGACGATCATCGGTGCACTGCTACGTGCCGATCCCGTAGAGCTCCTGCAGCTTGTCCCGCAGGTCGTCGTCGCTGAGCTTGCGGCTGTGGACCTCCAGCACCTCGCCGTCAGCCCCGATGAACACGGTGGTGGGCATGGCCAGCCCTTGGAAGTAGCTGAGGGCCGCGCCGGTGGCGTCGGTGAAGGTCGGATAGGTCACTCCGGTCCGGGCCACCGTGTCCAACGCCTTGTCCGGGGTGTCGTTCTCGGCCAGGCCGATGAAGGTCACCTGGTCGCCGGACTCCTGGTGGACGGTCTCGAAGTCCGGCATCTCCTCCAGGCACGGCTGACACCATGAGCCGAAGAAGTTGACCACCACCGGAGTGGTGCCGAGGAACTCGCCGAGCTGCCGGTCGGGACCATCCTCCAACGAGCCGAGCACCACCTCCTGGACCGACCCAGGCAGATCGGCCTCGGGGGTCAGCTCCAGGCCGGCGGCCACGGGGTCGTCGGAGTTGTCGTCGCCGCCAAAGAGCAGGACCGCCACGCCCGCCGCCAGCAAGGCCACGGTTGTAGCTCCGATGACCCACGACACGGGGAGACGTCGTCCAGCCATTGCCGCCCATGATCGATTGCCTGATCGGCTGTGCCAAATCGATCCGGCGCCCGCGCCGTGACTAGCCGCGCGGGATCTCCACCGGGGTCGTGAGCTGGGCCGCCCCGAAGTCGTAGGTGACGCCCTGTTGGTCGGTGTAGGCACCCCCGACGACCAGGGTGCCGCTGGTGAAGTCGGCCGGCACGTCGAACCCGATCCGGATCAGCCCGGTGGCGTCCAGGTTGACGGCTGGGACCACGGTGCCGTCGGGCAGGATCAGGCTGAAGGCCGTCGGGTCCAGCCCCAGCTCCGGGCCGGCACCCAGGGCCAGGTCCCACACGTAGCTGGTCTGCAGGACCAGGTACGCCCGACTCGGATCGGCCGGGTGTTGGGAACCGTCGCCGTTGGTGAAGAACATGAGGTCGGCCCGAGGAATGGTCACGTCCAGCGTGAAGTTCGCCGGGGCGTAGCCCGGGGCGGTGCCGGTGAACACCAGGTTGGCGGAGGCGTCCAGCTGCTGGCCCCGGCTCTGGCGGCCGAGCACGGCGATGTTCTCAGTGCTCGGCTGAACCGGCGGGAGCAGCGACAGCCGCTGCTCGAAGCCCAGCTCGCTGACGACGAGATCGACGACCTCGGAATCCTCGGGCACCGAGATCAGCAGACCCACCGGGCCCGCCACGGTCCCTACCTCTGGGGGAAGCGGCCGCGGGTCGGCCACGTCGACCTGGATCGTGGTGGCGGGAGCCATGACGGTGCCGCTCTCGCCCGGTCCGACCTGCAGGCTGAGCGCGATGAACCGCTCACCGGCTGCCGGGCGCGCCGCGTCGTCGCCGTGTCCGACGGTGTCGGGTTGGCCCACGCCCAGTACGCCGTAGGTGACGCCGAACGTCCCGATGATCGCTCTGGTCTCGGGTGCGGCGAGCTCGACATCCTCGAGCGACCGCACCTCGACCAACCCCGGATCGGCCCGGGGCGGCTGCGGTACCTCGATGTCGCCGTCGTCCTCGGGCGGGGACTTGCCGTCGGGTCGGCGGAGGACCTCGTCGGGCTCCAGCGGGGTGGGGTCGGGGCTGCTGGGCTGATCGGCGGCGGTGAGGTGCACGGCCCCGGAGTCCTCGACCGGGCTGTCGACCAGGGGAAACGTCATGTAGACCGCAGCGGGGTCACCCTCGAAGAACAGCACCGGTCCACAGCGCAACCGGTCGGCGATGGTCGAGGTGTCGGTGTCGGGGAGGCTGAAGTAGCAGCGGGTCTCATCGACGGTGGCGCCGTGGCGGGCCTCCACGATGGCGCCGAGGTTGTCCTCGGCGGCGGACAACGTCTTGTCCGGCTGGTCGATCGTGTTCCCCTTGAAGCGAAGCTCGGGCTCATCGCTGGATCCCAGCGAGACGACGGCGATCGCAACCGCCCCGACCAGCACGCCGGTGACCACGCCTATGGGGCCCACCACCCGCGGACTCCGCCACCACTGCGACGCCGAGGACGGGTCGGTCGCCAGATGTACCGGTACTGGCGCAGCATCCTCTGGTTCGAGTTCGGCCGTCTGGCTGGATCCATTGGGCTCGACCAGGTGGGCTGGGGGCGGGTCGGGCTCCAACGCCAGCCGGGGATCCGGCCGGAAGGTGGGGGTCTCCCAGCTCTTGCCGTTCCACCAGCGCAGGGTCTCGGCGTCGTCGGGGTTGGGGTACCAACCCGGCTCCGTCGGTGTCCTGTCCTTCTCCCCCCGCAGCATCGTCCCGCTCCTCGATGCCTCATCCTCCGACAAGGCCCGAGCCGTACAGTAACCAGCCGTTCTGCGGGGATCTCGGGCTCGGGTGGCAATTCAACCCTCAGCGGGCCGGTGGAGCCAAGGGATTCTCCACCGGCCCGCGGCCGCTGACCGCCTAGTGGGGTCCGGTCACTAGGCGATCCGCACCTCGGCCACGTGGACCAGGTGCTCGGGGATGGGGATCTCCGGCAGCTGATCCTCGGGGCGGGGCTGCTTGGGCGGACGTCCCCGACGCCGCTTGCTGGCCAGGATCTTCCCGTTGAGGAAGAGCTGACCGCCCCAGACGCCCCAGGGCTCCCTGCGCTCCAGGGCGCCCTCGAGGCACGGGATCATGGCCGGACAGGTCGCACAGATGTGCTTGGCCCGGGCGATGTCCTGCAGCTCGTCGCTGAAGAACAGCCCGTTCAGTTGGCCACCGCCATCGTTGCAGCGGGCATGGGCCCACCAGGCGGCGTCACCGACGGCGAGATCGGGCGCCAGGGCGTCGCCGCCCTGCCAGTCGTTCTCGACGCCGGTGGGTAAGTCCTCTTCGGTTCTCTCGTCTGCTTCGGTTCTGGCGAGCGGGGCGATCATTGCCCTTCCCCCTGCGTTGATGGTGGTCCAGAAATCAAGAAAGGCCGCCGGGTGATCCCGACGGCCTTTCGGAAGTTCTTGCGCTCGTGCCCCTCTCAGGGTGAACGCTCCGAAGGCCGCCGGGTCGGTGGGTGGATGGTCACCGAGTAGGCCGGACGCACGTTCCACGTCTTCATCCAGGCCTGCTCGGTACCAAGACCGGCTCGAGTGGGCGCGATGGCGTCCATCGACCGGTCGCAGGTAAACCCGAGGAAGAGGCTCGATTCGCTGCAAGCACGGGGGCGCGCAGCACCGGCCTCAAGGGCTCGTTGCAAGGTGCTGCGAGTCATCGCTCCACGTCCATCCTCTCGCTTGCGTTCCGTCGAGATGCCAGCACGCATAGCCGCCGACGTCAACGCAATTTACGGGCTTCTCGTCGAAAAGTTGTCGCGGGCACTCTGACCAGGGCCGGAACCCGCGTCCCGCGGCTCACTCCGGAGGCGGGATGAACAGCTTTTCGCGGTAGTAGCGAAGCTCCGTGACGCTCTCGCGGATGTCATCGAGGGCTCGATGGCTGCTGGCCTTCTTGGGGCAGGCATCGGCGACCGCCGGATACCAGCGCCGGGCCAGCTCTTTGATGGTGGACACGTCGACCGAGCGATAGTGGAGATACGCCTCGATCGCCGGGAGATAGGTGGCGAGGAACCGCCGGTCGGTCCCGATGGAGTTGCCGCACAGCGGTACCGAGCGGGGCTCCGGCACGTGCTGGCGGATGAAGTCCATCGTGGCCTGGCCCGCTTCCTCGAGCGTGACCGTGGAGGCGGCGATGGCCTCCAGCAGCTTGCTGCGGGTGTGCATCTCCCGGACCACCGGCTCCATCTTGGCCAGCGCTTCGGGTGGTTGATGGACGACGAGATCCGGACCCTCGGCCACCACCTCCAGATCGTCGTCGGTCACCAACGTGGCGATCTCGACGATCACGTTGCGGGTGGGATCGAGTCCCGTCATCTCCAGGTCCATCCAGACCAGCACGGGGGCAGGCTAATTCCCCTGGCCCGGGTCGCCGGCCACCCCCGGCCAGAATGGCGCGGTGGCCCCCAACGATTCCGTGTTGCCCGTGTCCGTGGTCCAGCTCGATGCCGATCTGCCGCTGCCGGGCTACGCCCGGGCCGGAGACGCCGGTGCCGATCTCCTGGCTCGCGAGGATGCGGTGCTGCGCCACGGGGGAGGACGGGCGCTGATCCCGACCGGAATCGCTCTGGCCCTGCCCGCTGGGTACGCCGGGTTCGTCCAGCCCCGCAGCGGCCTGGCCCTGCGCCACGGCGTGACCTGTCTCAACAGCCCGGGGCTGATCGACAGCGGCTACCGCGACGAGCTCAAGGTCCTGTTGGTCAACACCGATCCCGAGACCGACTACGAGGTCCACCGGGGTGATCGCATCGCCCAGCTGGTGGTGCAGCGGATCGAGCAGGTCGAGTTCCGCCTCGTGACCGAGCTGCCCTCCTCGGACCGAGGGGTCGGCGGCTTCGGCCACACCGGGCGCTAGGTGCTACCTAATCGTCGTGGTCGTGGTCGACCGGGGCCTTGCGCAACACCACCTGCGTCCCGCCCTGCTCGACGTGCCACTCGTCCACCACAGTGTCGAGCACGGCGGCGGCCATGTCCGACAGGTGCGGTGCCGCCGGGACCGGCCGCAGCCCGGGGCTCAACGTCAGCGTGACCCGCAGGCCCTCGGGCTCGATGTCGTAGGACACCACCAGCTCGGCATCGGTGCCCTCGTCGCACAGCAGCGCCGCGGCCTCGCCCACCGCCAGGCGCAGCTCCTCCACCTCGGTGAACGTGAAGCCCAGCCGGGTCCCCAGGCCAGCGGCGCCAACGCGAGCGATCCGCACCGCGGCCGAGGTCGCCGGCACGGTCAGGCGGATGGCGTCGCCGTTGTTGTGCTCCACGTCAGCGAGGAGCCTACGGCGCACGCCTCAGGGTTCGCGTACTACACGTAAGGGATCCACGTCGGTTCGCAGTCCGAAGTAGACCGGGTGCCGGAGGATGCCCTCTCCGGTCCAGTTGCCGTACCCGATCTCGGCCACCAGCTCCGGGCGAACCCAGTGGGCATCCCAGGTCCGTTCCCGGGGTGGCCCGGGCGTGAACGGGCAGGTGGTGATGGCCAGCGGCGCCAGCTTGCGACCCAGCAGGTCCAGGGCCTCGTCGGAGAAACCGGTGCCCACCCGTCCGGCGTAGCGCAGCAGCGGAGGGTCGGCCGGGTCGGCGGTGGCATCCCGCTCGTAGTGCCCGACCAGCAGGGCGCCCAGACGGCCTTCCCGGTTGCCCTGGCCGTCGGCCCATCCGCCGATCACCAGCTCCTGACGTCGGACCACCTTGACCTTCACCCAGGACGGGCTGCGTCGTCCGACCGCGTACGGCGCGTCGGCACGCTTGGCCATCACCCCTTCGAGACCTTGTTGTCGGGCCGCCTCGAGCAGGGCCGGCCCGTCGTCGTACACCCGGGCCAGCTCGACACCGGCGGGCAGCTCATCGGCCAGCGATTCGAGCAGGGTCCGCCGATCCCGCCATGGCAACCCGGTCGTGTCGTGTTCACCGACACGGAGCACGTCGAACAGCACCAGCGCCACGGGCACGGTCTCGGCCCGCCGGGCGGCATCGGTGGGGGACACCACATGCATACGGTGTTGCAAGCGTTCGAAGCTGGGGTTCCCGGCCGGGTCGAGCGCCACGATCTCCCCATCGAGCACCACGTCGAGATGGGCCAGGGTTCCGCCCAGCTCCGCCAGCTCGGGGAAGCTCATGGTGGCCTCTTTCCCATTGGCGCTCCAGAGGCGTACGGATCCGGCCGTCGACTCGACGATGGCCCGCATTCCGTCCCACTTCAGCTCGTACACCCAACCCGCACCGCTGGGCAGCGCCGCAGTGGTTGCCTTCATCGGTCGAGGTGGCGCCACCCGGGCAGCCTAAGGGTGCGTTCGAGCGGTGCCGGGTGTTCCCGCAGCCATCCAACTTCGCTCCGTGACAACGCAACCGCGACGCGTCTTACCTGGTCCGGCGCCTATTGCGAGACGTTGACAAAGCGCTAGGGTCGCTGCTCTCGGCGGATCGATCGACAGTAGGAGCAACTCGCGATGTCATCAGTAACACCCGGGTGGTACTCCGACCCGTCGGGGCGCTTCACCCAGCGGTATCACGACGGAAGCCGGTGGACCGAGCACGTCGTCGATGCCAGCGGAAACCGCAGCACCGATCCCACCGGTGAGGCGGGTCAAGGCACCGCATCGGGCGCTCCGGCGGCACAGGGCTACGGACAGACGCCATCCGGACAGGGCTATGGCCAAGCATCCTCGGGCCAAGGCTACGGACAGGCTTCCTCCGGTCAGGGCTATGGGCAACAGGGTTACGGGCAGGGCACACCCTCCGGTCAGGGCTACGGCGAGCAGCAGCAGGCGGGCTACGGCCAACAGCAGCAGCCGCAGGCCGGCTACGGGCAGACGCCCTCGGGCCAGGGTTACGGACAACAGGGATATGGCCAGCAGCAGCAGCAGGGTTATGGCCAGCAGCAGGCGGGCTATGGGCAACAGCAGGGCTACGGCTACGGCCAGGCGGGCTACGGCGCCGCGACCCGCAGCAGCGCTGGTTTCACGCCGACGATCGGCCTGATCGTCGCCGTGGTCAGCGGCCTGGTGGTGCTGGCGTCGCTGTTCAGCCTGGATTTCGTCAAGGGCAAGCCCAAGGGCGAGGATCTCAGCGGGATCGACCTGCCCGCAGGTGTCGATCTCCCCGGCGACGTCGCCGGGGCCAAGGAAACGGGCGCAAGCCTGAGCGACATCAATGACATCGATCCTTCCGGCGCTCTAGGACCCTATTCGAGCTTCGGGCCGTTCCTGGGACTCTTGATCGTGGCGGCCGCGATCGTGGCGGTATTGCGATTGCCGTTCCTCGACAACTTCCCGCAAGCACCGATAGTCGCGGCGGCTTTGGCGGGATTCATGTTCTTGTTCCACATAGCGGCCATGTTCTCCAGCCAGAAGGGCTTCGACCTGAGCCCGGCCATCGGGGGCATCCTCGGGGCCTTGGGCTGGGCCGGATTGGGTGCCGCCCAGTTCCTCCAGCAGCCCATCGGTGGCAAGAGCTGATCGGCTCTCTGCGAGCGAGCTCGCTCCCAAGGGCCCTGGCTGTCGCCGGGGCCCTTGGTCGTTTTCGGACCGCGACGGCTAGTTTTCTGACGCTGTATCAGAATCGAGAAAGAGGGGGATGCCTTGGGCGCCACACAATTCAACCTGGCCCGCGTGTTCGACACCGTGGCCGCGGCGGTGCCCGAGCGTGAGGCCATCATCTGGGGTGATCGGCGGCTGACGTATGGCGAGCTGGCCGACCGCAGCCGACGACTGGGCAAGTACCTGCACTCCCGCGGTCTGGGGCTGCGCACGCCGCGCTCCGAGCTCGCCGGCCACCAGTCCGGCCAGGACCACCTGGGCATCTACCTCTACAACGGCAACGAGTACATCGAGTCGATGCTGGGGTCGTTCCACGCCCGGGTGGCGCCGTTCAACGTCAACTACCGCTACGTCGAGGACGAGCTGCTCTACCTGCTGAACGACTCTCGCTGCCGAGCGCTCGTCTATCACGCCAGCTTCGCTCCGATGCTGGCCGCGGTGCTCGACAAGCTGCCCGATCTAGAGGTGCTGATCCAGGTGGCCGACGACTCGGGGCACGAGTTGCTCCCAGGGGCCGTCGACTACGACGCGGTCCTGGCCGACGACCTCGACGTCAAGCTGCCCGAGCCCTCACCCGACGACCTCTACGTCCTTTACACCGGTGGCACGACCGGCATGCCCAAGGGCGTGCTGTGGCGCCAGCACGACGTGTTCATGTCCGCCATGGGCGGTCGAGACCTGTTCACCTGGACGCCGGTCACGAGCTACGAGGAGCTCACCACCCGGGCCTCGTCGTTCGAGACGCCGCTCAAGATGATGCCACTGCCGCCCCTGATGCACGGCGCGGCCCAGTGGGCCAGCTTCATCGGCTTCAACGGCGGCCACACCATTGTCATGCAGCCCAACACCCGCCGGCTCGACCCCGTGGAGGTGTGGACGACCGTCGAGCGCGAGAAGGTCACGACCATCACCACCGTCGGCGACGCAGTCGCTCGTCCGCTCGTCGAGGAGCTGGAGAACGGCAACTACGACGTCAGCACCATGGTGGCGGTGGGCAACGGCGGTGCCGCGCTCACCCCGACCATCAAGGAACGACTGCTGGCCCAGATGCCCGGGATCCTGGTGTCCGACTCGGTCGGATCGTCGGAGACCGGGGCCCAGATGAGCCATCTGTCCATGTCCGGTGCGGTGGCGACCGGGCGATTCCGTCCCGGCCCCGGGACCGTCGTGGTCAGCGAGGACATGAAGCGGGTGCTGGCCACCGGCGACGAGGAGATCGGCTGGCTGGCTCAGGAAGGTTGGGTGCCGCTGGGCTACCACGGCGACGCCGACAAGACTGCTCGCACCTTCCCGGTGATCGAGGGCGTGCGCTACGCGGTGCCCGGCGACCGGGCCCGGCTGCTGGCCGATGGTGAGATCGAGCTGCTCGGCCGGGACTCGGTGACCATCAACTCCGGCGGGGAGAAGATCTTCGCCGAAGAGGTGGAACGGGCCATCGCCGGTCACCCCGCGGTCCATGACGTTGTCGTGGTGGGACGACCCAGCGAGCGCTGGGGCCAGGAGGTCGTTGCTCTGGTGCAGCTCTCCGACGGCCAGACCGCCTCCAGCGACGGCATCGTGGCCCACGCCGGCCAGTCGATCGCCCGCTACAAGCTGCCCAAGGACGTGCTGTTCCTGGACCACATCCAGCGCAGCCCGGCGGGCAAGGCCGACTACCGCTGGGCCAAGGCCCAGGTCACCGACTGAGGCCGGACGCGCATCGAGGCGACGGCTGATCCCTTGCGGATCGCCGTCGCCTCGACAGATCGGGCGAACGAGGTAGTTGTCCTAGAGCCCTACGCCAGAGCCGCAGCCCGGCGACGGCGCTTGGCCGCCACTGCGAGCAGCACACCACCGAAGGCCGCCAGCGCCAGGCCGACACGCACCATGGTCATGGTGGAGTCGGAACCGGTGCGAGGGAGGGAGCCACTCGGTGTGGCCGCCGCGGCGGTGGTCGGAGGTGCCGCTTGGCAGGACACCACGTTGATGTCGACCTTCAGCTCCATCGGCTCGTCGGTCGAGCCCGTACCGCTGGCCGCCACCACATGCTGGCCTGTGGCGGTCGTCGTCGGGATGGTGAGGTCGACGCTGATCTTGCCGTCGGCACCCGCCGTCGGTGTCGCCACCTCTGTGCCATCCAAGGTCACGCTGACCCCTGTACCTGCCTTGAACGTCTGAGCTGTCACTGTTGCCGGCCCGCCCGGGCACGGCGTTGTGTCGCTGACGGTGATCAAGTTCGTATCAGGTGGGTATTGCTGCGCTGCAGCCGGCCCCGCCGTCAATCCAATCGCCGCCACGACGAGAACTGCCATCCGCTTGAGCATTCCCCGCTTCCCCTTCCGCCCTCTCGAGCCCGACCTTCTCGGTCGGTGATCCTGTCCGTACCACCGTACCTCGGAACGGCAGCAGCCGACGGCGACCTTGCCGCCCGGCGTCGGGCAACTTACATGGCCCCGCTCCATCTGACCAGACGTCATCTGTTAAAAGCACATGCCAACCCGTTCCGTAGTCGTCTCTGTAACCCTCCCTGTAACCCCTGGTTCGGGCATCGGCGTGGTTCTCCTACGATGAGGTGACCGAGCCGTTCGTCTCGGGGGTGTAGCTCAGCTGGCAGAGCGGTGGCCTTTTAAGCCGACGGTCGTGGGTTCGAGCCCCACCACCCCCACTGCTTCTTACGATTCGGTGAAGAGGCGGGCCGCTGGAGAGCCTGGGCATTCTTTGCGGTCGTACTCCCGGCGCAACTCCGACGAGAGGACTGCGTCATGCGATTTCTGATCCGAATCCTCGTCATGGCCGGAACCGCCAGCCTCGCCCTCGTGCTGAGCTCGTCCGCTGCTCATGCCACGACGGTGTTCACCTGCAGTAGCAGCGACGTGCTGCTCATCTCTGAAGACGGCTACCCCGTGTTCTCCCTTGATCCCGGATTCGAGTGGGTCGACGGCAACGTGAGCACCTCCTGCCGAAACGGCCGAGTCGTCTCGAGAATCTCCCTCAGCTGAGGTTGGCGATGGTGGAGATGACTTGGGTTACCTCGTCGGGGGTGGTGACGATGCTGGGGCCCAGGCGGACGTAGCTGATGGCGTAGGGGGTGAGGCTGGCGAGGATGTCCTGGTCCCGGAGGCCACCGAGGGTGTCCGGGGGTTCCTGTCCGTCGACGGTGAGGCAGACGATGCCGGCCGACAGCTCAGGGTCCTGCGGCGTGATGACCTTCACCCCGGCGATGTCGGCCAAGCCCGCCTTCAGCGCCGTGGCCTGGACCCGGATCCGTTCGGCCACGGCGGACTTGCCGATGGCGTCGTGGAAGTCGAAGGCCTGACCCAAGGCCCAGCGGTGCTCGAAGCTGTGGTAGCCGCCGGGCGTGAACAGGGGGCCGGGCACCGTCCGGGCCGGCTCGTCGCCGAGGGTCCAGGCGTTGAAGCCCTCGGAGGAGAACGGCGGGATGACCGGATCCAAGCGAGCCCAAGCACTGCGCTTGCCCCACACCAGACCGGTGCCCCGCGGTCCGAACAGCCACTTGTGGGTGCCGCTGATGAGGAAGTCGCAACCCAGATCCGCGGCGGTCACGTCCACGGCCCCGAACCCGTGGACGCCATCGACCGACAGCAGCGCGCGGTCGGCCTCGTCTCGCGTGGCATTGACGTCGGCCAGCGCGGCGGCGATCTCGGCGATCGGGAGCCGGACCCCGGTGCTCGAGTGGACCCACGTCACCGCCACCAGTCGGCTGGCCGGGGTGATCGCGGCGACGAGCCGCGACACGATCTCGTCCACCGAGGCCTG
>DASXTK010000388.1:0-33702 GCA_036505485.1 Acidimicrobiales bacterium
GGGCTGCGGGGCTTCGGCGACATCGCCAAACGGGGCCTCCTCCCCGCTGCGGTCGAGGCGTCGCAGGTCGACCTGGCTCGGGCCAACGGCCTCCACGACGGAGTCGACCGGCTGTCCCTGCTGCTCGGCGGGGCGGTAGGCGGAGTCCTTGTCGCGTGGCTCGGCGCGGCCGACGTGCTGCTGGTGGACGCGGCCTCGTTCGCGGTGGCGGCGCTGGTCATCGGTCTCGGTGTGCGGGTCGTGTCCCAGCCCACCGCGACCCCGTGAGCCGTACGGCGCGGCTTTCCGGGCCGGCTTCGACTACCTCCGCCACGACCGGCTCATCGTCGGGATCGCCCTGATGGTCGCCGTCACCAACCTCCTCGACCAGGCACACGCGGCGGTGTTCGTCCCGGAGTGGGTGCGGGAGACCCTGGACTCGCCCTCCGCCCTGGGCCTGGTGTTCGCATCCTTGGGTTTGGGTGCGGTCGTGGGGAACCTGATCTTCGCGGCGCTGGCGCCCCGGCTGCCGCGCTACGCCACGTTCTGCCTGTGCTTCCTCGTCGGCGGCGCGCCCCACATGATCGTGATGGCGTTGACCGACTCGCTGGTTACGGTGACGGCTGTCCTGTTCGTCAGTGGGGTGGCGTGCGCGGCCCTCAATCCGATCCTGTCCGCGGTCGTGTTCGAGCGCATCCCCGGCCATCTGCGGGCCCGAGTGCTCGGCTTGACCCGGGCCTGTCCTGGGCCGGCGTCCCCCTCGGCGGCCTGCTGGGTGGCCTGATGGTCGAAGGTCTGGGGTTGACACCCGCGCTGCTGCTGACCGGCGGGCTCTACCTGATGGTCACGGTGGTGCCGTTCGTGCAGCCCACCTGGCGGGAGATGGATCGGCCGCGGCGTCGCTCGGCGGCCCGCCTCGAGCCGGTCGCGTCTTAGGACGACGGCGCGGTGACGAAGTCGATGAGCTCCTCGACCGCGCCGACGAGTGCGGGTTCGAGGTCGGCGTAGGTGCGGACTCGGCCCAGGAGCGAGCGCCAGTATGCGCCGGGGACGGTGTCGATTCCGAGCGCTTCGAGCACGCCTTCCTTCCACGGCTGCCCCCGGGGAACCGTCGGCCAGGCCTTGATCCCGGCGGCCTGTGGGCGCACCGCCTGCCACACATCCACATACGGCGTGCCGCGCACCATCACGTGGGGATGGCGGATCGCCGCCGCGGCGCGGGTCTCCTTCGATCCATCGACCAGATGGTCGAGCAGGATGCCGAGGCGCCGACCCGGCCCCGGACGGAACTCGTCGACCACGACCGCCAGGTGGTCCATGCCGTCGAGCCGCTCCACCACCACGCCCTCGACGCGCAGGTCGTCGCCCCAAACCTTCTCCACCAGCTCGGCGTCGTGGACGCCTTCGACCAGCAGGCGGCTCGGTTGAGCCACCCGGGCGCTGGTGTTCCGTACCGCGGTGGATCCCGAGGCGGTGCGGTCCGGCTTCCGTTGGGCCGCCGGCGCCCGGGGCGGCACCAGCGTGACCGCCCGGCCGTCGACCGCGAACCCGCCCGGTTCGAGCCGGACCAGCCGGGGCGAACCGCCGCGCCGGGGACGGATGCTCACCCCACCGTGCTCGTAGCGGACGATGGTCCCGTCCAGTCCGCTGGCCCGGTGGCGCACCGCCAGCCCCGGAGGGCCCTCCACCGTCGGGTACTCGGCCGGACGGCGGCGGGGCCCATCCAGGTCGATCGACCCGGCGAAGAACCCGTCGTGGCTCATGGCCGGCGACGATACAAGCGGAACCTCACATCACATTGCAGTCCACGTTCGGGTTGTCAGGGTTGAGCTCCCCGGTTGGGTTGGTCTTGTACAGCCAGACGTGCAGGTCGTAGTGCTTGAAGTTGGCGGGCATCCCGGGATGCGGTTCCATCGGACCGTCGAAGGGGTGACCGAACAGCGTCGGCCGGTCCTCGTCGGTGGCCAGGTCCTGGTCGGCGTCGAGCCGGAAGAACTCGAGCGCACCCAGTCGCGCCGAGCCGTCGGACTGCGGCTGGTACACCAGCACCTCAGGCAGCGTCGGGTCGATGTTGCTGTCGGTCGCCAACGCGAAGTTGACGTAGTGGAGTCCCATCTCGGGCACACAGTCCTGGGTGGGCACGTACCCCGCGGCGATGGCGGCGTCGACGTCCCGGAACTGCCGAGTGGCCTGGCGCAGCACCGTGCGTTGGGCGCTGGTCAGCCCACCGGGTCCGCCGTTCTGGGCCACGTGGGTCGTGTCGGTTGTCTGCGCGGCCACGATCGAGCTGCCGCCGAGACCGGTTGCCACCATGGCGATGGCCGCCATGATCAGCAGCCGTCCCCGCCGGGGACGCGAGGTAGTCGAGAACATGTGGTTGCCCTGCCTTTCCGCAGTTAGCTGTCGACCTAGGGGAGGGTCCGCAACGCCATTCGTGACGCCGAACCGGCCGTCCCTTTGACCGCCCACCGCGGTCGCTTGCCGTAATTGAGGCGTTTGGCGCGCTATAAGCGCGAGAAACGCCTCAATTTCGGCACGGGGTCCGAGCGTCGGTTCGGAGCGTCAGCAAGGATCGACTTTTGGGTGTGGGTGATCTATAGATCCGGGCGGGGGACTTTGCTGGTCACTAACAAGGGGAACTGACATGAGTGCCGGCCCGGTGCCCAAACGGGTGCGCAAGGATCCGGACGCCCGGCGGGCCGAGATCCTGACCATGGCCCGCCAGGTGTTCGCGGCGAGCAGTTACAACGACGTCGGGATCGCCGCGGTGGCCTCGGCGGCTCAGGTGTCCAAGGGCCTGGTCTACCGCTACTTCCCCGATGGCCGGCCCGAGCTGATCGTCGGGGTCATGACCGACCTGGTGGCCGAGTTCAGCCAGCGGCTGCGCCAGGCCGCCAACGCCCCGTTCTCGTCCCAGACCCGGATGGAGCACCTGCTCGGCGCCCTGTTCGCCTTCTTCGCCGAGAACCCCGCGGCCTACCGGCTGCTGTTCCGGGACCCGTGGATGGCTCGGGAGCCCGCGGTCGAGGCGGCGGCGATCGCGGTCCGGGTGCAGCTCTCGGCCGAGATCGCCGGGGTCATGGCCGGCTCCGGTCTCCCGGCCAACGACCTCATGGCCGCCAGCGCCGGGATCCTGGGGTTCGCCCTCGCCAACGTCGAGCTGTGCGAGACCGAGCAGATCGACCCGGAGACCGCTTGGCGGGTCAGCTGCCGCTACGCCACGGCATTCGACGGAACCGCGTCCTGACCCGGCGGGTCACTCAACCAACCGGAGCCCGCGGGGCGGCGTAGCGGGGCGCGCGGTCGGCACGCCGTTGCCGAGCCGGACGGACACCACGGTGCCCTCGCCCGGGGCGCTGTCGACCTGGAGCGTTCCCCCGCTGAACGCCGCGAACGACCGCATGGCCGCGATCCCGGACTCGAACAGGTTGGCGTCCGGATCGAAGCCCCGGCCGTCGTCCTCGACCCGCACCTCCAGGCCGCTGGCGCCGGCACCGGCCGCGGCCCGCAGGTCCACGTTCAGGCGCGACGCCGCGCTGTGGCGCCAGACGTTGCGCACCGCCTCCTGCACGATCCGCAGGACCAGTGTCTCGGTGATCCAGTCGAGCACCAGGGCGGCGTCCACCGCGACGGTCAGCTGCGGGGTCCGGGCGTCGCCGTAGAGGCTGTCCAGATAGGCCCGGATCGAGGCGGTCAGCCCGTCCTCGTCGGGACGGGGTTGCTCGTTGTCGATCGACAGCGGCCGGATGGCCAGCATGAGCTGGCGCAACGATTCGGCTTGGCGGGCCAGGTCGTCGCGCACCAGGACCGACGCTTCGGCCAGCGAGGCTGACGAGGCCGACCGGCCGACCGGCGATCGGGCCGTGGCCTGGATGAACGACACGAAGGTGGCGTAGGCCGACATGGCCTGCTCGTGGAGTTGGGCGGCGACGACGTGCCGATCGTCCTCGATGCGGCGGATGACCCGGGTGAGAAGCCGGCGCCGCTCCTCGGACGCCTCGGCCACCTGGGCGTAGAGATGGCTCGTCTCCCGCACCCCGACGAACTGCCGCAACGCCGCCAGCACCAACAGCACACCCATGGCGGCGAGGGCGAACGTTGTCGCCCAGGCCTGGCGATCCTGCACCATCACGGTCGAGACCAGCAGGACCGGCACGCCGACCAGCATCAGCCCCAGCGCCAGCCCGCCACTGCGCACCTGGGCCTGGGGCGGCAGGCGGTCGAGTCCCAAGGCCACACCGGCCGGTACATACAGCGGGAGCAGCAGCAACAGGCTCATGCACGCGGCCTGGAGGGCCAGCAGCGGCGCACCGGGGAGAGTGAAGCCGGACAGCCCCTGGGCCAGCTGGGCCACGCCGTTGGCGGCGCCGAGCACGGCCAGGGCGAGACCGAACCACTCCGCCGCCCGACGCTCGGGACCCAGGCGGACGAACATCGCCGTGGCCCAGTAGAGCCCGGACACCATGGCCACCGCGGCCAGCGCCGCGGGCACCGTGAACCACGCCGCGTCGGCGGTCACGATGCGTTCGCCCCACAGCTGCACGACGATGGCAGCGATGAGGATCAGGGTCATGTGGCACTCGACCACGTCGACCGAGAGCCGCCGACGCCCCGAGCGGTTCCGGATCATCCCGGCCAAGGAGGCGCCGAACAGGATCCCGATGAGGACGATCAGCGGGGTGCCGATGGCGTTGCCCCAGCGCCAACCGGTCGCCGCCCCGGCCAGGATGGCCAGCCCGGTCGAGTAGATCAGGACCAGGCCGACGAACCACAGGACCCACAGCCTCCGGTCGACAACCGGCGCCCGGCGGGTCACCAACCAGGTGATCACCAGCGCCGGCGTGGTGTACAGCCCGCTGGCCAGCAGCACGAAAGCCAGGCAGTACTGCAGCGTTCCGTGCACCGCCGCCCCCACCGCGGCCACGAGGGGCAGGGTCACGCACACATAGACGACCCCAAGACGACGCACTCGCGCCGTGAACACCCCTTCATCCCCCCGGTCCCCCCGGTCCACCCTCGCAGTATCCCCCAAAACCGTTCTGGTGAGCCGCCAACCGAAAGGTTGAGTGCAGGAATATGGTGCGGACATGAGGCGTGAATCGTGGCGTTCGGATGGGTTGATCGCGTGGACCGAGCGGGATGGTCCCGGTCGCTCGCCCGCGGGCCCGAGCCGCGTCGTGACCACCGGGTTGGCGATCGGGCTCGCCGCGGTGTTCACCGGCATCCTGTCCGTCGACACCCTGTGTCCCGAACATCGGGCGTGGGTGCAGATCCTCGCCACGGCCGCCCTGATCGGAACCGTGATCGCGGCTATCGGCCTGGTGAAGCAGTGGGCCATCGCTCCGGTGCTGGCGCTGGTGGTCACCCTTTGTGGGGTGGCGATCGGCCTCCTCGATGCGATCCATTCCGCCGGCCGTGGCCGGACCATCGCTGCCGCCTTCGGCATCCTCGCCCTGGGCGCCGCCGTCGTCGTCTGGCGTCAGATCGCGCTGATGAGATGGGACAAGTCGGTGCGTCGCAGCATCGCCTCGGAACCAGTCGTTGCGACACTCGCGGAACCAGCGGCGGAATCAATCGACGAGACTGCGGCGCCCGCGGCGTCCAAGGCAGATCACACCGGTTGAGTCACCCCCACGGCCGTTGGCCGACGCCGGTCCGCAGCTATGTCATCAGGCCGTTGTGGTGGCTCCCCTTCGCGTTCGGAGTCGCCGGCCTGTTCCAGGTCGCTGATGCAACGACGGCGGCGGCGTTCGACAAGGCGTTCGACAACGGCTTCGATCTGCAGGGAACAGTCGACCCCGACTACGGCGGGGGCGAGTCGGTCGGGCTCCGCTACGACAACCCCCTGACCGGCGAGACCGAGGCCAAGGCCGTCCTCTGGGGTGCGGTCAGCCCACCGGAACCAGGAGCGCAGGTCGCCATCGAGGTCGACCGCGCCGATCCACGAGATGTCGTCCTGGCCGGCGACCGCTACCCGGCGGACTACTTGTGGTGGTACAGCTCGGGGCTCGTCGCGTTCGTTGTCGCCTTCGGCCTCCGCCTGTTCGGAGTGTGGAGAGTCGAGAGGCTGATGCGGAGTCGGGGTCCATCGTTCGCCATGCTCGCCGCGATCAGGAGCCGGAGACGGACCGGTCGGGTCCAGCTCCATCTCTACGCGTTGGACGCTGCGGCCGGGACTCCACCGCTCTGTTCGGTCGCGCTGCTCACGTCCCACGGGCTGCCGCTGGACGGGGATGCCTTCGTCGTGGAGGTGAAGGGCAAGCCCCGACCGTTCGGGCGGGTGGTGGCCAAGGTCGGTGAGACCGTGTTGTGGCCCCGGGGCCGGAGCCTCTCGGCGGCGTCGACGATGTCTCTTCCCGCCGCGGTGTCGGAACCCTCCGCACTCGAACCTACGGACCCGCCCGCCGGCAACATCCAGTTCTCCTTCCTGCGGCGTACGCGTCTTCAGCTGGCCGCCGTCGTCGCCTCCGTCGGGATCGGATGCTTGGTCACCTTGCTCGTCTTCCAGGGTCGTCACGACGCCAACGACCTGGCCCACAACGGCGTCGAGGTGATCACCACGGTGACCGGCGCCAACCCGGACGACGATTCGGTCGACGTCAGGTTTCGGCTTCCCGGCGAGGAGACCCGTCAGACCGCCCAGGTTCCGGTCCACTACCCCGAGGATTGGGACAAGGGCGACCGCTTCCCGGCGATGGTCGACCCGACGAACCCGGATCGGATCCGTTTCCTGGAGGAGCCCTACGACGCCGTCTTACCTTTGATGTGGGGCTGGGCGCTGGCCGGGATGGTTGCGCTGCCCTGGCTGGTCTGGTCGTTGCGATGGCGTCGGCTGGAGCGGCGGGCGGTCACCGGACCGTGGTTCGAGGTCGACACCTGGATCGTCGGCCGCAACATCGTCCCCGCGCTCGCCGACGAGGTACTCGAGGTCGCTATCGCCCGCCCGAACGCCGCCACGCCCAGCTGTGTCGTCCGCCTGCCGGTCGACTGGAGCGTCTGGTGGCCCCACACCGGCATCGTGCGGATGGCGGCCAGTGGGACCATCGCCCCCAGGGAGGCGGTCGCGTTGCGCCATGGCGACGATGTCGTTCCGGCGCTCGGACCAGCACGGAGCCCGGCGGGCCGGACCACACCAGGCCTCGGCGGCGTGGACCATTCAGCGATCGAGCTCCGGAGGTTCGTCTCGGTGCGCAAGCCGCGCATCGAGCTCCGGCCCGGCTATCTGGATATCCATCTGGACACCTACTTCGGTAGCCGACCTTGGACGATCCCCACTGAATCGATCGGCCTCATCGATCTCACCAATCCCCGTAGCGGGACCGGCCTCACCGGGAGGTCCGACATCCTCGTCCCGGCCACCAACCCACTCGCCCGCCCGACACTCTTGCTCCTGTTCCGCGAGCCCCAAACGGTCCCGCCCCTGCGATGGACGCACATCCTCGGCCGGCACACTGGCGTCGACGTTCGGGAATCCCGGGCTGGCAAGGCGAGGGTCGACGGCGTCCTCCTCCAAGTCGTGGACGCGCCGAGTGCGGCCGCCCGTCTGGAGGCCGTGGGAGTCGAGCGAGTTGCGGCTCCCGGGACCTAGCTGACGTAGCGTCGGGGGGTGGGGTCTGCATGAAGCATTTCGTGACTTATCCGTTGACGGCGTATCCGGCTCACGCGGAGTTGGTGAGCAAGCGGGGGGTGGTGCGGTTTGCTCGGGCGGCGGAGGAGCTGGGGTTCGACGGGGTTGGGTTCACCGACCATCCGGCGCCTTCGCACAAGTGGCTGACCCACGGGGGTCACGATGCGCTCGACCCGTTCGCGGCCCTGGCCGCGGTCGCTGCCGTCACCGAACGACTCCGGTTGATCCCCAACATCCTGGTTCTGCCCTATCGGAACCCGTTCCTCGTGGCCAAGGCCGCGGCCACGATCGACGCGCTCTCCGCTGGCCGTTTCGTCCTGGCCGTCGCCACCGGCTACCAGCGCAGTGAGTACCGGGCCCTCGGGGTCGACTACGAGGAGCGCAACCAGCTCTTCGACGAGGCCCTCCAGGTCATCAAGGGGGTGTGGACAACCGACGAGTTCGCCCACCAGGGCCGGCACTTCACCGCCACCGGGCAGACCGTGAACCCCAAGCCCCGCCGGGTCCCGATCTGGATCGGCGGCAACAGCCAGCGCTCGCGCCGACGAGTGGCAGCCATGGGTGACGGCTGGAGTCCGTTCCCGGCCTCGGCCGAGCTGGCCCGAACCACCAAGACCCCGGTGCTGGAGACGGTCGACGACCTCGCCGTGATGCTCGACCACCTGTGGCAATCGGTGGACAAGGTGGGCCGGGACCGCGCCGACATCGATGTGGCCGTCTCCGCTCTGGGATGCCCAGGTCCGGGAACCGCCGGGTTCCAGCCGCAGCAGCACCTCGAGACCCTTGGCGCCCTGGCCGAGCTCGGGGTGACCTGGGCCAGCACGGGAGTCCCGGGCAACGGCATCGAGCCCGCCCTCGAGGCCCTGGAGCAGTACGCCTCGTCGGTCATTCACCAGGCGCCGTAGACGTACTCCCCGGTCTCGGGATGGTGGTACCAGCCGCCGGCAGCGGAGGTGCCGCCGTCCACGTGCAGGGTCTGGCCGGTGACGTAGCTCGACAGGTCGGAGGCCAGGAACACGGCCGCACCCGCGATGTCATCGACCTGGCCGACCCGACCGAGCGGCACGGTCAGCGCCCACTTCACTTCGCTCCCTGGCGGCACGAGCTCGGCCAGACCTTCCGTCGGCGTGATGTCCGGAGCGATGCCGTTGACCCGGATCCGATGCGGCGCCAGCTCGAGCGCCGCGGTCTTCGTGAAGTTGACGACACCGGCCTTGGCCGCCGCGTAGGCCGCGTAGCCGGGTGCGGCCCGGGTGGCCTCGATCGAGCTGATGTTGATGATGCTGCCGCCCCGACCCGCGTCCGCCATCACCCGACCCACCCGCTGGATGCAGAGGATGACGTGGCGCAGGTTGGCCCGATACAAGGCGTCGATGCCGTTCTCCGAGATCTCCAGCAAGGAGGACGGGAACACCCCACCAGCGTTGTTGACCAGGATGTCGATGCGGCCGTAGCAGCCGAGCGTGGCCTCGACGGCCCGGTCGACCTCGGCCGCGACCCGAACGTCGGTGGGGACCGCCAGCCCGCCGACCAGGTCCGCGGTGGCGGCGCCCGTGTCGGCGTCCCGTTCCCAGATCGCCACATCGGCGCCGAAGGCGGCCAGCCCCGCCGCCATGCCTCGTCCCAGTCCCGCTCCCCCGCCGGTGACCACCGCCACCTTGCCCTCGAGCGACACCGCCTCACGGCTCAGCGCCATGTCCCTCCTTTGTCACGGCAGCACCCGGTCCCAGTCGAAGGGCACCATCGACTCGAACGGAGCCGCCAACATCATCGACTCCCCAGGAAGGATGTGCGCCGCGATCGCCTCAGCGGCGCCAACTGGATCGCCGTCGAGGTAACAGATCGTGGCCTCGATCTCGCCGCAGTCCTGCGCCCGCGCATGACGCCCGCTTGTCCCCTGGAATCGCCACACGCCAGCCACCCCGTCGACACACGCCAGGGCAGCGGCTGCGTCCGTCGACCCGGTTCGATCGAGGATGAGGTACACGCCACGGTTAGGTCGCCAGGGGACCACATCGGCGGCAACGAGCGCCGCCGGGTTGGCCGCCTTGTCGACAAGGTCCCAGATTCCGACATGGATCCGTGGAAGCAAGATCGGCATGCGATCGAGCCCACGCAGCTCCCCGCCGAGACGGAAGAACTCGTCGAGAGCGTCGTCGGCGAACAGGTAGCTGACCAGGTGGTCCACAGCGTCGAAGGGAGCCTTGCTGACGAGCCGCGCCTTCCGGCAGCGGGCGGTGGACACCCAGCGCTGCCCGGAGCGGATGGCGGCGATCCGATACTGCTCGGGCAGGTGATCGAGCATGTGCCACTCGAGGTAGGCGGCGTCGTCCCCGTCGGGGTGCCGGGCGGACATGGACAACACCGAGAACATGACACAGGTGTTAGCACCGTTTGGGGTCTGTCGCCGAGGTGCGGGCTAGCGGGGGCGGGAGCAGGAGCGGCGGGTTTCGGCGTCGCAGGTGTCGTGGCCCTTGTCGCCGTAGGCGCGGTCGCGGCCGAGCCCTCCGATGAGCACGTCGTTGCCTCGGCCTCCGTGCAGACGGTCGTTGCCGTCCCCGCCATAGAGCACATCATGGCCGGATTCGCCCCGGAGTATGTCGTTGCCGCCCAGGCCACACAGGACGTCGTCGCCGTCGGTCCCGACCAGGGTGTCGTCGCCCGGCGTGCCGGCCACGGTGCAGCCGCTGTCCACGGTCAGCGTCGTGGTGCTGCGTCCGCCGTCGTCGTCGCTGACGGTCACGGTCACCAGATACGAACCGGGCGTGGCGTAGTCGTGCGACGCCCGCAGAGTGGCGGAACCGCTCCCCTGCTCGATCGCCGCGGGTCCGGAGACGCCGTCGCCCCAGTCCACCTCGGCCGTGTGGGTGTCGGCCAGGCCCGGATCAGTCACCGCACCCACCAGCCCGACGGTGCGCCCGCCAGTCACCGAAGGAACCACCGGTCCCAAGATCGGAGCGACGTTGCGTGTGATCACGGTGGCGGAGTCCGAGTCGGAGATGCCGTGGCTGTTGGTGACCACCAGATCCACCTGCTGCGATCCGTCATCCACACCGGTGATCCGGTCCTCCGGTGACCAGGCGAACGTGAGGTCCTCGCCGACGGAACCCGAGCCGTCCAAGACGACGCTGGAGCCTTCGTCCACCTCGTAGGACCCACCGGCCGCAGCCGACACGTCGAAGTACCCCCGTGGCGACAAGGCCTGCTCGGCGAAGAAGTCGACGGTCTCCCGGGTGATCATGGCCCCGCCGGTGTGGCCGTGGCCGGCGCCCGGGTCGGACACCGTTTCGCACACCACACCGGACTCGCGGGCCAGCGCACACATCCCGGTCACGTTGGCGAACGACGTCACCGTGTCCACCGTGCCCCCGAAGGCCAGCAACGGCGGCGAGCCCGGCGTCGGCACGGTGTAGATGAGACCGTCCCGGGGCGAGGCCGCGGCGATCGGGGAGGTTGCCGGTCCACGCTGACCGGGCAGGTAGGCCAGGTTGGCGGCGGTGACCGCGCCGGCCGAGAACCCGGCAGCCATGACCGCGTCGGGGTCGATGCCGAGCTCGACGGCGTTGGCCTGAAGCCACTCGACCCCGGCCACGGCGTCGTCATAGGCGTCGAGGCTGGCCAGGTACATGTCGTGGCGGGACTGAGCCCACGGCCGCAGCCGGTATTGCAGCGAGACGGCGACGTAGCCACGACTGGCGAACTTCATGGCGTCGAGGCGCATGTTGCTCTTGTCACCGAAGATGAAGAACCCGCCGTGCATCAGGACCACGGCCGGTCGGCTGGTGGCGGTGTCGGCGCTCGGCCGGAAGATGTCCAGCTTCAGTTGGATGGGACGTCCCAGGGCATCGACGGTGTCGCGGTAGGCGACATCGAGGTCGACTTGGACGTCCGCTTCGTCGAACACCGGGTCGAGATAGCGACCGCGGGACGGGTCGGGCGGACCGAAGGCCACCGGCGCCGCGACGTCGATGCTCCGGCTGAGGTCGGTGACCTGGACCTCGCAACCCGGCGCCTCACGGCAATCCACCGGGAACTGCCCGTTCTCGCCGAAGGCCGCATGGGTCCGAAGCTGGTGCACCAGCTCGCCGGCTGCGTCGGCGGTCGGGGTCTGCCAGGCGTCGCCGTTGCACGCAAAAGGCTCACCGGTCCGGCAGATCCGCACGTCGAGGTCGCCACCCGGCGTGAATCCCGAACCCGTGACCGTCAGCATGTTGTAGTCGTGCAATCCCGAGTCGGGGGTGACGGTGATCTGCGGCGCCGGCCAATCCGGCAGCTCTGCCTCCGGATCGAACCGCAGGTCCACCCGGCCGGCCAGGGGGGAGTCCGGCCAACCGGGAGACGCGACGAGGAAACAAGGCTGTTCGCTGGTCCGGCAGTCGAAGTTGTCGTCGTACCAGGGCCGGAAGCTGGCGTTCACCGGGATGTCGGCGCTGAACGAGCCGTTGGCCGCGAGCTCCACCGTCGCAAGCGGACCGCGCGGACAGTCTCCCGGCGGGTTCCATTCGCCCACCCCGCACTGGTACAGCTGCACCGTCCGGGTCTTGGGCTCGACCGGGATGGCCGACACCGTGTGCACGAAGCCCTGGCCGTCGACATGCACGATCTGGCGGTCGACGAGGCCGTCACCGGGGCTGACCGTGAGCGTCGGTGGCGGCAACAGCGAGGCAGCGGGATCGAAGGCGATCGGAGCGACGACGCTGGACGCGCCGCCGTCGAAGCCGAGGTTGGTGGCGAGCACGCACTGTCCCGTGGCCCGGCAGTCGAGCGCACCGACCTCGTCGTACATCACCGCGAACACCTGTTGGTCAACGGCAAAGGTCCCATCGGCTTCCACGGTCACGGTGGTAGCCGTCCCCCAGTCGCAGTCGACGATGCCGACGACACCGGCGCGGCATTCGAGCACGGTGGCCGTCGATCCGGGGGCGAAACCGGAACCGGTGACGACGACGCTTTGCCCGTCGACCAGCTCGGACGACTGATCGAGCGACAGGTTCGGGGTGGACGCCGCACCCATGGCATCAGCCGACGGGAGCAACACGCCGCCAGCTACCGCCACCGCCATCGCCACGGCGGCGCGAAGGATCAATCGCTTGCGGGTCACTGCACCCTCCCAGAACCGGCGGACGCTTCGGTGCGTCCGCTTCGGGTGGTGAATGCCCGCAGCCCGCTCGCGAGTTCCGAGAAATCGGCTCGGGGTTCCCGCCCACCCACGGCCACACTGGGTTCATGGCGGTGGGGGTGGGGGTCGATTCGTTCCGGCGGGGTTGGCGCGACGCGCTGGCGGACCGGGCGGTGCTGGTCGGAGCCATGGTCCGGGCCAGCCCGGGACTCAGCGCGCTCGCCCTGGGCGTCACGGTCGTCTCGGGAGCCATACCGCCGGCGTTCAACCTCACGTCGGGTCTGGTCGCCGGATCGGTGGAGTCGGCGGTCCAGGCCGGCGACCGCTCGCTGGCCGGCGTCGCCCCGTCCCTCGCGCTGGCCACGGTCCTCTACCTGGCCATGCACATGCTCGGACCGGTGCGTGACGGACTCGGAGCGGCGCTCATGCGCCGGGTGGACACCGCCCTGACCGCCGACGTGATGCAGGCCATGAGCCGGCCCCGCGGCGTCGCCCACCTAGAGGACCCCGAGGTCCTGGACCGCATCGCCCAGGTCGAGGGGGCGGTGAACGCCATGACCCCCGGCGCCGGTGCGATGTACCTGATCATGGTGTGGGTCCAGCGTCTGCAGGGCTCGATCTCGCTGGTGATCGTGGCCACGTTCTCGCCTCCGCTGGCCGCGGCGCTCCTGGTCGGCCATCTGGTGGCCTACCGGTGGCGGCGCTGGCACCAGCGGGAGATGACCTCCGCTCTGCTGGGCCGCATCGAGGGGATCCGCCGTTCCCAGTACATGCACCGACTCGCCGTCGAACCCGAGGCGGCCAAGGAAGCCCGGGTGTTCTCGCTGTCCCGCTGGTTCCGGGGTCGCTACCGCCAGGAGTACCTGGCAGTCATGGAGGAGGTCTGGCGCCGCCGCCGGAAGGGCGGACTCATCGCGGTCGCGGTCTCCCTGGGCATGTTCGCCCTGGAAGCCGGCGGCCTGGCCCTGGTGGCCCAAGCGGCGGTGCGCGGCGACATCGGCTTCGGCGCCGCGGTGGCCTACGCCCACGTCCTGATCGCCACCTCCAACCTGGGGCAGTTCAGCGAGGCCCACCTGTTCGTGACCGACGGAGCCGTGGCCGTCCGCCAGCTCCGCAACCTGGAGGCCAGCGTGCCGGCTGCCGGCCTGGTCGACCCCAGGGGCAGCCGCCCCGCCGACGGTCTGCCCCGCGCCAGCATCCGCTTCGAGCACGTGCGCTTCGCCTATCCCGGTGCTCCCGACGAGGTCTACGCCGACCTCGACCTGGAGATCGAAGCCGGCCGTTCCCTCGCCATCGTGGGCCAGAACGGCGCCGGGAAGACCACGCTGGTCAAGCTGCTGGCCCGGCTCTACGACCCCACCGGCGGGCGGATCACGGTCGACGGCCACGACCTGCGGGACATCGACGCCGCCTCCTGGCAGCGGCAGGTGGCCGCCATCTTCCAGGACTTCGTGCCCTACAAGCTGAGCGCGGCCGACAACGTGGCCTTCGGGGCGCTGCACGTTCCCCGGGACACCACCGCGTTGGACCGCGCCGCCGACCTGGCCGGCGCGGCCCGGCTCGTCCGGAAGCTCCCCCACGGCTGGGACACGGTGCTGAGCCGCCAGTTCGACGGCGGAACCGATCTCTCCGGCGGCGAGTGGCAGCGCCTCGCCCTGGCCCGAGCGGTCTATGCGGTGCACGGTGGTGCCGTGGTCCTCATCCTGGACGAGCCCACCGCGGCGCTCGACGTGCGAGGCGAGGCCGAGGTCTACGACCGCTTCCTGGAGCTGACCCGGGGGCTGACCACGATCGTGGTGTCCCACCGGTTCTCGACCGTACGTCGAGCCGACCGGGTCGTGGTCATCGAGCACGGCCGGGTGGTCGAGGACGGCACCCACCACAGCCTCCTCGCCGCCGGCGGCCGCTACGCGGTCATGTACGAGCTGCAGGCCGCCCGGTTCCGGGAGGAAACGGACGACACCGGGAGCGTGGCCCATGCGTGACCTGCTGCGGAACCTCCTGGTGATGCTGCGGGCGTCGTGGCGGGCCGATCGTCGCCGCTCGCTCGGTGCCCTGATCACCACCGCGCTGGTGCCGCTCACCCGTCCGCTGCGGGCCATCGGGCTCGGGGTCCTGGCCGACGGCATCATCGAGCAGGACATGCACACCGCAGTGATGGGTGCGGTGATCGTCGCCGCCCTCACTGGCGCCAACCGCCTGCTCGACTGGGCGTCGGTGACGGTGCGGATGCGGCTGCGCGAGCACACGATCCTCTTCGTCGACGAGGAGGTCATCGAGCTGGCGACCCGGGCCCCCAGCCTGGAGCACTACGAGCGGCCCGAGCACCAGGACCAGATGGAGCTGCTGCGCAGCGACCGCCACTACTTGGTCAACCCGTTCATGCCCATCGCCTGGTCGCTGGCGGCGACGGTCCAGGTGGTGGCCACCATCGTGGTGTTCGCGGCGCTGCACCCGATCCTGGCGTTCCTGCCGCTGGCCGGGGTGCCGGCTCTGATCCTGAGCATGAAGGGCGAGGAGCGCTGGCACCGGACCCGGGAGGAATCGGCCCAGGACACCCGGCTGGGCATCCATCTCATGGAGCTGGCCACCCTGCCCGAGGCCGGCAAGGAGGTGCGGATCTTCGACCTCGGCGACGAGCTGACCAGCCGCTACCGGAACATCATGCGGTCGGTCGAGCGCCGGCACGCCGCCGTGGACGTCCATCAGGGCATCGTGCTGTCCCTCGGCTGGGCGCTGTTCGCCGCGGCCTTCATGGCCGCCGTGGCGTTCGTGGTCGACCAGGTCCTGCGAGGTGAGCTGTCGGCCGGTGCGGTGGTCCTGACCCTGAGCCTCGGGGCCCAGATCAACAGCCAGCTGGCGGAGTTGGCCGACTATGCCGCCTGGTTCTCCCGCACCGCCCGGGCCGTCGGCCGCTACCGCTGGCTCATGAACTACGTGGCCGAGCAGGAGCACAACCTGGAGGCGCTGCGGGCGAGGTCGGCAGCCCCGGCGCCGGCCCGGCTGGACCACGGCATCGGCTTCGAGGACGTCAGCTTCGCCTATCCCGGCACCTCGACCCCGGTGCTCAGCGACGTCGACCTGCACCTGCCGGCCGGCTCCACCGTGGCCATCGTGGGGGAGAACGGTGCCGGCAAGACCACGCTGGTCAAGCTGCTGCTCCGGTTCTACGAGCCCACCGGTGGCCGGATCACCGTCGACGGCGCCGATCTGACCAGCCTGGACATCGAGGAGTGGCGCCAACGGACCTCGGGGGCGTTCCAGGACTTCGCCCGGTTCCAGCTCCTGGCCCGCCACTCGGTCGGGGTGGGGTCGGTGCCGTCGCTCGACGACGAGGCCGCGGTGGGATCGGCCATCGGCCGGGCCGCGGCCGGCGATCTCCACCGGGTGCTGCCGCTCGGCCTGTCGACCATGTTGGGACGGGAGTTCGCCGACGGCGTCGAGCTCTCGATCGGCCAGTGGCAGAAGGTGGCGATCGCCCGGGCCATGATGCGAACCGGATCCCTGCTGCTGGTCCTGGACGAGCCCACCGCCAGCCTCGACGCCCAGACCGAGCACGACCTGTTCGACCACTTCACCGGGGCGGCCCGGCTGGCGGCCCAGGAGACCGGGGCCATCACCCTGCTGATCAGCCACCGCTTCTCCACCGTGCGCTCGGCCGATCTGGTGGTGGTCGTGGCCGACAACCGGGTGGCCGAGAGCGGCCACCACGACGCCCTCATCGACCAGGACGGCCTCTACGCCGAGCTCTACAACCTCCAAGCCCAGAGCTACCGCTGACCCCGGCTGGAGTCGGTCACGGGAGTGCGGGGAGTCGTTCTGTGACCTGTATGCCGCGCTAGGGCGCGGCATACAGGTCACAGAACGCAGGGAGTCCTCGGCGTCAGGTGAGGCGGTCGAGATGGGCCCGGGCCGCGGCGGCGTCGCGGTCGGCCTTGCGGGACTTCTCCCGGGAGGTCTTGGCCTCCCGCTTGGCGTCGCGCAGCTGGTCCTGAGCCAGCCGGGCCTCGGCTTCGGCCCGGCGCAGCTCCTTGGCCGCGGTGTCCACCCGCTGGTTGGCCGTCTCGACCCCGGCGTCGGCCGCGCTGACGGCCCGGCTGGCCTCGGCCGCGGCGGTCTCGGTCCGCTCGACCACCTTGCGGGCCCGGGCCACGGCGGCCAGATCGCCACCCGCCCGGAGCGGCGCGGGTTCGTCCTCGTCCGACGAAGGCCCGGCCGGAGTCGACACCGCCAGGCGCGGCGGGTCGGTGAGCATGTCCAGTCCCCCGCCCGCGGGGATGTCCACCAGCCGGCCTCGGCGCAGCTCCCCGAAGGCGGCGGCATCGGCGACCACGGCCAGCACCGCGGGCACCAGCGTGGTCCGGTCGGCGGTCACCCCGGAGTCCTCCGCCGCCTTGGCCGCCGCGGTGGCGGTGGCGTTGGCCGCGTCACGCAAGCCCCGGGTGGCGGTGGCCATGGAGCCGCGGCCGGACTGGGCGTCCACCACCGCTTTGACCGCCCCGGCCAGATGCTCGATGGCGTCGGGGTCGGTGGCGAACAGGTTGTCCAGGGTCCAGGCGCCCCGTGACGGTTTCCGCAGTTTCTTGACCGCGGCGCTCTGGTCCTTGTCGCCGGCGTCCCGCAGGGCCCGGGCCAGGGCATCCCGACGGGACACGAAGCCGTCGAGCGGACCTCGGTACACCTGGCCGATGGCCTCCTCGATATCCCCCGTGCTCGGCGCGTCTGACGTCACGGGTGCAGTCTCTACCCGTTTTGCTAGTGGCGCGACTAGGCCACGTCTACTTGAGCTCGCCGGGCAAGCCCGGCGACGGTAACGAGGTCGCTCCTAGGGAGCCTCGCTGTCGGGCCGTGGCTTGTGTCCCAAATCGCCACACGTGGGCTGGGTGAGCGGGCCTTTCGCTCGGCTCCTACGTCGGGACGGCTGCTGCCTCGGCCGCAGAAACGTAAGAGTCGGCGTCCGGCTGGAGCAGGAACCCGGCGTCCACCGCGTCCTGCCCCGCTGCCCGCACTGCGTCGACGTAGGCGTCGTGGGAGGGATACAGCGACGTCAGCGTGGCGGCGTCGAACGGGGTGGTCTGCCCGAACAACGAGCAGAAGACGCTGTTCCCGGCCACGGCCTCGCCGGTGAGCACGGCGACCGGAGCGTCGGTCGGCGGGGTGCGGATCCCGCCCAGGGCGTTGCCCCGGGCATCCCGGGCGATGGCGGTCCCGCCGGCGATCTCGATCGGTGGCGCCGCGGGCGGCAGTGTCCCGTCGACCACCCAGTCCCGCAAGGCCCCGACGGCCCGGCGCAGCACCGCGCCTTGCGGTCCCTCGTTCAGTCGGCCGCACAATCCGCTGAAGTCCAGCACGGTGGTGGTGTCCCAGGCCCGACCGGACTCCACGCCGTAGTCGATGGTGCTCTGATCGGCGTGGGCGGTTCCGGCCACCTCCCAGGTGCGCACGGTGTCGGAGTCCTCCTGCCGGGCGTCGTGGAATCCCAGGCCGAAAAGATCGGTCTCGGTGACGAACTGGAGCACCGGCTGGTCGAGATCGGTGCGGATGTGTCCGACCTCGGGCACCGGGCTGGGCGTCGTCTCGGCGATCTCGGCCCCGCTGCCGCCCCGGCTGTGGATCAGGAAGCCGTCGTAGATCTGGGCCAGAGGGTGGACCGCGTTGACGTAGGTGGCCATGCGCATGGCCGACTGGGACTCGCCCGCGGCGATGATCGTCGTCGGACGCAGTCCGTCGAGCGGGTCGATGTCACCGGGCCGGCGCAGGGCCTGGGCGGCCTGGGAGAAGATGTCGTAGGAGTAGGCGTCGCCCGGGTGAACCAATGACCCGTAGCGCTCTGGATCCCATTCCTTGAGGGCCCGGACGGTGAAGCCGGGGATGTCGATGCGCAGCCCGCTGCCGCCTTCGATGCCGACCTTCTGGGCCGAGACCCCCACGTAGGCCCAGCCCTCCCCCATGATCTCGTCGTGGGTGAAGCCGAAGTCGGGATCGGAATCCATCCCCGCCGTGACGTTCAGCCACTCGACCAGCACTGTGCCGTTGAACTTGTCGGGATCCGTGGGCCGTCGCACCACCATGCGGGTCTTGTAGTCGGCGCCGTCGGCCGCCTTGGCCGGCCAGACACCGTCGAGACCCCAGGTGCCGTCGGACTGGTAGGCGGTGGCGGTGCCCTCGAGGAAGTACTCCTCCTCGGTGTAGTCGTACTTCTCCGCTACCGCGGCGGGGACCGGGTTGAAGGGGACGCCGTAGTGGCCGCCGCTCACCGGTCCGGTCACGGTCGGCTCGGCCACATCCGCGCCCGGCTGCTCGGCCGCCGGCTGATCCGTCGGGCGCGCATCCTTGGAATCGTCGTCCGACGAGCAGCTCGCGACGACCAACACGGCCACCACCAACAGCCCCCGCAGCACCAACTTCCGTCCCATGCTCCCCCCTCGCCAGGAATCTAACACCGCGTCAGAAACGGTCACCGACCCAAGGAACCTCCGCTCCGGTTCCTGCATCCATCGAGATGCCGTTCGCCTGACGGCTCACCGAGGCGAAGGGTCGTATGGGGTATCCACCTGGCTCCAGTGGCCCCAATTTGTTGTGGGTGCTGGATTCGGCGATGCCGAAGGCTGGCCTCGACTATCCGGGCACGTGGCAGAGCCTTGAGACGTGGTTCCCGACGAGGCGGCGTGCCGGGAGTTCCTGGAACGGGTGCGCTGGGGCAACACGTTCTGCTGTCCGGTCTGCGAATGCCATGACGCATGGCGCACGGCTCGGAGGTGATGGTGTGGCGGTCGAGGTGGACCAGACCTATGTCGGCGGCCGCACCCAGAGCGAACGCCGTCCCAGGTATGTGACAAGAGCGAGGTTGTGATCGGGGTCGAACGCCGACATCCCCGCGAGCTGGGACGAATCCGGTTGCAGCACATCGATATGAGCCAACGCCATGACGAAGTGTTGGAATTCATCCGGACCAACATCGCCCACGGCACCATCCTCTACATAGACGGCGAGCTTGCCTATGCCGAAGCTGCCGGAGTCCTCCAGGCCGGGCATGTCGCCCATACACCCTCCACCCGGGCGCGGCCCTGGTTGCCGACGAGGGCCGTCAGATTGGGTCGAGGCGGCCCTTGAGCAGGCAGAACTCGTTGCCTTCGGGATCGGCAAGGACGTGCCAGGACGCCTCCCCGGTCTGACCGATGTCGACGGGTTCGGCCCCGGCGGTCAGGAGGCGTTCGAGCTCGGCGTCCTGATCGCGGTCGGTGGCGTTGACGTCGATGTGCAGCCGGAGTATCTCGTTCTTCGGCTCGTCATTGCGGATGAGGATGATCGCCGGCTGCGGGCCGCCGAACCCTTCGCGCGGCCCTATCCCGATGAGGCTCTCGTCGCTAGCGAGCACTATGAAGTCCAGGACCTCGCACCAGAACCGCGCCAGCACGTCGGGGTCGTGGCACTTGAGCACGAGCTCACTGATACGGCATGCCATTGACGAAACCTACTCTCAGCGTGGGAACTGTCGGGGTGGCCGCTCGGGTCGTTCGGGTAGTGGTCGAAGACCGCGGGCGGGCCGGTTGCGAGGGGTGCAGTTCGACTTCGAGGACACGATTCGTCCGGCCGCAGGGGGCCGATCCATCTTTCGGACACATCGGATTCGACCCGATGCGGCTGAGACGAAGGCGACGGGGTCACGGGGCGTGATGCCTGGTGTCTGGGGTGGCGACCCTGTCGGCCAGGTTGACCGCCGTCGCCTTCGTCATGCGCGACGGTAGATCGCCAGCGAAAGAAACGAAGGCGATGTCAGTGGATTTCTTCGGGAATTTCTTGCTGGATCGGTGCCGAGCCCCCCGAAACTGTCAGACCCTCTGAGGATGATGGAGCCATGGGTGCGCCACGAGGCGCTGTCTACCGGGTGGGGTGAAAGGACCCGCGGGCGACCTAGAGGAGCATCCGAATAGCAGGCCCGGCGGCTCACCCCCCTACCGCCTACGAGACGGAGGGTGGCGATGACAAACCGCATGCGGCGCGATCTACAGTCGCGGTCGGTCGCATCCGGTGTCGGCCACAGGGGAAGCCACATGCATTGCCGCCACATTCCTTGGTGGCGCGCGCCCTGGGGGCGGCCTTGTCGGAATCCGTCCGGACAAGGGGGAAAGATGCGTTACGCAGATCGACCGTCAGGTCGAAAGGCCGGGACGGCCTCGAGGTTCATGTCCCGGCTGATCGCGCCGGGAGTCGTACTTCTCGCCGTGATCGGGATCCTGCCCATGTCCGCAGTGGCCCAGGCCGCTGCGGCTGGCGCCGAACCCAGCGCCCAACCACCGCCAAACGTGGACGAGGCCGTAGCCGATGCGATCGCGGCCTCGGGAACCACGGACTTCTGGGTTGTGTTCCGGGACAAGGCTGACCTGAGCGACGCAGCCGCCATCGACGACTGGGCGGCTCGGGGCCAACACGTCTACGACGAGCTGACCCGGACCGCCACCGAGACCCAGGCCGATCTGGCCGCGGCACTCGACACCCGCAACATCGACCACCAGTCGTTCTGGCTGGTCAACGCCCTGTACGTGCGGGGCGGCGACCAGGCCACCCTCGACCTGGTACGGAACCGGCCCGAGGTGGCCGAGGTGCGCGCCCCGCGTACCTATGACCTGCCCGAGCCCATTGTGGGTGCCGACGATCCGAGTGTCGACGCGGTCGAGTGGGGTGTAGCCAACATCCGGGCCAACGAAGCCTGGGCCGCGTTCGGGACCACCGGCGAGGGTGTCGTGGTCGCCAACATCGACACCGGCGTCGAGTACACCCATCCCGCGCTGGTCAACCAGTACCGCGGCACGGTGGGCGGTGGGTCGTTCGACCACAACTACAACTGGTTCGATCCGGGAGGCGACAACTGCGCCACCGCGCCCTGCGACACCGACGGCCACGGCACCCACACCATGGGGACCATGATCGGGTCCGACGGTGGGGCGAACCAGATCGGTGTGGCTCCCGGGGCCAAGTGGATGTCGGCGCTCGGCTGTCCCTTCGGCGGCTGCCCCGACTTCGATCTGCTCTCCTCCGGGCAGTTCGTGATGGCGCCCACCGACCTGAACGGCCAGAACCCCCGGCCCGATCTGCGGGCGAACATCATCAACAACTCCTGGGGTTCGGCCAACGGCCCATTCGAAGATCCGTTCTTCACCGACGTGGTCGATGCCTGGACCGCAGCCGGGATCTTCGGGGTGTTCTCCAACGGCAACGACGGACCGAGCTGCGACACCGCGGGCGGACCCGCCGACTACCGCGGCGCCTGGGGCGTCGGGGCCTACGACATCAACGACAACATCGCCTTCTTCTCCAGCCGTGGTCCGGCCGGCGATCCCGGCGATGAGTACACGAAGCCCAACATCGCAGCACCGGGCGTGGACGTGCGCTCCAGCCTTCCGGGAAGCAGCTACGGGAGCCTCTCGGGAACCTCGATGGCGGCACCCCACCAGGCCGGAACCGTGGCCCTGATGTGGGCGGCGTCACCGGAGATCATGGGCGACATCACCGCCACTCGGACTCTCCTCAGCATCTCGGCCCGGGACACCTCGGACCTGTCGTGCGGCGGGACGGCTGAGAACAACAACGTCTTCGGAGAAGGCCGCCTCGATGCGTTCGCCGCGGTCGAGCTGTCACCCCGGGGTCCCAGCGGTTCGCTGACCGGCACGATCAGCGTGGCCGGATCCGGTGGCCCTCTGGCAGCATCATCGGTCACCGCGACGGTCGAAGGTCGGCCACGCACCACCCGGACCGGACCAGACGGCGTCTACACGTTCGGCTCGATCCCGGTCGGCACGGTGGACGTCGAGGCCAGCGCCATCGGCTACCGCCCCGCCAGTGGTTCGGCCGACATCACCGAGGGCCAGACCACGACCCTCGACCTGGAGGTCGCACCACTGCCCAAGGTCGTCGGGACGGTGACCGATGCCAACGACGGCGCACCCCTGGCCGGAGCGACGCTCGCCGCCACCAGTGGTGGTGACACGCAATCCACGACCAGCGGCGCCGACGGCAGCTACGTGCTGTACCTCGACCTCGGGACCTGGACCATCACCGTCGACAAGGACGGCTATGCCACGTCCACCGAAGAAGTGGTCGTTGACCAGGACGGGGAGACGATCCCGCTCGACATCGCCTTGCGGTCCGCGGCCGCGGCGGTGGATCCCGACTCCATAGAGACGGTGTTGCTCACCGACACCCAGCGGTCCTTCGACGTGCACCTGACGAACCCCGGCACCGCCACCCTCGACTGGGAGGCGTTCGAACGGGGCGGCGGGACGGTCGAGGGTCAGCTCGAGTGGCTGCAAGCCCCGGACCCGGCTGCGTTCAGCCTGCAAAACGTCGGCGAGAGCAATACCGGAGCCGCCGGCCTGGCGACCCAGGCCACCGCAGCTTCGGCGGCCCGCTGGACCCCCGACGTGGCGGCACCGGAGCAGGCGTCGATCCTGGTCTACGCCGACGACCCCGTCCACCCCGCCCCGAACACCTACGTCGACCAGGCCTTGCAGCGCATCGGCCTGGGCTACACGGCGTTCTACGACTCCAACTTCGCCGGCTTCGAGAACGCCCTGGCCCAGGGCGGCTGGGACCTGGTGGTGTTCGAGGACGACAACTTCATCCCACCGCCGTCGACGTTCGATGCGTTGAACGCCTACGTCGTCGGGGGCGGCAAGCTCATCGCCCACAGCTGGCGGGTGGAGGCCACGGCCATGCATCCGTTGTGGGCCAGCATGGGTGCCCACTTCGTCAGCAGCGACTTCGACCCGCCGGACCCGGTGCATTGGTGGGAAGCGGACCATCCGCTGTTCACCGATCCCGAGTCGGTGCCCGAGCCGACCCAGCTGCAGAGCGGCATCTACGGCATCTACGGCCAACGGGTCGACCCGCTGACCTCGGAGTTCCAGGCCTTGGCCGGCTACACCGCGGCTCCGGCGGCCAGCCAGGCCGCGATGATCCTGGGCAACGGCGACCGGACCCTGTTCCGGGGCTTCCTGGATGGCCAGAACGACGCCGACCTCGACGCCGACGGCGTCCGCGACGGTGTCGAGATGTGGGAGAACTCCATCCTCGGCATCGAGCAGGGCTTCTTCGTCGATGTGCCGTGGCTGGACGTGACCCCCGATTTCGGCAGCGTTGATGCCGGCGGGAGCCAGGACCTGGACGTCACCATCGACACCACCGGCCTGGCTCCGGGGGTGTACGGCGCGTCCATCGTGCTGGCCACCAACGCCAGCCGGCAGCCCCGAGTGACGATCCCGGTGCGGCTGGTGGTGAGCCCGTACATGCAGGCGGTCAACGTGGGCGGTCGGTCCTACACCGACGTCGCCGGCAACGACTGGGCCGCCGACCGGCGCTTCGACGGGACGTGGGGCTTCGAGTACACCTCGAAGAAGATCACGACCCGCCGGGCCATCTCCGGAACGGAGGACGATCCGCTGTACCAGGACGCCCGCACCGGTCGGGTGTTCACGTACCGGTTCGAGAACCTGCCCGACGGGGTCTACGAAGTGAATCTGCACTTCGCCGAGATCGAGGGACGGGAACCGAGTCGCCGGCTCTTCGACGTCACCGCCGACACGACACCGTTGTTGATCGGCTACGACATCGCCGAGGACGTGGGCAAGAACGCCGCAGTGGTCCAGACGTTCACCGTCGAGGTGACCGACGGGCAGCTGCGGATCCGCTTCTTGAGTCGAGACGGCTTCGCCAAGCCGATCCTCAACGCTCTGGAGCTCACCAACCGTCCGGACCTGTCCGGATAGCCATCACGGTCTGGCCGCGCTCAGCTCTCCCCGGGCTGGGCGCGGCCGGAACCTTCGACCTCGGCGAGGGGCGTGCCGGAGAGGCGGGCGGCGATCACGTTCCAGAAGTTGGGACAATCGACCAGGTCCTCGTGGTGGCAGGCCAGCCCGTGCTCGATGGCCACCCGGGCCACCTGGGTCTTGCGGATCCGTTCGTCCAACTCGTCGAGCTTGCGGTTGGCCAGATCACGCCAGGAGCCAGAGGACCCCAGCCGCGATGCCAACAGCTCCTCGACCTCGGCCAGCGTGAAGCCCACCTCCTGGAGCAACAAGAGCACGCCGACCTGGGCCACCGCGGAGGCGTGGTACTGGCGGCGTCCGCCGACCCGGCGAGCCGGGGCCAGCAGCCCTCGCTCCTCGTAGTACCGCAGCGCCGAGGGCGCCACCCCGGTCCGCTTCGCCAGCTCGCCGATCGCCAGGGGCTCGGACTCCGCGGCAACAACCATTTGACTTAGGAGCCGAGCGGGTTGGCCCGCTCAGTCAGCCCACGCGGGGGGATTTGGGACTTGAGCGAGTCCCCGTAGCTCGGCTCCCCAGAAACACAGCGTTCGTTGCTCTCGCCGGCTCTGCCGGCGAGCTCGAGCGGACGTGACCTTGCAACCATTGACTTAAAGCGTACTTGAGCATGTTGAGTGGTCCAGGTGGGACTCAAGCAACGATTGCTCGGCGGGATCGTCCGCCAGTTCGGGTATCCGAGGGGCTGGCGGGGCCGGCTGGTCGGCCGGATCATGGCCACCCGTCCCTCCAACCGGCAGCGCAGCGTCTGGGCGGTGGAGCAGCTCGACCTCCAGCCCGGCGACCGAGTGTTGGAGATCGGGTTCGGCCCCGGCCTGGCCATCGAGGCCATGGTTGCGATCGTGACCGACGGGCTGGTGTGCGGTCTCGACCGGTCGGAGGTCATGCTCGGCCAGGCCAGCCGCCGGAACCGGAGGGCAATCGAGGCGGGCCGGGTCGATCTGCGGCACGGATCGGTCGAAGCACTGCCGGATTTCGGGGCGCCGTTCGACAAGATGCTCGCCATCAACAACCTGGCCTTCTGGCCCGAGCCGGCGACCCGGCTGAAGGAGCTCCACGATCGGCTGCGCCCTGGGGGCTTGCTGGCGGTAGCCCATCAGCCCCGCTGTCCCGGCGCCACCGCTGACACGTCGGCCGCGGCGGCCCAGGAGCTGCTGGCCCTCCTCGACGCCGCGGGGTTCGTGGACCTCCGGGTCGAGACCCTGCCGCTCGATCCCCCGGCGGTGTGCGTGGTGAGCGCACGTGCCACGGCACCGAGGTGACCACGGTGTCGTGGCGGTAGTGTCACCAGGGGGATGACCAGCGTCGGCACCCAGGCGCCCTCGGTGAACTTCGAGACCAGCACCACCACCAGCACGATGAAGGTGGAGATCGACCCGAGCAGGTTGATGGCCCGGCCGGCCTGCCAGTTGGACATCATGTCGAGGCATGTGGCCGTCGCAGGCGATCACCGCGGAGAGCCGGGGAAGTCGGCGAAGGCGGTGTTGGCCGACAGGATCAGGATGGCCGCGGTGAAGAACTGCAAGATGTAGTAGAGCGGGCTGTCTCCGCCGAACACCGCCCGGCCCATGATCGACAGGATCGTCTGGTCCTCGCTGAGCGTCGGCCGCAGCTGCAGGGCCAGCGCCGCCACCCCACAGAACAGCGCGGCGAGGATGGTGCCGGTCCAGGTCAGGACGGTCGCGGCGTGCTTGGGTTCGGGCGGGCGAAAGGCTGGCACGCCGTTGGAGATGGCCTCGACCCCCGACAAAGCGATGGCACCGGACGAGAACGCCCGCATCAGCAGGAACAACGACGCGCCGCCCAGCAACGCCCCATTGTGGGCGAAGTGGTTCAGGGCCTGGTGGTTGACCGGGAGCGGATCGAGCCCGCCGAACGTGGTGCGGATCACCCCGTAGCCGATGAACACCACCATGATGGCGATGTAGCCGTAGGTCGGCGGAGCGAACAGCTGGCCTGATTCCCGGATCCCGCGCAGGTTGGCGATGGCCAACAGAGCGAGCAGCACTACCGCGGTGGCCACTGCATGGCCTCGCAGGGGTGAGATGGCCGAGGTGATGGCGGCCGTGCCGGCGGCGATCGACACCGCGACGGTCAGCGTGTAGTCGACCAGCAGCGACGCCCCGGCCACCAAGCCGGGCATGACCCCCAGGTTGTCCTTGCTGACGATGTAGGACCCGCCGCCGTTGGGGTAGGCGTGGATGGTCTGCCGGTAGCTGAAGACCCGACGGCGAGCAGCGCCACCACCAGCAGCGACAGCGGCGTGAGGTAGCCGATCGCGGCCATGCCGGCCACCGGCACCAGCACGTGCAGGATCTCCTGGGTGGCGAAGGCGCTTGACGCCACCGCGTCGGAGGAGAACACCGCCAAGCCGGTGACCTTGGACAGCCGCTCGTGGATGCCGCACTCGTCTCCAGCGGCGTGCCAACCAGTATCCGGTTGGCCGTCGAATACAGGCTGGGCATCCGGCCAACCTAGATCGACCGGATCTATGGCTAGGGGACTACGGGACTCGCCACCAGGCCAGGCGGCAGTTGAGGCGCATCTCGGAGGCTTGGCAGGCGTCGGGGTCAGCTCCGCCGGAGGTGAAGTCGACGCCGGGGCCACCGAACATGCTGTCCTTGCCGTTCTCGCCGTAGATCTTGTCGTCGCCGGGACCAGCCCAGATGTCGTCGGTTCCGTCACCGGCGTGGATCGTGTCGTTGCCGCCGAGCGAGCAGATCACGTCGTCGCCGGGGGTGCCGGTGATGACGTCGTCGCCCTCGGTGCCCACGATGGTGCAGCCCACCGCCAGCGGTGTGCTCCAGGTGGCCGCACCGTTGTTGTCATCGGTGATCGTGACCGTGATGGGGTAGATGCCGCCCGAGGCGTAGTCGTGCGATCCGCTCACCACGGCCGTGCCGGCAGATTGGGCGACCGCGGTGTTGGTGGTCTGGCCGTCGCCCCAGTTGACGGTGCCGGTGTGGGTATCGGCCAGACCGCCGTCCGTGGCGGTGAGCTCGACCGACAGCGTGTTGGCCGGCGTGGCCTCGGCCAGGATTTGGCGGATCATGGGCTTGAGGTTGGTGGTGGTCAGCTTGGCCACGGCGCTCTTGGAGGTGCCGAGGCTGTCGGTGACCGTCAGGGTCAGGTTCTCGGCGCCGTCGTCGATGCCGGTGATCGTTGGCGTGGGAGAGGTGGGATCGTCGAAGCGCCCCGCCGGTGACCAGGCGTAGGTGAGGCTGCCGCCCGCGTCGGAGGTGCCCGACCCGTTCAGGGTCAGGGTCGATCCCTCTTTCACCTTGTAGGGACCACCGGTCGAGACCGTGACCGTGCTGGCACTGGCCGGAGAGGCCGGCAAAACCGCCATGGTGCCGGCCAGGCCGACAGCGACCGCGATCGTTCCCAGAATCCGCTTCATGCCCATCCCGCCCTCCGAGATCGGTCAGCTCGCGCCCGCCGCGAGAAACTGCGACACCTTAGTGCGCAACCCCTGCACAAGTTGGATCCTCAAGCAGAAGGTCGCGGCTGTACCTACTGTCCGGAGATGACCACGAAGCAGCCCCGTCGGGGGACGATATGGCAGGCGGCCCTCGTGGCGATCCCGGTTTTGCTGGGGATCATCGCAGCCTGCGGATCCGATGACGACTCGAGCACAGCCGACAAGAAGGACTCCACGACCACCACCACCGAGCCCGAAGACCTCGAGATGCAGGCCGACGATTTCGTCAGCCTCAAGGACATGACCCCGGTGCGGGGCTTCTTCGTCGACAACCCGCTGGGTCATCTCGACGAGGCGGTGGCCGTGGCCGAGGACCTCGACGGCGGCGGCGAGTACCCGGTGGGGACGGTCATCCAGCTCATCCCCTTCGAGGCCATGGTCAAGCGGGCCCCGGGCTTCGACAACCTCACCAACAACTGGGAGTTCTTCAGCCTGGAGGTCTCGGCCGAAGGGACCAAGATCGTCACCCGCGGCAGCCGTGATGTGATCAACCAATTTGGCGGGAACTGCTTCGACTGCCACAGCCGGGCCAAGCCCGAGTTCGACTTCATCTGCGAGAAGGACCACGGCTGTGACCCGTTGCCCATCGGCGACGACGTGATCCACGCCGTGCAGGAGGGCGACCCCCGGCCGGCCCGCAGCGGCTAGGCGGAGGCGGAGGTCACACACCTGGCGTCCTGGCGTTGCTCAACCGGTGATCACCGGCTGAGCAGCGCCAGGGACGCGCTTTCCCCCCTAGGTCCCCCCTAGGTCCCGATCTTCGTCAGCCTGGTGGCCCAGTTGGCCAGGGCGGTGCGGGTGCCACCGCAGCTGCCGACGGCTCCGGTGAGGTACTGGTCCAGGGTGCAGGTCTGGGCGATGTACTCGGATGCGATCCAGATGTCGGACCCGTCGGTCACCGCCGCGCCGTAGTCGCCCCAGCGGGTGCGGGGCGGATCACCCACGAACGCCTTGTAGCTGGTGAAGCCGTCGTCGACGCCGACACCCGGGGCGGCTACCTGGATCGGACCCACGTTGCCGTTGCCGTCGATGCGGGCGTAGGCGGCGGTCGGGAACATGTCCTCACCCAGGATGGAGAAGGCGATGACACCCTTGTTGGCCGGAGTCATGGCGATGGCCGGCATGCTCAGGTTGTTGTTGGCCAGGGCGATGTAGCCCTGCAGCCGCACCCGAGCGCTGATGTGGCCGGCGCCGTTGATCTTGGGGTTGATCTGGAACCAGGCGATGCCGGCCTTCATCTCGCCGCCGACGTTGACCGCGGTCCCCGACGCCCCCCACAGCCGCCCGTTGACGAACCAGGTCTGCTGCATCCGGGTGTCCAACGAGTCGGGGGCGGAGATCACCTCGTCGTGCGCTGGTTCGTCCTCCGGCAGGAAGAACAGGTTCCAGCAACCGGTCCCGAACGGGAAGACGATCGAGGTGTCGTTGACGCATTGGCCGAGCGGGAAGTCCCCCGCACGCTGGTCCGACCCCGGCGGGAACACGTAGGTCTCGCTGCGCACCAGCTGGCTGGTGATCCCCAACGCCGGCGTGGCCGAGTTGAGCGACGAGGTGTTGGTCAAGCCCCACGCCCCGACCTTGCGGGCGGTACCGGTCGGGTTGCCGGTCTCGCTGCCATCACCGGCGATGGTGCTGAGGAAGTACTCGGTGCCATGCCGTTCGCCGGAGGCCTGGCCCATGGGTGACTGCGCCGGCCACACCGTGAATCCGGGGATGCCCTCGACCATCAGGTTCTCGACGAGCGTCATCCGGACCGTCCCGCCTGCGGCGAGCTCGTTCTTGGAGAAGGCGAAGATCTGCGCCGCAGTGAAACCGCTGCCGAACAGGTCGTACTCGTTGGTCGTGATGTATACGCCGAACCGGTCGGACCCGATGTGCGGATAGTCCTGGAAGCATGGGCCATGGGTGACGCCGTCGTCCAAGCGGCAGTCGTGGTCGGGCGTGCCGTCGGTGCCGTCGTTCTGGGCCGGCACGCGATAGATGGTCCAGCTGCCGGTGGGATCGCCGGTGTTGGAGACGGCCAGATCGATGGTGTTCTTGCCGGTGAAACTGCCGTCCGGGTTCGAGCCCAGCGTGGTGTCGGCCACGACGAACCGCTGGATGTCCGGGTCATAGAGACAGATCGGATCGATCACCTGGGGCCCGATCACCGGCGGCGAGACCGTGCGGATGATGGCGGGCGGATAGCCCAGGAACGTGTTCAGGTCCTGGACGCCGGTCAAGGCGGTCCCGTTGCGATCGAACACCCGCAGCACGCTGTTGGTGGCCTCGACCACGAAGCCGTTGCCCGCGCACAGGGCCTGGTCGGGCGGCTCCAGCGAGAACTGGTTGCCGCCGTTGGCCAACCGCTGGTCACGGTGGTTCAAGCCGAGGATGCTGACGGCGGCATCGCTGCCGGCCACCGCGCTCGAGGCCACCACTGGTGCGTCCAGCGGGTTCTTGGGGAACGGCCCGTGCCCCTGGAACTCCGGCCGCAGCCGGTTGAACTCACCGGCCTGGCCTTGCGCCGCCACTGCGGCCACCGCGGCCTCGTCGGGGTCGGCGCTCTGACGGAGCTCGGGTTCCTGCAGGCCTTCGGCCCCGAACGGGAGGTCCCGGATGCTGGTGGTCCCGCTGGCGGGGATCGACCGGGTCCCGCCCGGCGTCTGGGCCTCGACTCGGGCAGCCCCCGGTACGCCGGTGAACATGGCGGTCAGCAGCAGAGCCACGCTGGCCGAGACGATTGGTCTCCGCATGGGTCCGTACCCCCCGTAGTAGGACGACTACATGATTAGAGGCGTCCACTCGGCGGTTTGCAAGAAAACTTCGCTGAACCAACGCGTTCTGTGTGTATTTGGAGCGAAATACTGCACAGAGCGCGAGTCGATCCCGGATCTATAGGACGAAGCCTCGACTGTCGATGTCGTACCGGTCGCCGCTCCGGCCCGATGGGCCCACCCGACCGGCTTGTCGTTGGTGGAACCGGTTCCGTCCGACCCGGAGGAATCTGGCCGTAGCCTCCTGCCGATGGCTGACTGGACGACCATCTCCTCGCTGGCCACGGCGGGCGGAACCCTGGTCCTGGCCACGGCCACGTACTCGTCGACCCGGTCGGCCAACCGGGCGGCGCGCATCGCCGAACGGGCGATGCTGGCCAACCTGCGACCGGTGCTGCTCTCGTCCCGGCCCGGCGATCCGCCCGAGAAGGTGATGTGGGCCGATCAGCATCACGCCCGGGTGGCCGGAGGGCGGGCCGTGGTCGACGTGGTCGACGACACCATCTACCTGGCCGCGAACATCCACAACGCCGGCAACGGCATCGCGGTCATCCACGGCTGGCACCTCCACCCCGGCTGGGATCCGGCGGTGCCGCCGGCCGAGGCCGAGACCTTCCGGATGCAGGGCCGGGATCTCTACATCCCTTCGGGCGAGAATGGGTTCTGGCAGGGAGCAGTCCGGGAGGCCGACGATCCCGACCGCGCCGCCATCAGCGCCGCCATCGTCGCCCGGGATCGGATGACCCTCGAGATCCTCTACGGCGACCACGAGGGCGGACAGCGCACGATCACCCGTTTCGGCCTCATACCGGTGGAGGACGACGCCTGGATGTGCACGACATCGCGCCACTGGAACCTCGACCGCGCCAACCCCCGGTAACCCGCCCGGCGCGGGGCTACGCTGCCTCGCTTCATGGTGCAGGTGGCTGGGGAGCCGACCACGGACGGTTCGAGGGCAGAGCCCTATTGGTGTCAGCTCGATCTGGTGCTGGTGGCCACGGTGGCGGCGGGCACGGTGCTCCGGCTGTGGGGGCTCGGGGCGCAGAGCCTCTGGTACGACGAGTGGTCCAGCAGCGAGGCCACCCGCGGCAGCCTCCCGGATCTGTTCCACTACGTCGCCAACCGGGAGGGGTCGCCGCCGACCTACTTCCTGGTGCTGTGGGGGTGGCGCCGGCTCTTCGGCGACAGCGAGCTGGCCCTGCGTTCGCTGTCGGCTCTAGCGGGCACAGCCACCATCCCGGTGGTCTACGCCGCGGTGCGGGAGCTGGGGCTACGCCGGACGGTGGCCCGGATCGCGGCCCTGATCACCGCGGTCCATCCGATGCTGGTCTGGTACTCCCAGGAGGCCAGGCCATACACGGTGCTGTCCCTGCTCGGAGCGATGTCGCTGCTGACGTTCGCCCGGGTCTGGAACCATCCCGAACGGCGTGACCTGGGAATCTGGGCTTCGGTGGCCGCGTCCGCCGTCGCGGTCCACTACTTCGCGGTGTTCCTGGTGCTGGCCGAGGGCGCGGCCCTGCTCATCGGCCGGCGACGCTCGTGGCGTGAGTTGGCGGTCGCCGGCCTGCCCAGCGCGGTCGTGCTGGCGGCGCTGGCCCCGATCATCCGGGCCCAGGACTCCCGGGTGGGGCCCCGCCGCTGGATCACCGACTTCACCCTGCTGGACCGCCTACGGGAGACCCGCCTGGCCTCGCTGGTGGGCCCGAGCCCGTTCGACGACCGGATCTGGGCGCTGCTGGCCGGGCTCGTCCTGGTGGCCGTGGTGTTGGTGGTAGTGCGCTCATCCGGGGACGAGCGGAGGACGGCGGTCCTGGTCGCCGGGATCGGTTCTGCGGCGGTGGTTTTCCCGCTGCTCGCCGTCCCCTTGAGACTCGACGCGGTGGTCAGCCGCTATCTCATCGCCGCCGTGGTTCCCGGGGTGATCGTCGTGGCCATAGGGGTGGCTGCCCCTCGCACGCTCGGGGTGGGACCGGCGGTGCTGACCACGATCACCGTGGTCTCCGTGGCCTGTTCGGTGGCGGTGGCCCGCGATCCGGATCTGCAGCGTCCGGAGTGGGAGGCGGCCGCCGACGGGTTCGCCGCCGGGTCCGGCCCCCGGGTCCTGGTCGTGAACCTGCACGGAGTCATCGCCAGCCCGCTGCTCCACTACGCGGACGACGCCCGAGTGCTCGGGGAGGACGAGGCGGTGCGGGTGGAGGAGGTGGACGTCCTGGTGGCCAAGCCCACCACGGCGCCCTGCAACTTCCTGGTGGGACGGGCGTGCTCGCTGGTGTTCCTCGGCGCCCCACCCCCGGCTCCGTTGGCCGACAAGCTCCACTTGGCCGACAGCGTCGATTCCGACCAGTTCCGAGTCGACCGCTACCGGGCCGACGGCAGCATCGAGGTGGCCAAGACCGACCTGGTCTCCCCCGCCGATCTCCCGGACTCCTTGGTGCTGTTCATCCAGGAGTGAGGCTCACCGTGTCGCGGGACAGATCGGCGACGGTGTTGGCTCCAACCAGGGCCATGGTGCGGCGGACGTCGGAGTCGAGGAGGTCGAGGACGAAGTCGACGCCGCGCTCGCCGGCCGCACCCAGCCCGTACAGATAGGCCCGGCCGGCCATGCAGGCTCGGGCGCCCAGGGCCACGGCCTTGACGATGTCGCTGCCCCGGCGGACCCCACCGTCGCAGTACACCTCGACCCGGTCGCCCACGGCATCGGTGACCGGCGCCACCAGCTCGATCGGGGTCGGCGCGCTGTCGAGCTGCCGTCCTCCGTGGTTGGACAGGGCCACGGCCTCGACGCCGTTGTCGGCCGCGATCACCGCGTCCTCCACGGTCTGGATGCCTTTGACCACGATCGGACCGTCCCAGTGCTCCCGCATCCAGGCGATGTCGCTCCAGGACAGGGAGGGGTCGAACTGGGAGTTGATGTACTCGGC
>DASXTK010000389.1:0-10554 GCA_036505485.1 Acidimicrobiales bacterium
CTCGCGCTTATAGCGCGCCAAACGCCTCAATTTCGGTGGGTTAGGGACGAACGGCGGACCTTTCCGGCGTCGTCGCGCACCGGTTCGTCCACGAACTCCCACGTGCGGGGCACCTTGTAGCGGACCAGGCGGCTCTGGAGGTGGGCCGCCAGTTCCGCTTGGGTGGCAGGTCCGACCAGGTGGACCACGGCGTGCACCACCTGGCCCAGATCGTCGTCGGGCACCCCGACCACCGCGCACGACTCGACCGCGGGATGCTCCAGCAGCGCCCCCTCGACCTCGGCCGGGTAGATGTTGGCGCCGCCGGACAGGATCAGATCGGTCCGCCGGTCGGCCAGGAAGACGAAGCCCTCGTCGTCCATCCAGCCCAGGTCGCCGATCGACTCCCAGCCGTCGCGGCGCCGGGCTACGGCTCCGATGTAGCGATAGGTCGGTGTGCCCTTGGGACCCGAGCGCATGTAGATCTCACCGACCTGACCGGCGGGTGCGGCAGCGCCGTTCTCGTCGAGGACCGTCATCTCGCCGGTCACGACCCGGCCCACTGATCCCGGGTGGGCCAGCCAGTCCCGCCCGTCGATGACCGTTGTGGCCTGGCCCTCGGTCCCGCCGTAGAGCTCGAAGATCCGCTCCGGTCCGAGCAGGTCGATCCAGGCCCGCTTGAGCCACTCGGGGCAGGGTGCGGCCATGTGCCACAGCCGTTGGATCGAATCGAGCTTGTAGGTGCGCTCGGCCTCCTGGATGACCCGCAGCATGCGGTTCATCATCGTGGGCACGACCATGGCGATCTGCACGCCGTAGCGGTCGATCGCATCCAGCGCCGCCGCGGCGTCGAAGCGCGGCAACACCACCAGGTGCTGGCCGGAGAACAGCCCGACCATGGCAAAGAGGAACGGACCGTTGTGGTACAGCGGCCCGGCCACCAATTGGACCCCGTCGGGCTCGATGCCGAAGAACAGCGCCACCAGGTTGTCCATGACCCCGGGCTGGCTGGCCACGATCAGCTTGGGCCGCCCGGTGCTGCCTCCCGAGGTCGGCGCCTTCCATGACGGCGAGACCAGCGGCGGCAGCGGCCCGTCGTCGAGGGCAGCGTCGGGGACGAAGCCCTCGGGGACGCAGGCTCGGTCACCGTGGGTTCCGGGCTGGACGCCGACGACCAGCTTGCTGTCGGCCAGATCGACGATGGCCTGCCGCTCCGCCAGGGGCAGACGCGCCGACACTGGCTGCGGCACAGCACCGAGCTTCCAGGTGGCGCAGCAGGCCACGATGAACTCCGGGCCGTTGGGCAGGCCGATGGTGACCATGTCGCCGTGGGCCACCCCTAGAGCGTCGTAGACCCGAGCCAGTTGGTTGGCCGCGGATTCCAGCTCGGCCCGGGACGTGGTGAACCCCTCGAAGGTGACCGCCGGTGCGGTCGGATCCTTCTCCGCCAGCTCGGTCACCAGGGTGCCGATCGGGGTGCGTGACCGCGCGCTGGGCTGGCCGACATCGGAAAGGTCGCTCACTTCGACTGGCCTCCGCGTTCGGGCATCAGTTGGCTGAGACCACTCCAGGCGAACCGGAACAGGTAATCGACGACGGCCTGGCGGGGGATGTCCGGGTTCTGCCGCCACCACCGCTCCAGCTGCTCACCGGCGCCGGACAGGGCGTGGGCGAAGGCCTCGGCCTCCTGGCGGGGACGCTCGGGGTTGACGGCGTGGAGGAGGTCGGCGATCACACCAACGGTGGCGAACCGCAGACGCATGGCCTCCTGGGCTACGGCACCAGTCAGGGCCACCCCGTTGAACAGGATGGCCCAGCGGGCCGGCTCGGACTCGATGAAGCTGAAGGTGGCGTCGATGCCGGCGGCCAGCTGGTGCTCGGCCTCCTCCACCCCGGTCACGCTGGTGGCCAGGGCCTGATCGAGGGCGGCGCGGGCCCGGCGCATGCAGGCCAGGTAGATGCCTTCCTTCGACCCGAAGTGCTCGTAGACGATGGGGCGGCTGATCCCCGCGGCCCGGGCGATGCCGTCGATCGACGTGGCGTCGTAGCCCTGCTCGGCGAACCGGGTCTCGGCGACGTCGAGCAGTTGTTCAACTCTCTCGTCGCGCGTGAGTCGCGTCTTGATGGTGGTCGACACCGCCCTCCTCCCCTACAGCTCGAAGGTTACAGTGCTGTAGGTTAGCGAGGCGACCTCAGGAGGCCGCCTGGCCGTGGGTGCAGCCGTCGGTGGGGAGGGTTCCCGGTGACCGCAGCTCGGCCACCGTGGCCCACAGATCGGTGGCGGTCACCGGTCCGAGGAAGCTGGCCTGGACCACACCGGCCCCATCGGCCACCACCGTCGCCGGCACCCCGTCGATGCGGTACTTCTGGTGGACCCCGGTCCGCGCTCCGGCCTCGACCTCCTCGGCGGCCACCTCGTCGCTGGCCAGGACCTGCACCTTCTCCCACACGCCGGCACAGGTTCCGCAGGTGGCCGAGGTGAACACCGCCACCAGCCAGGGGGCGTCGGGTCGAGCGAAGTCGGCCCGATCGAGCCGGTCAGGAACGTTGAAGCCGGTCGGCGTGGGCGCGGGCGGACGCTGACGCCGCTGCACGACCACAGCAACCACCACCGCGACCACCGCGATCACCACAACCAACCCGACACGTTCCACCGCCGAATCGTCTCACCTCAAAGAAGCGGGATGCCAGGGGTGACGGAGACATCCCGTTGTTGTTCGGCTTCGATGCGCTCGACGACTACCGGCGCGTCGGCTTCGGCGACCAGACCCAGCCGGCCGTCGGGACGATCGGCGGGGAGCTCGACCTCGATCCGGCCGCTGGCCGGGACGTCGACTGTTGGTAGTCGGACCTGGGTGCCCTGGGCCTCGAGACGCAGCGAGAGGTGGGTGGAGCGCTCGGCATCCGGGTTGATCACCGCCAGGCGCATGGTGCGGGTGGCGTCGACATCGACCACCGGAAAGTCCCACGTCGGAGCGGCGACCATGGCGCCCGCCCCGGCCGAGAGCTCGGCCCCGAAGGTGAGGACCTGCTCGGACACCACCGGCACCCCGTTGCTCGACTCGACCACCGTGGCATGCCCGACCTGACGGGCCACCCGATCCTCGCTGCCGTAGTCGACGATCTCGAACTGGCCCGGGCGGACGACGATGCCGAAGGGCTCCGGCGACCGGGGATCGACCCCCAGCCCCCGCACCGACACGTCGACCTCGGCGCTGTCCTTGCCCGGGTTGTAGAGGACGATCCGCTCGCTGACCTGCTCGTCCACCCGGCCGTGAGCGAACATGCGCCGAGCAGTCGGCTCCGGCTGGCCCAGAGCCACGCTCAGGCCTTCGGTCCCGGCGTCGCTGCCGTCGAACGACTGCAGCCGTTCCACCACCAGCCGTCCGCCCCGGACCCGCAGGCTGGCGGCGACCTGGGCCCGGCGGGTCACATCCTCCCCCACGTCGACGCCGACCACGCTGCGGCCCGGCACGTTGAGACCATGCCAGCGCAACGGTTCCCGCACCCCGGCGTCGGTGCTGAAGGTGGCATCGACGGTGACGTCGCTGGGAAACGGGTTGAACAGCACGAGGATGTCGCTGGCGTTCCTCTCGGTCGATCCCCAGGCGAAGTGCCAGGTCGACGAGGCGGCCGAGGCGCAGGGGGCGGTGTCCTGGCCGTGCGGTCCGACCACGGTGTGCTCGACCACCACCCCACCGGTGTCGGCTTCGACCAGCGCGGCGGCCAGCGGTCCGGGCTGCAGGGTGGCCAGCCGGAACGACACCCGGTCGTGGGCCGGGACGGTGAAGCGCTGCTCCACCGGGTCGACCGGAGCAACCTTGGCTGGCGCCGCCGGCGCTGTGGTTGACGTGGTCGTCGAGGCCACATCGGTCGGCGGTGGGCTGACCGGAGCGGCCATGCGACCGGCGTAGACGGTGAGCACACCGGTGACATCGCCGGCGGTGGGGTTGGCGACCACGACGGTGTGGTCTGCCAGCCCGCCGTCCTGTGCCGTGCCGGCGGCGCAGTACCAGGTCGAGGTGACGGCGTCGGTTCGGCCGACGGGTGCGGCGAAGGCCGGATCGGCGTCGGGCGTGGCCACGAGGGTAGGGCGCTGTCCCTCGACCGAGGTGACGAGCACCCCGGCGCCCACCACGCTGAGCAGGGCCAGGATCGGCAGTCGGGAGCTCACGAGCGCACCTCGGCGTCCTCGGATCGTTGCCCGGCGACGATCAGGGTCACGGATTCGACCACCTCGGGTTGGACCTCCCGACCGGCCCGGCGCCGGCGGCGCGAAGTGGCTCGTATCCGTTTGGGTGTGGGCGACGTGACTGGCGCGGGCGGACCGCAGAGCGGAGGCTCGTCGTTCTGTGACCTGTCTGCCGCGCCGGGGCGCGGCAGACAGGTCACAGAACGGACATCGGTCGGCGTCGGACTCGGGGCGCTGTCGACGACGGTGACCAGCGCCGGTTCGGCGACGCGGGCTCGACGGCGCCGGGACATCACGACGAGACCGATGGCCAGGACCCACAGCCCCGCCTGGGCCGCCAACACCAGGTAGCGGCGGGCCGGCGTCTCGTAGTGGAGCACGGCCCGTCCGCCCTCGGGGACGGCGAAGGCGTTGGCCCAGCCGAAGGCAGATCTGCGTTCGGCCGGTCGGCCGTCGACGTCGAGGACCCAGCGGTCGGACGCCGCCGCGGCCTGGTACACGGTGGTCCCCGGGGAGATGCGACCAGTCCAGCGGGCGTAGCCGTCGGACTGCTGGAGCAGAGGCGAGGCGTCAGGCCAGTCCTGTCCGATCCGCAGTATCCCCGAAGAGGAGGTGGCGTCCAGCAGCTCGGGATCAGTGAAGCCGGCCCGCTCCGGCAGGGCCGACAGGTTCCGGAACAGCAGCACCGCCGGATCGACATCGATGCGTTCGAGGTCCAACTGCCCGGCCAGCGCATCCACCAGCCCGGCCGGGGGCGCCTGCACCCGATCGGTGAAGGGGGAGGGGGCGCGGCGCTGGGGCACGGCGACGTAGTCCACGGCGAGCGGCGCCAGCAGCCGACCCAGGTGGGCGGTCTGCTGGGTGGTGGCCAGCTCCACCGCGTGAGCGATCCGCCGGGTGGACTCGTCGGCCGGGTCCGGCCACATGTCATGCAGCTTGGGCAGACCCTCGGTCAGGGCATACCCGACCGAGGCATCGTCGGTGGCTGCGGCTGGTGCGGCCATGGTCCAACCCGGCACCGGAATGGCGTCCGCATTCCCCAGCCACAGCACCCGGGCCGAGCCGCTGTTCTCCGACTCGCCGACGACGGCCAGGGCATCGGAGAAGCCGTGTCGGGGCATGTCCCACGCACCCTCGAGCGACGCCTGGGCCACCGGGACGATGCCCGCCGCCAGACCGACGACCCCCAGCGCGACCAGGTCTCGGCGGAAACCCAGCCGTCGGCTCCGGCCGGTGATGTCCAGCTCGATCGTGGCCGCCAACAGGCCGGCGGCCAGCGCCAGCCCCGCTCCGGCGAACACCAACATGACGTCGGATGAGGGCAGCGGCAGGTTCACCGCGCCGCTCGACGCCAGCGCCGCCACCCCCCAAGCGCACACCGCCGTGACCCAGGCCCGGATGGCCCAGGCCAGACGCCAGCTCCGTCCGACCAGCAAGGTGGCAGCCGCGGCCGCGAGCACGCCCCACGACATCGGCGTGGATCGATCCGGCAACCAAGCCCCGAGGGCGGCCAGGCTGCCCAGATCGACGTCGCCGGTGGGGGCGCTCCCACCGACCGCCAGCCACCCACCGCTGGATCGCCAGGACCGGGCCACATCCAGTGTCCACGGCAGCTGCAGCAACGCGGCCACGATCGCTCCGCCCAGCGCCATCACCGCGATGCGCCGGGCGCTGCGCAGATCGAGCGCCACCACCGACCCCAGGGCGAGGGTCGCGCCGAGGAAAAGCAGCAGCACCGGGGCCGCCGGGACCACGACAGCCAGCACCGCGGTGGTCAGTCCCAGTACCAGCACGCTGGTCACCGGGGCGGGAGCGGAGAATGGCGCAGTCCGGCTGGCCTGGGCCAGCGCACCCAACAGCCACGGTGCAGCGGCGTAGACCGCCAGCGGCGCCCAGCGCCCCTCGGCCAGGGCGGTGTACGGAACCGGGACCGCGGCGTAAGCCAGGGCGCTCGCCACCGAGGTCCACCCGGACCGGTGCTGGCGCAGCAGCCGAGCCGCGCCCAGGACGCCGAGCGGGAGCAACCCCACCGTGAGCACGGCGCGCACCAGGCCGATGTGCGACGCTCCGAGCAGTGTGCCCAGCCCGCCGATGACCCCGAACGCAGTGGGGGCGGCCGTTTCCGAACCGAGCCCGGACCGGCGCCAACCGCTCAACCACTCGGCGAGGAGATCGCGCGGTGGATCGACCGTGGCAAACTCGCCGATGGCCGGGACCCCGTGGATGAGCAGGTGGCGGCTGCCCATGGCCAGCACCCCGGCCAGCATCAGCAGGATGAGCACGCTGCCCCGGGTCCAGCCCCCGCACCAGGTCTCCAGCCGGTCGCGTAGCGATCGACCGCGGGCACCCACGCCGGCCCCGGCCTTCTGCACCAACCGACGGGGTCCCACCAGGCCGGGGACCTGCAGTGACCGAACGGCGCGGTCGTCGACCTGACGGAACCCCTTCACCTGGGCCCGGGCCAGCAACACCGAAGGCGTGCGCCGCAGGTTCCAGCCCCAGGCTCCGACCACGACTCGGACCCGGGCCGGACGCAAGGCCACCAGCGACACCCCGGCTTCGGCCACCGAGGCCAGCGCCATCTGGGGCACGATCCGCAGGGCATGACGACGGCCGTAGCTGGTCAGCACCACCCGCATGCGGTGGCGGGCCAGCAGCCGCCGGCGCAGCTTGGGCGACAGCCGGTGGCCCAGCGACTCGCGGTGGCGGACCCGGGCCGCGGCGGTGATGGCGACCCGGGCGCCGGCGATCCGGGCCCGCCAACACAGGCTCAGATCGTCGGCCAGGAAGGAGATGGCCTCGTCGAACCCGCCGATCCGGCCGAACAGGTCGGCCCGCACCAGCGTGAAGGCGCCGGGGACCTCGAAGACCTCCCGCACGCCGTCGTGCTGGCCTTGGTCGAGCTCCTCCCGCTCGACCATCGGCATGCTCACCCCGGTTCGGTCGACGGCGATGCCGACCTGCAACAGCCGCTTCGGATCGTCCCAGCTCACGAGCTTGGGGCCGACGATGGCCACCCCGCAGTCGAGGGCGGTGCCGACCAGGGCGCTGACCGCGTCGGGCTCGGGCACGACATCGTCGTGGCAGAACAGGAAGAAGTCGCCTCTGGGACCCCGGCTGAGCACCTCGTTGGCGGCCGAGCCGAAGCCGACGTCGCGCCCGACGCGGTGCACCTCGGCCTCGGGCAGGACCGCGGTCACCCGTTCGGTGGGATCGTCACGGCTACCGGTGTCGACGACGAGGACCTGGAGGTTGGGATAGTCCTGGGCGGCCAGACCGGCCAGCGTCTCATCGAACCAGTCACCGGGATCGTGGGTCACGACGACGGCCACCACCGACGGCAACTCGGTGGAAGCGGCACAGACGGACGCGCACTCTGTGTCCTCCACTACGCGCGCAGAGTAGTCCTGCCGTCGCGTGGTGCCGTGGACCCCGGTTGACCCGCAGGCCCGAGGGTACATTCTCACTCATGGCGGTCACGCTGGAGGACCTAGGCAAGGCGGCACGCCAGGGCGTCGCGACCACGGTCGGACTAGGCCTGCTGATCCTCCAGCACGCCCAGGTCCAACGCCGCGACCTGATGGAACGGTCGGGCAAGCTGCTCAAGACCGTGGGCGCGGTCCTGGAGGACAAAGCCAACAGCGCCGACTGACTACGCTCCTGCGGCCGTGCTTCGGGTCGCTGCTGACGTCACCCCCCTGCTCACGCCCCGGACCGGGGTAGGCGTGTTCGTGGGCGAGATGCTGGCCCATCTGGCGCCGCAGTCGGAGCTGGAGCTGACCGGCTACGCCGTGACTTGGCGAGGCCGAGGAAAGCTCGCCGGATCGGTTCCCGAGGGCATGGACATCGTCGACCGGCCGTGGATGCCGATGGCCGCCCGACCGTTCCACCAGGTGTGGATGCGCAGCGACCACCCGCGCATCGACCACTGGATCGGTCGCTACGACGTCGTCTGGGGGACCAACTACGTCGTGCCTCCCACCAAGGCCGCGGCCCTGGTCACCGTGTACGACCTCACACCGTTGCGCTTTCCCGAGCTGGCCAACGAGCACACCCGCACGTTCCCCGGGCTGATCCGCCGGGCCCTGCGTCGGGGCGCGTGGGTCCACACCATGTCGGCCTTCGTGCGGGACGAGGTCATCGAGCACTTCGCCGCCGACCCCGACCGGGTGCGGGTGGTGGCCGGCGGGGTCAAGGCCACGCCGCCCGGCGATCCGGGCCCGGGGCGCAAGCTGGCCGGTGGCGACCGCTACGTCCTGGCCCTGGGCACGGTCGAGCCCCGCAAGGACCTGCCCACGCTCGTCGCCGCCTTCGACCTCCTGGCCGCCGACGACCCCGAACTACGGCTGGTCATCGCCGGAGCCGATGGCTGGGGGGCTGTGGCACTGGCTGCGGCTATCGCGGGATCCGAGCACCGGGAGCGCATCGTGCGAGTGGGCTGGGTCGACGACGACGACCGGGTGTCGTTGATCCGGGGCGCCGCGGTCTATGCCTTTCCCTCGGTCTACGAGGGCTTCGGCCTGCCGCCCCTGGAGGCCATGAGCGCTGGGACCCCGGTGGTGGCCACCGCTACCGGTTCGTTGCCCGAGGTCTGTGGAGAGGGGGCCGACCTGGTCCCGGTGGGCGATGCGCCGGCCCTGGCCCAGGGCCTGGACCGGATCCTGCGCGACGACGCCCACCGCGCCGCCCTCCAGCAGCGAGGCCAGGACGTGGTCGCCGGCTATTCCTGGTCCTCGGCATCCGACCATTTCGCCGAGCTGCTGACAGACGTGTCTCAGTCAACCTGAAGGACGCGGGCCGCTCCCCCTAAGGTGACCGCCCGTGAGAGCGCTCGTCACGGGGGCTGGGGGATTCGTCGGTGGGCACCTGGTGCACCACCTCGCGGCGTGTGGCGATGACGTTGTCGAGCTCGAAGGGCGCGTCGACGGCATCGACATCACCGAACCAGACGACCTCACCCAAGCCATCGTCAAGGCCGAACCCGAAGCGGTGTACCACCTGGCCGGCGCCAGCGATGTGGGCGGGAGCTGGGCTGCGCCGCGGGCCACGTTCCTGGCCAACGCCCTGGGCACGCTGAACGTGCTCGAGGCCAGCCGGGAGGCCGGGGTCGGTCGGGTCCTGGCCGTGACCAGCGCCGACGTGTACGGCCGGGTGACCGAGGCCGAGCTGCCGCTGGACGAGGACCAGCCGCTGCGGCCGGTCAGCCCCTACGCCGCCTCCAAGGTCGCGGCCGACGCCCTGGCCCAGCAGGCCTGGCTGGGCCATCGGCTGCCGGTGATCCGGGTGCGGGCGTTCAACCACCTCGGTCCCGGCCAGAGCGACCTGTTCGTGGCCCCTTCGCTGGCGGCCCGCATCGCCCGAAACGAGCGCGATGGCGGCGACACCGTGCCGATCGGGAACCTCGAGCCCCGGCGCGACGTCACAGATGTACGTGACGTGGTCCGCGCCTACCGCCTGCTCATCGAACGGGGGACCGCCGGCGAGGTGTACAACGTCTGCAGCGGGCGGGCCGTGGCCGTGCGCGAGATCGCTGAGCACCTGCTGGGGCTGGCCTTGCGGCCGATGCGTCTCGTGAGCGATCCCGATCTGGAGCGTCCGGTGGACATCCCGGTGCTGGTGGGCGACAACCGCAAGCTCACCGCGGCGACCGGCTGGACGCCGACGATCCCGCTCGAACAGACCCTCGCCGACGTGCTCGCCGACTGGCGAGCCCGCCTGACCACCTAACATTCGCGATTCCTGTCCCTAGGAGACCAAGAGCGTGACCAAACGAGCCCTCATCACCGGCATCACAGGCCAGGACGGTTCGCATCTCGCCGAGCTGCTGCTCGACAAGGGCTACGAGGTCCTGGGCATGGTCCGGCGCACGAGCACCGTCAACTGGGAGCGCATCGGCCATCTGCAGGACCGCATCACCTTCGTGCACGGTGACCTGCTCGACCAGGTGTCCATCCTGTCGATCCTGCAGGAGTACCACCCGGAGGAGGTGTACAACCTGGCGGCCCAGTCCTTCGTGCCCACCTCGTGGCAGCAACCAGTCCTCACCGGCGAGTTCACCGCCCTCGGCGTGACCCGGATGATGGACGCCATCCGCACCATCAACCCGGAGACCCGCTTCTACCAGGCGTCCTCCAGCGAGATGTTCGGCAAGGTCATGGAGACCCCGCAGACCGAGACGACGCCGTTCTACCCCCGCTCGCCCTACGGCGTGGCCAAGGTCTACGGCCACTGGATCACGGTCAACTACCGCGAGTCCTACGGCCTGCACGCCACCAGCGGCATCCTGTTCAACCATGAGGGACCGCGGCGAGGCATCGAGTTCCTGCCCCGCAAGGTCTCCAACGCGGTGGCCAAGATCAAGCTCGGTCTGGCCGAGGAGCTGC
>DASXTK010000390.1:0-3018 GCA_036505485.1 Acidimicrobiales bacterium
CCCGCTCGTGGCCGACAGCGATGGTGATGGGCTGACCGACGGCGACGAAGTCGCACGCGGAACGAATCCGCTCTCGGCGGACAGCGACGCCGACGGACTGAACGACGGGCTCGAGGCCCGGTTCGGAACCAACCCGCTCAACGGGGACAGCGACGGCGACGGCATCGTGGACGGTCAGGACGTCGAGTGGTTGCAGACCGCCCTCGACCGGGTCCCCAACAGCCAGTGGCTCGACCGCTCGTCCGGGCTACGCCGGCTGACCAAGCTCGCGCTCGACTTCGTGGAGCACGAGACCGGCGAAGGTGAGAACCAGGAGGCGGTCGTGGTGTTGCGTGCGCTGCGGCGCCACTTCGACGGCTGCGGGACGTCACCGGCCAGGCACGACTGGATCACCAACTGCACCTCCCAGGTCGAGATCAGGGGGTTCATGGACCTCCTGATCAGCAACCTCGGCGGGTAACGGTCAGCGGGCGTCGCTGGAGGGGAACCCGGCGGCGCCCGCTGATCCCCGCTCAGGCCGTGAGCTCACGGTCGATCGGGGTGCGAAAGCGAGGGGTGACCCGGACATCGCCGATCCATTCGGTGAGCCGGGTCGCTTCTCTTTCCACCGCGGCGGTCAGCTCGGCGCCGATGTCCTCGAACAGCCGGAACACCACCTCGCCGGTCGTCTTGCGTTGAGCCCAGCCGCCGACGATCCGACCGTCGCACCACACCGTGGGCCCGATGTTCCCGGACCGGTCGAACAACGGCTCGCGGTGGTCACCGAGGTACCAGGCCCGCTCGGTCCAGCCCATGGCGGTGGGATCGAGGGCGGGGAGCAGTGCGATCCATGGATCGGGTGTTGCGACTGGTTCCGTGTCGTCGGCCAGCAGCAACCCGGGCGCACCGTTGAGGTCGACCTCCACCACGTTGAGGTTCGCCAACGCCTTGCGGACCTCCCCCAGCGTCCAGCCCGTCCACCACTTCAGGTCGTTGATCGAAGCCGGACCGAAGCCGCGCAGCCAGGCCTCGGTGAGCGTCGTCTGGGCCGCGGCCCGGTCCAGCACCGGCATACCGGCGGGCAGCCAGGCCTCGACCGGAGCCCAGCGGTACTGGCTGCTGTTCCATTGGCCCCGGGGCCGGCCCCGCACGATGCGGCCCCACATCGACATGACGTTGAGGATTCGGGTGGTGAGGTTCTGCGGGCCGCCATAGGTCTTGCCCTCGGCGTAGACGTAGGACGTCCGCAGTCCGGGGACGTCCGCTGACAGCTCGGTCCCGAACGCCGCACCACCCCGGGCTTCCAGCGCCCCGAGGGTCGCGGCCTCCACCGCCTCGAGCCACGCGGCGCTGCCGCCGTCGTCGCCGGACGCCACCCCGATCTCGTCGATGGCCTTTATCAGGCGCTTCCGTTCCCGCTCGGCCACCGCTTTGGTCGCCGCGGCCTCGACCACCGGCAGGGTGTCAGTGGGCACCACCCACATGGTGCGCCGCATGGCCAACATGCGGACCAGGCGGCGGTCGTCGTACAGCGCCTGCTCGATGGCCGCGACCTTGGGCTCAACCATCCGAGCCCCCGCCGCCAAGAACACGGTCGCCGGATCAGTGGAATGCAGCCCGATCAGGTGCCGGGCCACCTCCACGACGTCCTCACCCCGAGCCTCGCCAGCCAGATGATGCCGCCACCCCACCCGCGCCCGCCGCTCCTCCACCGACACCTTCCGCATCGCGGCAGGCTACGACCGTCCCCTTGCATCCCGCGGTGTCCCGGCGAAGGCAACGAGGCTCCCAGGCAGCCGGCAGGGCCGGCTGCCGATCCCATGATGGCTGGCGGTCCCTTACAAGGTGCGCCGTCAAGGGCCGCCGCCACGCCGCTACTCGGCGTGGCATCACTCGGCCTTCGGCCGTCCTTTGACCGCCCACCGCGGTCACCACCCGAAACTGAGACAGTTCCGCCGCATATAGCGGCTTTTCTGACTCAGTTTCGGCGAGGAACCCTGAAACTGAGGCCTTTGCCGCGCTTATAGCGCGAGAAACGCCTCAATTTCGGGAAGGACCCGCCACCAACCACCGAGGGCAGTCAAGGGCCGCGAACACAATCGGAACAGCCAGCCCCCTCTGGGGCTGGCTTGGGCGCCTCTTTCTTCGTTGCCTCGTCAGGCGACGCAGCGGACTCACCCCCGACATGTCCATGCCCATACCCGCCGAGACACTGCCGGCCCTACTGGGCGCAATATCTTCAACCAGGCGAAATCGGGATGAGCACGTCGTCCATGATCCTCAGCCAGGACTCCACGTGCCAACCCGCAGCGTGTCGGACGACATGGATCAGGGTGGTGGGATTCATGTCGCCTTCGATAGGCGCACCCGTCTCGGGGCCGAGGTACGGGACCTCCTGGACGTAGTCCACCGAACCATCCGGGCGCAGCTTCTCGACGTAGCCCGTCCGTCCCACCGTCGGTGCCGCCGGCGGATCGCCCAGCTCGGCCTGTCCGTCGACGAATGGCCCGAGCGCTTCCGCCGCCGTCAGGTAGCGGTCCGGATCGTCCACCGGCCCCCCGACCACGCCGTTCGCCTGCGGAAGCACCAGCTCGCGTGCGGTGGCGGGTGCCTCGACCTGCGCTGCTACGAGTGGATCGGTGAGATGGGTGTTGACCTCGGCGATCAGCCGGTCGTAGTCGACGCTGACCTGCTCCAACGCCGCACCGGTGAACGTGAATAGGGCGGTCTGGCACCGATGGGCGAGCGGGTCACCATGGGTGAGGGTGACTTCCAGCGTCCACACACCGGCTGCCGTCTGCTCCGGCCCGACGACGGATTGGTTCTGGACCACCTCGTCCAAGTCCTCGTGAGCCTCACCGCCCGCCGCCGCCTCGGCGGCCGACTTAGCGACGATCGCGGCGACGATCGCGGCGACGATCGCGGCGGACTGGCCTGAGAACCAGGCGGCGGGGGCAGGCCAGCGGAGCTCGATGCTGCCGGTCTCGCTGGTCCAGTGCTGCACCTGCTGGCCCTCGTCGGGGGCAAGGTCGGAATCGG
>DASXTK010000391.1:0-3793 GCA_036505485.1 Acidimicrobiales bacterium
GAACTCGGCGACGGTACGGTCGACGCCGTTGCCGACCTGGTCGGAGGAATGCTGCTCCAGTCGGTCCTTCCCGCACTCCGCCCTTACGGTTCGGTGGCAACCATCGCAACTCCGCTGCTGGATCTCGATCCGGTCCTGGACAACAACATCACGCTCCACGGTGTGCTGATCAACGATGACGGCGAGCGCACCGCACGATTGGCCGCGATGCTCGCCGACGGCACGCTGGAGCCTGCGATCAGCCGAGTTCTGCCCCTCGCGGACGCCAGCGAGGCTCACCGAATCCTCGAACGTCACCACACCGGCGGGAAGATCGTGCTAAGCGTCGGCGCATAGCTTTGAGCCTGCCCCCAAAACGACCACTCCTGGTCGACAGACCGCCGAGCCCTGAGCCAGGCGTACGTACACGCACGTCGCGGGGCCTATTCCCGGTCTATTAGGGGCACGAGGTCTCCGGGAAGTCCGTAGTACGGCTGATGCGGTCTACCGAAGGCGACCAACGGCCGCATGACGCCAGCTGTGAGCCGTCGTTCAACCTGGCCGTCGTCGGTGCCGCGGTGGTCGCAGCCGTCGAATCGGAGGACCACTTCCTGGTCCCGTTGGCTGCCGTGCGCGATCAGCAGCATCTTCTGGTAGCCGTAGGGGCCTCCGGGATAGCTACGGCAGCTTTTGGTCCGTGCGTTGGGTCCGGTTCCTTCGGGCGCGGCCAGGATGGCGTCCACGACCTTCTGGGCGTCGGTGCCGGTAAGTCGGCTGGAGGCCAGCAACGGCGGCAGGTCCTCTCCGGAAAGCTCGGAGGTGTAGCTGCACACGCTGATGGCGTCGACGTCGCCGACAGAGGCGAGACCACCGCCGGACGGGCGGGTGGCGGGATAGTCGGCGACGAGGTGGCGGACGGGGCAGCCGTAGACGTCGGTGTCGCCGACCGGCCGCACCGAGTCCATCACCCTGTGGCGTAGGCCATCGTCGTCGGTGAACACCGTGACCTTGACTCCGGCCACCAGCCTCGTTTCCTCCACCCAACCGTGGCCGTGGTCTCGGCTACCGGGCTCGACGGCCTGGAGGTCGTCTAGCCATACGAAGGACGTGCGGTCCTCGATGCGCGGGCAGAACTCTCGTAGGGTCTCCATGCTGAGCCCGGCGGCGCGACCGACGTAGGGCTTTTCCGGCACTGGGGTCCGCTTGCTGTCGGCGGGGTAGCAGCGTCGATCGAAGCCGTAGGTCCAGCTGTCGCGCCATGTGTCGGGCACGAGGACCTCGACGCCGCGGGAGGACTCCCACCGCCAACCGTGGGGGATGGGTGGCTCCGCGGGTTCGGACCGCTTAAGCGGGGAGCCACCGGCCATCCAGGCGGCGACGGCGACGATGCCCGCGACGGCGGCCGCGGCCAGCAGCCCCGCCCCGATCCGGCGGTTGCGACGCCGCCGGGCGATGCGTACCCGGACCCGCTCAAGCAGCCGGTCAGCCGGTGGGGCATCGTGTGCATGCAGCTGCAGCGCTCGCTCGAATGCACCAGCGGCGGGGTCAGCGAATTCGGTCATCCTTGGCCGACCTCCTCCTGGGTTCGTAGCCGCTGCCGCAGGGCGGCGAGCGCCCGGTGGATCTGGGAGCGGACGGTGGCGGGGGAACAGCCGAGGATCGCGCCGATCTCGGCATCGGACAGGCCCTCGTAGTAGCGAAGAACTACTGCCGCCCGCTGCCTCCTGGGCAGTGTCGAGCACAGCCCCCAGGCCGCGTCGCGTGTCGCCACCTCGTCAGCCACGTCGACGAGAGCGGCCAACGGCACACCGGCGACGAGGGTCTCCCAGCGCCGAAATCGCCGCCACAACGCCCGGTCCGCGTTGACGATGCTGCGACGCACGTACGCCTCCGGATTGCCGCCACGGACGATCCGACGCCATCGTGGACAGACGGAGACAAGGGCATTCTGTACGGCTTCCTCAGCCCGGCCACGGTCTCCGGTGACCAGGTAGGCGAACTTAAGCAGTGCCGGACCGCGAGCCCGCGCCCAAGCCTCGAAGTCCGGGGCTTCATCGCCATCGCCCACGGCGCCACCTCCACCCCTACTCATGTTGCCGGGGCGGCGTCCGTTGCATGCAAATGGGCGGACGATGAGGGCGGGCTCGTCCTCCGCTTTCGTGATCACATCAACAACTCCGTCATGGATGTAGGCAGTGGGCCGCATGCCTCGCGCGGCGGCTGGTCGGATTGGCCGCGAAGCGCAGCCGCGCGGGTACCACCTGTCGCCTGGGTGGGTCAAGGCGGGGGTAGCAAGTCGACGATGGGCGTGGTGAGTCCGTAGTAATCGTGAGTCGGTGTTTCAAATGCGAGCAGCGGCCCCGCGACGTCGGCCGTGAGCTGTCGTTCAACCTGGCCGTCGTCGGTGCCGTGGTAGTTGCAGCCGCTGAATCGGAGGACCACTTCCTGGTCTCGTTGGCTGCCGTGCACGATCAGGAGGAGACGCTCGTAGCCGTAGTCGGGGTAGTCGAGCTCACCGGGCGCATCCATGCTGCGGAATTTGCGGCAAACCGCCACGCTAGGCGGCGCTTGCGTCGCGAGTGGGTCCTCCCAGTCGCCGTTGGGTCCGCTGCCTTCGGGTGCGGCCAGGATGGCGTCCACGACCTTCTGGGCGTCGGCGCCGGTGAGTCGGCTGGAGGCCAGCAACGGCGGCCGTTCTTCGCCGGGGATCTGCTCGGAGGTGTAGCTGCACACACTGATGGCGTCGACGTCGCCGACAGTAGCGAGACCACCGCCGGACGGGCGGGTGTCGGGATGCTCGGCGACGGGGTGGTGGACGGGGCAGCCGTAGACATCGGTGTCGCCGACCGGCCGCAGAGAGTCCATCACCGTGCGGCGTTGGCCGTCGTCGGCGGCGAACACGGTGACCTTGATCCCGGCCACCAGCCTGGTTTCCTCCACCCAACCGTGATTGTGCTCTCGGATACCGGGCACGGCCCGATAGTCGTCAAACCACACGAAAGGCGTCCGGACGTCGACGCGTGGACAGATCTGCCGAGGGCTCGTCAGGCTGCGCTCGGCGGCGCGACCGACGTAGGGATCTGGTCGCCCCCGGACCGTCTCGTTGTAGGCGGCGTAGCACGACCCCGCCAAGCTATAGGTCCAGGAGTCGCTCCATGTGTCGGGCACGAGGGCCTCTACGCCGCGGGAGGACTCCCACCGCCAACCGTCGGGGGCAGTGGTGGGGGTGGGCGGCTGCGCCGGTTCGGACCGCTTCGCTGGGGAGTCGCCGGCCATCCAGGCGGCGACGGCGACGATGCCCGCGACGGCGGCCGCGGCCAGTAGGCCGGTCCCGATCCGGCGATTCCGACGCCGCTGGTCGACGTCTGTCCGGACCCGTGCTTCATCGCCATCGGCCACGGCGCCACCTCCACCCATACTCATGCTGCCGAGACCACATCCGTTGCACGAGAAGGGGCGGCGATGCGGCCGAGAATCGCCCTCCGCTCCCATATGCAGACGGGCTCCTCAGGCATGAACAGGCCGCCCCCATCGGCACGGTATTCAAGGAGTTTGATGCAGAAGGATTCTCGTGAGATGCGGACGTGGCGCCACGCTGGCAACGACGAACCTATGGGGCGCGTACCTCACCTTGGCTGACTTGCCCTCCGCTGACCTGTCCTTCGCGGACATGCCGTGGCCACGTCCACGCGTACCGGATGATCAGCAGTAAGAGCGCGCTCTCCACAATGCTCAGGAAATAGAAGTACGCCCAGGTTTCGCCGACGATCGAGGCCACAATGGTGGCGATGTAGAGGACCGGCAGCACGATGTT
>DASXTK010000392.1:0-11169 GCA_036505485.1 Acidimicrobiales bacterium
GTCGAGCGCGTTGACGGCGAGCCCAAACGCCTCGTCGACGTCGCCGTTCTGTAGGTGAGCCTCAGCGAGGTCTAGGGTCCACAGACCGGCCTGCTTGGTGGGATGGGCCCCCGCGGTGCTCGACCGAGTGCTGAGCCCACAGACGTGCGACTCATCAAGGACTGGGACTGAGCCCCAGCCATTGTCGGAGTAGAGCTGGAACTTCGGGTCGGTTGGCCGCTACCTGGGGTCGGTGTTCGAAATGCCGTCGGAGCTGGGATGACGCCTCGCTCGCGCTGCCATCGCCTGACAGGTGCTATCGGTCGCCTGTGTCACGAACGTGTCACGTTGGCTGCCACCACCATTGCTGGTTGGATGCCAGGATGGCGACGGAGGCCGAAGGCGGCGGCGCTGGGCTGTCGTGCGAATGTGTCGATTCTGCGAGACAATGCGCCCATGGAGAGGTGGATCTGGGGTGGCAGCAAGATCCGGATGGCGGTCGGCTATGGCGCTCCCCTCGCGTTCCTCACCTGGCTGGTCGGCGGCTCGGAACTCTCGATTCCCTCGCTCGTCGGCAGCTTGGTCGGTGGCGGGGTCGCTGGTGCGCTCGTCCCGGCCGCCTTGATGGGACGCTCGCCTCACCTTGCCGCTCTCGATCCCGCAGACCGAGTCGTGGTCCTCGATGCCGTCCGCGGGGGCGACATGGTCTCCGATCCCCGGTTGGCGAAGGCCGTCGTTGAGCGCACCGAGGTCCTCGGGAGGGCGGCGAGGACCTCCCGGCGGGATCAGGCATGCGGGGGCCTGCTCGTCGTGGGAGTCCTCGTCTGGGCGATCGTCGTGACGCGCGACGGGTTCGACCCGGGCGACTTGTGGCTCTGGGTCCTGCTCGCCTTTGGCGGGGCAGGAACGATCCTCGGCCCACCGCTGAGGGCGAAGCGGTGGGCGAACGCCGAGCGGGCGGAGCGGTATGCCCGGGAGGCGCTGGAAGCCGCGTGATCTAGTACGGATCAGGGGTTCTGGCCATCCCGGCGCCCCTTGATGCTGCAGAGGCAGATTCGGCAAGAGGAATGTCTCGCCGCCAGCGCTTGTCGCGTTGTCAGCGGCGCTCGACTGAGGACCTACTGAGGACCAGTGACGAGCAGCAGCCGCAGATACCGTGGTTAGAGGGTTGAAGTGACGGTGAGCTGGCTTGTAAGCCGGGTTCTGTCCGGCGGATCCGAGGATCCGCCTGGGTGGTCATCCATCTGAGCGGCCTACCTGGGGAGATTGGCCGGGCCGGCCCTCCCACGTTTGGCCTTGCTCCGGGTGGGGGTTGCCAGCCGCCGGGGTCGCCCCCGACGCTGGTGCGCTCTTACCGCACCGTTTCACCCTTGCCTGTGCGAGACACCGGCCGGAGCCGATGCCCGCCATCGGCGGTCTGTTCTCTGTTGCCCTGATCCGACAGGTCACCCCGTCCTGGCTCTCGCCAGCACCCATGCCCTATGGAGCCCGGACTTTCCTCGACGCCGGATGACTCCGACGCCGCGACCACCAGGCCAGCTCACCGTCGGTTCAGGGTACCTCGCAGCTCCCCACCCACCGAGCAGGGTGGATCTAGGACGACTGGCTGAGGTACAGCTGGAACTCGAAGGTGCCTCCATCGGCGACCGAGACGACCGAGAACCCCACCGGCTTCTCGATGTCGTAGTCGGCGAGCGTCACGGGTGCGGAGCCGTTGATGCCGATCTTGCCACTGGCGAACTGCGCGGTCAGATCCAGCGTCACCGACTTGGTCACGCCGTGGAGGGTCAGCTCGCCCTTGGCCGAGAACGGCACCTCGCCACCGGAGGTGGCGTTGTCGGGCAGCGTCAGGGGGTCGGTCAGCCGGAACGTCGCCGTCGGGAACGTGTCGGTCTGGAGGCCGCGGCCCTTCATCTGACCGTCCCGCAGGTCCTTGTCGCTCTTGAGCGTGGTCATGTTGACCTCGAAGGACCCCTCGGACACCTTGTCGCCGGCGATGGTGATGGAACCGGTCACGTCCGGGGTGCGGCCCACAGCGGTGTTGGCCCCGATGTTGCCCAGCTCCTCGTCGATCCGATAGCCGGCCCAGTTGCCGCTGAAGTCGTCGAACGAGCCGACGGAGGAGTCGATGGTCCAGGTGCCGTCGACGGTGCCGGAGGCGCTCTCGCCTTCGGTCTCCTCGTCGAGGGTCTCGCGCACCGAGTCGGCCGAGGCCTTGTCCGGAGCGTCGTCACGCAGGAAGAACCACCACCCACCGACGCCAACCACGATCACGGCGGCGATCACCGCCAGGATCACGACCTTGCGGGGAGTGAACATGTGGGACTCCTCGTCCTTCGATAGATCAGAAGCTGATGGCGGTCAGCTCGGGGATCCAACCCGCAGCGCGTTCGCACGCGTCCTGCCAGCGTCGACGATCGAGTGCGGCGCCCGGTACCACGACCTGCCGCGGCTGCCACGTGTCCTCGATGTCATCCCAGCTTGCCCAGGTGCCCACGGCCAGCCCGGCCAGGAACGCCGCACCCCGGGTGGTGGCCTCGCGCTCGGGCGACACCTCGACCGGCCGTTGGGTGGCGTCGGCCAGGGCCTGCACGAACGTGGCGTTGTCGCTCATCCCGCCGTCGATGCGCAGTTGCGGGATCGATCGTCCGGTATCGGCCTCGGCAGCTGCGACGAGATCGGCGCCGGTGTGGGCCACACCTTCCAACACCGCCCGGACCAACTGGGGGCGACCGGTTCCCCGCGTGACCCCGAGCAGGGTGCCGCGGGCCCCGTAGTCCCAGCGTGGCGTGCCGATCCCGAACAGGGCGGGGACGAACATCACGCCTTCGCTGTCGGCGCACTGCGCCGCAACCTCGTGGGACTGCGCCGGGCTCTCGATCACACCGAGGTCGTCACGCAGCCACTCGATGTTGGTGCCGGCGGCGAGGGCGATGGCCTCGACACCCCAAGTGAGCTGGCTGTCCCGGCGCCACGCCACGATGGGGAAGGTCCCTGACGGCCCTTGCCCGTGCTCGGGTCCGTCTCCCTCGAAGCGCACTCGCTCGGGTCCGAGACAGATGTCGAGCATGGCCCCGGTACCGAAGGTGATCTTGGCCTGCCCCGGCCGGACGCAGCCCTGACCCACCAGCGAAGCCTGCTGGTCGCCGATCAGAGCCGCGATGGGAGGGGCGCCATCGAGCGCCTTGGCCGTTCCCAACGGACCCGACGAGTCGACGACCTGCGGTAGCGAGGCCGCGGGGAGGCGGAGGGCCTCGAGTATCCGCGGGTCCCAACCGGACGCGTCGCCAAGCATCAGCCCGGTGACCGCGGCGTTGGAGACGTCGGTGGCATGGACCGTTCCGTCGGACAGGTGCCATGCGATCCAGGCGTCGACTGTGCCGAGGCAAAGATCTCTCGACCGGTCCGCATCGACCTGGTCGAGGACATGGGCGAACTTGGTGGCCGACTGGTTCGGGGCGAAATGCAGGCCGTCGGCCTTGAGCACCAGGCAGGTGCCGACGGTGCGGAGGTCCTGCCAGCCGAGACCCGGCCCGACCGGCTCGCCGGTGGTCCGGTCCCACACCACCGTGGAGGCACGCTGGTTGGCGATCCCGACAGCGGCGACCGGTCCGGCGTCGGCCAGGGCGGCGGCCGCCACCTCGAGCGCGGCTGCCGCCATCTCGGCCGGGTCGAACTCGACCAGGCCGGCGGCCGGTGTCGAAGGCAGGACCTGGCGGTGATGGACCGCGGCGGTGGTGGCGTCCGGACGGATGACCGAGCCCCGGACACCGGAGGTACCAACGTCGACGACCAGGATCGATCCGCTCACCCGGGGGAGTTTGCCTTATGCGAGGGCCGTAACGCCCAGAGGCCGCCGGCGATGCCGGTGGCGAGCGCGAGGAGCAGCCACACCGCACCAAGGCCCCAGCGGACATCGTCGCCGGCGACGAGCAGCCGAACCACCGCCACCACCGAGACGAGGACGACGGCCCCGACGGCCGCGGCCGCAGCGTGGATCAGCGGTGCGCTGCGGCACCGTCGGGCCGCGACCCAGCCCGCCGCGCCCAATCCCGCCAGCGCCAGCACCACCAGGGGAAAAGCCCACGCCGAGCCATCGTCGCCGTCGGTCGCACCGGTGGCCCGACCCAAGCCGGCGGTGAGCAGCAGGCTCATCGCGCCTATACACGCCCCGGTGGCAATCGGTACCGCTTCGAGTCGCATGCTCACCAGTCTTGAACCGAACCCCACGGGGACGGAAGCCCCAACTTGCCGGGGTTGAGGATGCCCCGGGGGTCGAGCGCCTGCTTGGCCGCAACCAACACCTCGAACGCACCGCCCAAGGCTTCGGACATGAACCGTGCCCGGTTGAGCCCGACCCCGTGGTGGTGGCTGAGCGCGCCGCCGGAAGCGAGCACGGCCCGCTGGCCGGCGTCCCAGAGGCGCCGGTAATACTCGTCGCGCTGGCTGGGATCGACCTGCCCGGCGAACGTGAAGTACAGACAACCGCCCGACGTGTAGCTGTGGGACTGATGGGCCGTGGCCGCGATCGTGCCTTCGACCGACATGAGCGCGTCGATGGCGGCACGGTAGATGTGGGGGAGCGCCGACCAGGTGGCCGAGACCTCCATGGTGTCGACCACGTATCCCTTGCTGATCAGGGCCTCCAAGGCCGACACCTCGTTGCGTCGAGCCATCCAATGCTCGACGTGGTCGTCGGAGCTGACCTCGGCATCGGCCAACACGTCGGCGACGACGGCCATGGTGCCGTCGACCAGGGCCGGGTCGCCCTCGTCGAGCACCAGGATCAGCGCCGCGGTGCCGGTCTGGTAGGTGCGATCGGCCTCGTCGGGGTCATAGAGCCGGAGTGCCGCGGGTGTCGCGCCCCGCTGCACGATCTGCCGGAGAGCGTCGAGCCCGGCCTCGAACGAGTCGACCAACCAGGCCCCACGGCGTTCAGCTCTCGGCGCCGGATGCAGCCGGAGCCGAGCCCCGCAGATGACGCCGAGGGTGCCCTCGCTGCCCACGAAGAGCTGGGTCAGGTCGGGCCCGGTCGCGGCGTGGGGTGCGCCTCCCGTGTGGATCAGACGACCGTCGGCCAGGGCGACGTCGAGGCCGAGCACCATGTCCTCGATCTTCCCGTAGCGGGTCGAGAGCTGACCGGCCGAGCGGCAGGCCAGCCAGCCGCCCACGGTTGACAGGGCGATCGACTGGGGCCAGTGGCCCAAGGTGACGTCGTGCTCGGCTCGGAGCTCGGCCTCGAGGTGATCACCGAAGGTGCCGGGAGCGACGTCCAACACCAGCGAGGTGGCATCGACGTCGACGATGCCGGCGAGATCGCAAAGGTCGAGGACAACCCCGCCGTGGAGCGGAACCGAGCCCCCGCAGACGCCGCTGCGGCCGGCGGCCGCGGTCACCGGGACCCGAGCCTCGTTGCAGATCGCCAACACAGCAGCCACCTGATCGGTGCTGCTGGGGCGGACGACGGCCTCGGCCAGTCCGGCGACCTGGCCTTCGGTGGCCCAGCTCATGGCCAGCGGCCACCAGTCGCGGCTGGACTCGGCTCGCACCGCCGAATCGACCTCGACCGAGGCGCACGCCTGGCGCAGCCGCTCGAGCACCCCGTCGGGCACCTCCACCGACTGGGCACCCAGTCGTGCGGTCGCCTTGTCGGGACCGTTGGCGATCTCGATCGGAGGCGTGGGCGCGCCCGGCCCCGGCTCCAGGTCGAACACCGGCACCGCGCTCGGCGGCTGGTGCCCAAAGGTCTCGGTCGCGTCGGCCACCTACGGGTTCTCCTGTCGGTCGACGGTGACGGGGGCCAGGACCGCAGTCTCGGGCAACCCCGGCACCTCACGCTCGCGGTCAGCGGCCTGACGGTACGCCGCGACCTGACGGGCTCGCTCGTCGACCGACCAGCCCAGCTCGCCACCGATCAGGTCGGCGACGCTGTCGGCCGCCGCGGCGCTGGCATCTCGGCCCAGCAACCGGGCCCGGGTCCGTCGGCTCAGCACGTCGTCGAGCGTGGTGGCCATCTCGTAGCGGACGGCATAGAGGCCCTCGGCCCGGCGGTAGGGAAGTCCTGGGACCAGCGGCTCGCCCAGACCCTCGTCGGCCTGGACCATGGCGGCCACGACCCGGGCCTCGGCGCCGTACCGCCGGGCCAGCCACGGATCCCGCTCGTCCTGCTCCTCCCAGCCGTCGGCGCCCCGCAGCTGCAGCTTGGCCGTGGGGCTGCGCCGGACCCGGCGACTCACCTTGTCGGCCAGCTGGTCGACGACGACGTCGACGGTGTCCTGCGCCATCTCCCGATAGGTCGTCAGCTTGCCACCGGTGACGGTGATCATCCCGCTGTCGGAGGTGCTCACTTGGTGGCGCCGCGACATGTCGGCGGTCTTGCCCGTTGACGCCTGCCGCACCAGGGGCCGGCAGCCCGCCCACGAGCCGAGCACATCGGCCCGGGTCAAGGGTGTGGTCAACGCATCGTTCATGGCGCCGAGCAGGTAGTCGATGTCGTCCGCGGTGCACTGGGGGTTGTCGCGGTCGCCGTCGTAGTCGGTGTCGGTCGTGCCGATGTAGGTGAAGCCGCCCTCGCCGCCCAACGTGCCGTCGTCGGTCGGCCACGGGACGACGAAGATCGAGCGGCGATCCTTGCGGACCGGGATGACCGCGGCGATGTCGTTGCGGATCTTCTCCCATGGCACGGTGATGTGGATGCCCTTGGCCGGCCGGATGCTGTCGGGATGGGAGGGCTCGTCGTAGGCCCGTACGTCGTCGGACCAGATCCCTGCGGCGTTGACCACGGACTGGGCCCGCACCTCAATCTGGGTGTCGCCGGTGTCGACCAGGGCACCGCTGATCCGGCCGCCGTTCTTGCGGAACCCCACCACTGTGGCGTGGTTGGCGACCACGGCCCCGTAGTCGAGGGCCGCGGTGCGGGCCACGGTGAGAGTGAGGCGGGCATCGTCGGCTTGAGCGTCGTAGTAGAGGTAGGCCCAGGACAGCCGGTCTCTCAGCGTCGGCATGTGGGCCAGGCTGGCCTCGCGGTTCAACCGCTTGTGGATCTTGCCGATGCGGAGCCCGCCGGTCAGGTCGTACATCCACATGGCCGAGCCCAGGGCCCGGGCCACCTGCCGGGGGATCAGCCCGTCACGCCCGGAGAAGATCGGGATGAGGAACGGCAGCACCTGCACCAGGTGGGGGGCGTTGTGCAAGAGCCGATGGCGTTCCCGCAACGCCTGGTAGACGAGGCGGACGTCGCCGTTCTGGAGATAGCGCAGACCGCCGTGGATGAGCTTGGACGACTTCGACGAGGTCCCCGACGCGAAGTCGTCGCGTTCGACCAACGCGGTGCGCAACCCCCGCGACGCCGCGTCGAGCGCGACCCCGACCCCGGTGATGCCGCCGCCGACCACGAGCACGTCGAAGGTGCCCGAGGCCAACTCGGCCAGGTTCTCGTTGCGGTCGAAGGTGCCGAAGGGCATGGGTCCGATGCTACGAGCCAGGTACGACAGTCCTGGGGCACCAAGCCCGGTAACCGGACCAGCTAATTGACAATGATTGTGAACTAGCAACTGCTGGCGTTAGCCTGGCGCGGTGCGATCACCGGTCGAGCTCACAGAGATGTTCCGAGCCAGAGGACTCAAGGTGACACCGCAACGCCAGTCGGTCTTCCGGGCCCTGCACGCCTCGACCGTGCATCCGACGGCCGAAGCGGTCTATGACACCGTACGGGCCGAGATGCCGACCATCTCGCTGCGGACGGTCTACCAGACCCTCAACGACCTGGCGGCCATGGGCGAGATCAATGCCCTGGACCTGGGCACCGGATCGGCTCGCTTCGATCCCAACAACGGTCCCCATCATCACCTGGTGTGCGTGTCGTGCGGCCGGGTGCAGGACCTCGCCGCCGACTTCCCCGGGGTGACCGTGCCGGTCGGCAACGACTTCGGCTTCGAGGTCACCGATACAGAGATCGTCTTCCGGGGCCGCTGCCGCGACTGCGCAGCCGTCAACGACGACGATCGGGATGCGTCCGCATCCCGAACAACCAACCCCCATGAGGAGGCAGGCCGTGCCTGACCTGAAAGGCACCAAGACCCACGACAACCTGAAGGAGGCCTTCGCCGGCGAGAGCCAGGCGAACCGGCGCTACCTTTACTTCGCCCAGAAGGCGGATGTCGAGGGCTATCCCGACGTGGCCGCGCTGTTCCGTTCGGTCGCCGAGGGCGAGACCGGCCATGCGTTCGGTCACTTCGACTTCCTGTCCGACGTCGGGGATCCCGTGACCGATGAGCCCGTTGGTGCCACGGACGACAACCTCCGCTCGGCGATCGCCGGCGAGACCTACGAGTACACCGAGATGTACCCCGGCTTCGCTCGCACCGCCCGCGATGAGGGGTTCGACGAGGTCGGCGAATGGCTGGAGACCCTGGCCCGGGCCGAGAAGAGCCACGCCGGCCGGTTCACGCAGGGCCTCGAGAACCTGTCCTGACGTCTTCTGGCGTTGCTCAGGGTGCGACGGCACCGTGGGCAACGCCAGACCGTCGTTCACCCCGATGACGACCACCTACGACCCGTTCCACCCCCAGTACTTCGACCAGGCCGACCTCCGGGAGGAGATGACGCGGGTCTACGACCTGTGCCATGGCTGCCGGCTGTGCTTCAAGTTCTGTGCGGCCTTCCCGACCCTGTTCGACGCCATCGACCAGCACGACGACCAGGACGCCGCCAAGCTCACCACCGCCGAGCAGGACCAGGTGGTGGCCGAGTGCTTCAACTGCAAGCTCTGCTACGTCAACTGCCCCTACATCCCAGGTCAGCATGAGTGGGCGCTGGATTTCCCCCGCCTGATGCTGCGGGCCGAGCAGGTCCTGTTCCGCGACCAGAAGCGGTCGCTCAAGGCCAAGGTCACCGGCCAGGCCCTGGGCCGCACCGATCTGGCGGGCAAGGTCAACACCCGGTTGGCCCCGCTGGTGAACAAGGTGGTCACCAGCCCAGGATCCCTGGGGCGCAACCTGATGGAGCGGACCACCGGCATCGCCAGCCAACGGGTCCTGCCTCCTTACGCCCGCGAGCGCTTCTCGACCTGGTGGCGCAATCGCCGTAGCGCCCACAAGTCCCAGCAGGCCAGCGTGGTCCTGTTCCCCACCTGCATCGTCGAGTACCAGGCCCCCGAGGTCGGACGCGACCTGGTCGGGGTGCTGGAGCGCAACAACGTGGCCTGCGAGGTCCCCTCGGGTCAGGTGTGCTGCGGAGCGCCGTGGCTCCACTCCGGAGACGTGGACAACTTCCGCAAGCAGGGTCGCAAGAACGTCACCGTTCTGGCCGAGGCCATCCGCACCGCCCAGTCGCGGGGCGAGGACCCAGCCGTGGTCGTGCCCCAACCCACCTGCAGCTACGTCCTCAAGGTCGACTACAAGGACTACCTCGACGGCGCGGACGCCGAGCTGGTGGCCGAGCACACCTACGACGCCGCCGAGTACCTCATGAAGTTGCACAAGGCCGAGGACACGACGCTCGACCTCGACCTCACCGGCGACGTGCCGGAGAAGGTCACCTACCACGCCCCTTGCCACCTGCGGGCTCAGAACATCGGTCTGCGCTCCCGCGACCTGCTCAAGCTGCTCGGGACCAAGGTCACCGTGGTGGCCGAGTGCTCGGGCATCGACGGAACCTGGGGCTACCGGCAGGAGAACTACGAGATGTCGCGCAAGGTGGCCAAGAAGATGGCCACCGCGATCGACAAGGCCGGCAACAACACCGTCGTCGGCGACTGCCACCTGGCCAACGGCGGCATCGTGCAGGAGACCGGTCACCATCCGATCCATCCGGTCTCGCTGCTGGCCCGGGCCTACGGCCTCCCCGACAAGTGAAGGTCCCATGGCCAAGCTGACCATCGACGACATCGCTGACCTGCGGGCCTACGAGCGCGAGCGCGAGGAGTTCCGCCGGTCCGTGATCGACCTCAAGCGTCGACGCCGGGTGCCGGTGGGCGACTTCATCACGCTGCTGTTCGAGAACACCCAGACCATCCGTTTCAGATCCAGGAGATGGCCCGGGTGGAGCGCCTCATCAGCGACACCGCCGTCGAGTCCGAGCTGCGTACCTACAACCCGTTGATCCCCCAACCCGGCCAGCTCTGCGCCACGTTGTTCGTGGAGCTGACCTCCAAGGACGCCCTGGTTGAGTGGCTGCCCAAGCTGGTGGGCATCGAGCGGGCCGTGGTCCTGCGCCTGGCGGACGGAACCCTGGTCCGGGCCGTCGTCGACGAGGACCACGACAAGCAGCTCACCCGGGACGAGGTCACGGCCTCGGTCCACTACATGCGCTGGGACCTGACCGATGAGCAGATCGCGGCCTTCGCCGCGGGAACGGTCGAGTTGGTGGTCGATCATCCCAACTTCGAGCGCTCCAGCGAGCTCGGTGACGACACCCACGCCGAGCTCCTCAGCGACCTCCGCAACGGTGGCTGAGACCCCCGAACAGGCCGGTCTCGTAGCGTGCTGGCCACTTCCCGTGCGTAGTCCCTGGTCGGCCTCTGCGTTCAATCCTTGCAGCCGTCGGGAGGGAGCGCGAAGATCGGCTGCCCCGGTCACGGGGTGAAGTCCCGACAACCGGTTTGCGGGCGCTCTCCCCGGCCGCGGAGACTCGGGTTCTCCCGACCATGCCGGCAATCGCTCCTACCGAACAACTAGTCCCACAGGAAGACCTTCTATGAAGCAGTCCTGGCGCCAGCAGGCGGCCTGCCGCGGGCTCGATCCCGTGATCTTCTACCCGACCTACGATGACGACGAAGACATCGATGTGGCCAAGGACGTCTGCGCCGAGTGCGCGGTGCGGCAAGCATGTCTGGAGCACGCGCTCGCCGTGCGCGAGAAGGAAGGCATCTGGGGTGGTTGCACCGAACGGGAGCGCCGCCGCATCCTGCGGCAACGCCGTCGGGCGTCGTAACGGTCCTGAACTGCGCAGGCCCGCCTGCGAGGTCGTGGCCGGCAGTCAACGGGAGGAGGGCTGATGGGCTTCGACGAGGTGGGCGGCTGGCCGAGCGTGCTCGGCGCGCTGGCCAAGCGAGAGGATCTCCAAGCCGACGTGACCCGGGCGGCCATGGCCGAGATCCTGAGCGGGTCGGCCTCCGATGCCCAGATCGCGGCGTTCATCGTCGCCCTGCGGATGAAGGGTGAGACCGTCGACGAGCTGCTCGGGCTGGTC
>DASXTK010000393.1:0-31599 GCA_036505485.1 Acidimicrobiales bacterium
CAGGATCAACCGGGCCAGGTACTCGGCCGCCTCGCCTCGATCCACCCCAGGTTGCAGCTGCTCGTCGGCCAGGCGGGTCGCCAGCTCGTCCCGCAGCATCCCCACCACGATGGGCATGACGGTGACCAGCCGGGGCAGCAGCTGCTCGGCCTCCAGTTCCAGGGCGTGTTGAAGCACTCGATGCTCGTCCAGCCGGCGCCGAGCCGCGACCAGCCCCCGAGCCAGCCAGTCGGCGAAGTCCGCTGCCTCAGCGGCGTCCTGACGCCAGGCGTCGAAGAACTCCCCCACCTCCCAGGACACCACCGCCTGAACGAGCTCGTCCCGGCCGCGGGGGAAGTGACGGTAGATCGTGGCCCGGGACACACCCGCCTCCTGGGCCACCGCCTCCACCGTCGTCTGGGCCAGTCCGTCCCGGGCGATGCGGGCATAGGTGGCCTCGATGATGCGCTGCCGCGTGGCCACGACGTCGACCATGGAGCTAGCTCCCTGAGTGGAGCAAGTCTTCGAGCTCGCGGTCGAGGTCGGGGGTGTCGTCGACCTCCTTGCCCCGGCGCCGGACGATTCGGGCCAGCGCCAGCGGATAGCCCACTGCCGCGATGGTGGAGAAGATGAACCACTGCACCGCATACGAGAGGTGCGGCCCTTCGCTCAGGTCGGGGGGCGGCACCGGCGCGATGTCCTGCGAGGTCTCGCTGCCCTTCTTGGCCAGGATCAACGCGGGCAGGGTGTCGGGCTCGGCCAGGACCGGTTCGATGTCGTGGGGCGCGGTTCCGTCGAAGCCGGAGGGACTCGCCACCGTTCCCTTGACCGTCACCTCGCCCTCGGGAACCGGTACCGGGATCGGATCGCCGCCGTCGCCCAGCGGGACGAAGCCCCGGATCACGCCGATCCGCTCGCCGTTGTCCAGCACCAGCGGAGTGAGCAGCCAGGCTCCCGGCACCCCGTCCTGCGTGCGGTTGCGGACCGCGGTGGTGGCCTCGGCGTCGTAGCGGCCGGTGGCGGTCACGCTGCGATAGCGGACCTGCTCCACCTGGTCGTCGCTGCTGTCGGCCCCGAGCAGCTGGTCGACCGCGGTCGCTGGTTCATCCTGCCGGTCGCGGATGGTGGCGTTGCGCTCCCGCCGCTGATCGAGCCGGTCGAGCTGCCAGAACCCCAGGAACACCATGCCGACCGCCATCCCGGCGATGAGCAGGTGGGACAGGATCCAGCGCGGCCGCAGCAGGAAGCGAGCGTCGCTCACCGGGCCAGACTATGACTCCGGCACATTGGTAGCCTCACTCGCCTCGTGGCGACCTCGACCCCTGGCGACACTGCGGACCCCGTCGACGGCGCCGACCGGTGGCGGCCTTCCCGGCGAGTCCTGAGCCTCATCGCAGTGCCCCTGGTGGCTCTGGTGGTGGGCGGCTACATCGGTGACGCACTCGCGCCCGAGCTGGTCGCCAACCATCCGGCATGGCTGCTGGCGCTCAACCCCCGCAACCGCAACCTCATCCTGGTCACCAACCAGCTCGATGCGGTCACCTACTACACCGTCGGATTCATCCGGCTGGTGCTCAGCGACCCGCTCTGGTTCCTCCTCGGCTACTGGTACGGCGACGCCGCAGTCGCGTGGATGGAGAAGCGGACCCGGACGTGGGGTCAGATGCTGCGCAGGGTCCAGGAGCTGTTCAACAAGGCCTCGTACCCGCTGATCTTCATCGCCCCCAACAACTTCATCTGCTTGTTCGCGGGCGCCGCCGGCATGCCGGTGCGGGTGTTCATCGCCCTCAACATCACCGGGACCGCGGCTCGGCTGTGGGTGTTCCGCCAGTTCGGCGACGCCTTCCAGAAGCCCATCGACAACGTGGTCGAGTGGATCGGCGACCATCGCATGTTCCTGCTGCCGCTGTCGATCGGCCTCACCGTGCTGTCGATCGCGCTGGAGGCCCGCAAGGGCGAGACCGAGGTCACCGCCCTCACCCACCTCGACGAGGAGCTGGAGGGCGGCGACGACCCGGACTGACCGTGCTGGCGTTACGTCCAGCGCTCTTGGGTTCGGCTCATCCAGCCCGGGTCACGTTCGGGACGGGGACCCGGCATACCGCGGGAGGCATGACCGGAACGCGCCACGACCTCGTGCTCGGTGCCCAGGTAAGACCCGACCACGCGATGGTCGGCCAACACGTCGTCGGGGGCACCCCAGGCGATGACGGAACCCTGTTCCAGGGCCACCAACGCATCGCACAGCGAACTGAGCAGGGCCATGTCGTGCTCGATCACCACCAGCGAGCAGCCGGTCTGCATCTGGACCCGGCGCAGCAGCGGGCCGAGCGCCTCGGTCTCGCGCTGCGCGACGCCGGCCGACGGCTCGTCCAACAGGACCACCGCGGGGTCATGGGCCAACAGGCAGCCCAGCTCGACGATCCGCCGGGTGCCAGTGGACAGCTCACCGGTGGGGTGATCCCGGTAGATACCCAGCCCAAGCAGGTCGACCAGCTCGGCGGCCCGCTGCCCAGCGTGCTTCTCGGAGCTGAGCGAAGCCGGCAGGCACAGCGCCGCGGCCAGTGGATCCCGGTTGGCCAAGTGGCACTCCAAGGCCACCTTCAGGCTCTCGGTCACCGTCAGGGACGGGTAGAGCAGCGCCTCCTGGAACGACCGGCCCAGGGCCTTGATGGCCCTGCGGTGTGGTGGCTGCTCGGTCACGTCCTGCCCACCCAGCAGCACCTGGCCACCGTCGGCGGGGAGGAACCCGGTGAGCACGTCGAACAAGGTGGTCTTGCCCGCGCCGTTGTGGCCGATCAACCCGACGATGGTCGCCGGCGGCACGGTCAGGTCGACGCAGTCGACGGCCCGGATTCCACCGAACCTCTTGACCAGCCCGCGGCACTCCAGAACGACGCCCCGGGTGGGCCGGTCGGACGGCGCCTCGTGCCGGATCCCTGCGGCCCCGCCCAAGAACACCGCCCGCAGGACGTCGGGGCGATCGAGCAGCCCAGCGGTCGGACCACGGAAGCGGACCTGGCCCTTCTCGAGGAACACCGCCCGCTCGCACAGCAACAAGGCCACGTTGACGGACTGCTCCACCACGACCACCGAGGTGCCGGAACGGTGGATCTCCTTCACCTTTTCGACCAGCTGGCCCACGATGGTCGGGGCCAGGCCGAGCGACAGCTCGTCGATGCACAGCAGCTTGGGCCGGGTGACGAAGGCCATGGCCAGGGACAGCTGCTGTTGCTCGCCGCCGGACAGATCGCCGGCCAGCTGGTCCCAGCGCTCGCGCAGGATGGGGAACAGGGCCAGCGCGCTGTCGCGGGCGGCCTTGCGGCCCTTGCGGTCGTGGCGCATCATCCAGCCGGCCAGCCGCAGGTTCTCGGCCACGGTCAGCGTGGGGAACACGCCCTTGCCTCCGGGCATGAGCGAGAGGCCCAGCTTGGCCACCTTCTCGGCCGGCATGCCGGTGATGTCCCGGCCCTCGAAGACGATGCGGCCCCGGTCCGGCGGCAACAGCCCGGTGATGGACTTCAGCAGCGTGGACTTGCCGGCGCCGTTGGTGCCCAACAGGGCCAACAGCTCCCCTTGTCCGACCACGGTGTCGATGCCGAACAGCACCTGCATCGACCCGTACGAGGACTCGACGCCCTCGCAGGCCAGCTGACCGGTGCCCGACGTCAGCGCGGCCTGTTCCCCGGTGTCCACCGGGACGATCGGAGCCACCGGCTCCACGATGGTCTCCAACACCTCGACCATCCGGATGCCCCGGCTCCGGGCCACGGCCCGGACATAGGCGTCGCGCAACCGCTCGAAGGCGCTGCTCAGACCGCCCGGCAGCACCATCAGGATGATCAGCAGGCCAACCCCGGTCAGCAACAGCTGGGTGTTCGGGAAGACGTAGCCGACCCACTGGACCAGGGCCACGCCGGCCAGGGTCCCACCGATCGATGACGACCCGCCGATGACCGCCATCGAGAACAGCAACAGGCTCATCGAGGCGGGATAGCTGGCGTTGTTGACGCCACCGGTGGTCAGCACGTGGAGGCCACCGGCCAGCCCCGCGAACATCCCGGCGAACACGAAGCCGGCCAGTCGGGTCTCGACGGTGTTCACCCCGACCGCCGCCGCGGCTCGGGGGTTGTCCCGGGTGGCGGCGATGCACCGGCCGGCGCGGGCCCGGCGCAGGTTGGCCACAACCACCGCGGTGACCACGACCAGGCCGAGCACCAGGAAGTAGAGGTTGCGCTCCTTCTCCAGGTCGAACTGACCCAACAGCTGGGGCCGGGCGACGTCGTCGGGCAACCAGTTGCTGAAGTTGGCGGGGTTGAGGAAGTAGCGGTCGATGGTCACCGCGAAGGCCAACGTGGTGACGGCCAGGTACTGGCCGGACACCCGCAGGGCCGGCAGTCCGATGATCAGGGCGATGAGCCCACCGGCGATCGCCGCGACCCCCAAAGAGACGAACAGGTCGGTGTTCCGCTCCACGATGAGCTGGCCGGTCACGACCGCACCCACGCCTACCAGGGCCACCTGGCCCAGGCTCACGACCCCACCCCAACCGGTCAGCACGACGAGCGAGAGCGCGGCCAGGGCGTAGCACAGGGTGATCGTGGCGTAGTGGGTCTGCGAGGTCTGGGCCACGAACGGCGTGCCCAGGACCACCAGGCCCAACACGCCGAGGAGCCCGTACTTGGCCACCCGGACCTCGGGCAGGGACGAGAGTTGACGAGGCAGCTTGCGGGCCCGGCTCACGGTGAGCCAGGACGATTCCTCGGCGGCCAAGGCCCGGCTGGTCGGACGCCGCTGCAGCAACAGCGCCAGCAGGATGATCGCCAGGAAGATCAGCAGGTAGACCGCCTGCTCCTTCGGGAAGTTCCAGACCACCAGCCGGTTGAGCACGCTCAGACCTACCGCTGCGACGAAGGCCCGGGTCAGCGAGCTCATCCCGCTCACGACGGCCGCGGCCAGAGCCGGGAGCAGGACGGTGGGACCGGCAGCGACGTTGAGCGTCACCCCGCTGTTGGGCACGTCCAAGGTGACGGCCAGGGCGGCCAGGCCACCCGAGATGGCCCAGAGCAACAGCGATAGCTGGTTGACGGGGATGCCCAACAGCCGGGCCCGGTCCATGTTTTCGGCCATGCCCCGCACCGCCATGCCGGCTTCGGTGCGCAGCAGGAACCAGCTCAAGAAGCCCAGCACGATCGGCACCACCGCCAACAGCAGGTAGTCGTTGCCGTTGATGAACACCGGTCCGACGTTCATGCCGTGTTCGCTGAGCTTGTTGGGGGCGCGGTTGATCACCTTTGGCGCGTCCAGCCAACCGGGGATGTAGTAGGCGATGCCGCCAAGGAGCTGAGCCAGGCCGATGGTGGCCACGGTGAGCACCAGACGTGGAGCGCGGACGAAGCGCCGGATCACCAGCCGTTCGATGAGTGCGCCGCACGCGATCCCGGCCACCACACCGGCCAGGCCGGCAACTGGCCAGGGCACGTCCTTCCCGAGCTTCAACCCGGCGGCCACGGCCGCGCCGATCGTCCCCATGGCGCCGTAGGAGAAGTTGATGATCCGGGTCGTGCGGTAGGTGAGCACCAGCCCGACCGCCAGGAGGCCACTGCCGGTCCCGACGATGGCCCCCAGGGCGACCACCCCGAGCGGATACGCCTTCGGGAACAGCTGGGTGGCCACGATCAGCGCCACCGTGACTGCTCCGATCACCACCGGCACCATGGGGAAGCGGTCGTCCTTCAGGTCGACAGCACCTTGAGGCCGGGCGTAGGGATCGCTCGGTCCACTGAGTCCGGTGATCCGCGGCTCGCTCATTGGAACACCTTCATCTCGCTCTCGGGCACCTGGCCTTGCGGGATGCGGGTTCCGTCGTCGACGTAGGTGCCGTTTGCCCCGTTGAACGGCGAGGGCCTGTTGGGATCCCACCAGACCAGCCGGATGTCCCTGACGCCGGTGTAGTGCTCCGGTGAGAAGTCCCACGTCCCCGCGGTCCCGGTGCGCTCCGGGTAGCTGAACATGCCGGTCTCGAAGTGCTCCGGGGTCAGGTCGGGCCCGGCCATCTGGATGCCGATAGCCATCTCGAGCAACTGGATGAAGATGACGTCGATCAGGATCGACGGCTCCTCGTCGGGCCGAACGCTCTTGAACGCCTGGTAGCCGTAGCTCGTCCCGTAGGCCTCCTGCCCGCCATAGGGAGTCCCGCCGAAGGCCCGGCTCATCTGGTCGCCGGAGTTCTTCTGGATGATCTGGCCGACCAGGTCGAGGTCAGTGAAGGCAACCCCGAGAACCAGCCACTCGGGCTTGTAGTTCTGCGATTCGGCGACTGAGAGCAGGCTGGCCGCCATGACCGGGTCGCAGGCCAAGGCGACCGAGGTGATCCCCTTGTCCTTGAGCTGGGCCACGATGTCGCGTGCCGCGTCGGGGATGGAGGCCAGGTCGAGCACGTAGTCCGTCTCGTAGGAGTAGTGGAAGCCCTGGTCCTCGAGGATCTTGCGGCCAGCCTCGACGCACTGCTGGTACTCCTGGTTGTTGGGAGCAACGACCCCCAGCGTGCGCGGGCGGTCGGTCAGGTCGCCCCCGGCGTACTTGGCCGGATAGGGCAGGATCTCTTTGGCCGCCACTTCGGTCGCGGTCTCCGCGGCTGTCGAGCAGTCGGGGAAGTTGCTCCAGGCGTAGGGCGCACGCTTGCCGAACCACTCTCGCGACATGTAGGGGGCGCCGATGTTGACCACGTGCTGGTCGGACAGGGCGTCGGCGTAGGGCTGGGTCAGGGCGGTGACGTCGGCGAACGCCTTGGTCTCCTGGGCCACCTTGATCGCATCGGTCACCGCCTTGTCCTGGCCGCCGCCGGTGAACTCCTCGATGACGCTGCCGGAACCCTGGACCTGTTGCAGACGCAGCTTGCGCCCGTAGAACTGGTAGTTCTGGTTGAAGTAGTCGACCAGACCCTCGGCGTCGTTCTCCAGCTGCTCGTTGGTCACGTCGAGCTCGATCCCTGCGGTGTCGGCCAGCACCTTGAGCAGGTTGGGGTCGGAGGTCATGCGGTAGCTGAGGGTGATCTCGTCCGCGGTCACACCACGTGACGTCGCCCCACCGTTGTCCCCGCTGAAGTCGAAGCAGGGCGGCGAGTAGGTGTCCGCTTCGACCTGCCACTGTTGCCCCGAGGCGCAGGCGGTGACCGAGTCATTCCACCCAGTGGCCGGCTCGCCCGCCCCTACCTCCCGCACGTCCCGGGCGGCCGTCGTGCCGTCGGGCAGGTCGCTCGGCACGACCCACACCATCGCGGCGAACAAGCCGCCGACGACCACCAGCGGTAGATAGCCCCACCACAATCCCAGCGCCTTCCTCGGTCGGGCGCCCGCGAACTCCTGCATTCGTCATCCCCCCTCGGTCCCCAGGGTGTAGCACAGAGAAATAACTGGCAGTAAGTCAGACGTGCCAACGCGTGACTATCGCGCGTTCGGGCAGGAACCGCACGCGGAGCGGTCACACCATGGAACTTGTGGAAGATGTTGTTGACCGAGATTCAATCGCTGAAGCGCTGCTGGAGCTCGAACTTGAGAATCTTGCCCGCGGGATTGCGGGGCAGACCGTCGACGAGCTCCAACCGCTCAGGAAATTTGCGGGTGATCAGCCCCGCGGCGCCGAGATGGTCGGTCATCTCCGCGAAGGTGATGGCGTCCTGGCCCTCGGCGGTCACCACGACCGCGCAGGCCAGCTCGCCCCGCTCGACGTCGGGCAGCCCGACCACCGCCACATCGGCCACCTTGGGATGGGTGAACAGCAGGTCCTCGACCTCCTTGGCCGAGATGTTCTCCCCCTTGCGGATGATCACGTCCTTGAGCCGGCCGGTGATGGTCACCCGCCCGGCCGCGTCGACCCGGCCCAGGTCGCCGGTGCGGAACCAACCGTCGTCGAAGGCGTCCCGGTCGAGCGCGGGATCCAGGTAGCCCTTGGTCACCTGCGGACCCTTGACCCGGATCTCGCCTTCCTCGCCCGGCCCGGCCTCCTCGCCGTCGATGGTGACCAGCCGCAGCACCGCGCCGCGCACCGGCCGCCCCTCGGTGTTGGCCAGGGCGTCGTCGCCGTCCTCCGTGTCGTTCATGGTGATGATCGGGGCCTCGGTCAGGCCGTAGCCCGACGCGATCCCGGCGCCATCGAAGGCGGCCTTGATGTCGTAGTGGAGTTGCGGTGGCTTCGGAGCACCACCGCCGGGGAACGTTCGCACCCGCGGGAACAGCTTCTCGCCGGCCGGCAGGTCCTGTTGGGCTTTGAGGTAGGTCTGGTGGAAGAACGTGCCCGCGCCGGCCAGGGTCACCTGCTCCCGTCGCAAGAAGTCAATGGTCGTGGAGGGGTCGAAGGCCTCATCCACGATGAAGGTGAGCCCGTAGGCCAGGGCGGAATAGACGTACAACGCGCCGGCCACGTGGGTGAACGGGAACACGAGGGCGAAGCGGTCGTCCTCCCGCAGGTGCAGGGCCTCGGACATCCCCACGGCCGCGGCCTGGATGGCCAGGTCGGTGTGGCGAGCGCCCTTGGGCTGCGAGGTGGTGCCGGAGGTGTAGTACAGCCACCGCACCGGGGCATCGGCCGCTCGCATGTCGTCGGTGGGAGCCGGCGCGAGGTCCGCGGGGTCGCCCTCGGGCAGCTTCCGGTCGGCGACGAGGACCTCAGTGTCGGAGCCGTCGGTCAAGGTACGGGCCATGGTCTCGAAGTCGAAGCCTCGCCAGGTCGACGGGACGATCAGCAGTTTGGGCCGGGCCTGCTCCACCACGAAGCCGACCTCGCGCTCCCGGTAGATCGGAAGGATGGGGTTCTGGACCGCGCCCAGTCGGCGCAGGGCGCCCATCAGCACCATCGACTCCAGCCACGTCGGCAGCTGCCACGACACCACGTCGCCCTCACCCACGCCCTGTCCGGCCAGGCCGGCGGCGACCTGCTCGCAGCGGTTGCGGTAGTCGCCGAACCGCAGGCGCTGGCCATCCGGGTCGACGGCCATCTCCCGGTCGGGCGTCTCCTCGGCCCGGCGGACGATCAGCTCCCAGATGTTGGCGGCATCAAGCATGGTCGGGCTCCCCCTCGTCGTATCTGACGCAGTGTCAGATACTAGAGGTTGAGGAAGGCGTCGAGCCCGATCGTGAGCCCGGGATGCTGGCCGATCTGTTTGATGGCCAGAACCACGCCGGGCATGAAGCTGGTGCGGTCGTAGCTGTCGTGGCGGATGGTGAGCGACTGGCCGGTGGTGCCCAACAGCACCTCCTGATGGGCCACGAGGCCGTGGAGGCGCACCGCGTGCACGTGGATGCCGCCCGGACCGGTGGCGCCGCGAGCGCCGGGAAGGGTCTCGGTCCTGGTGGGATCGCTCCCCCAGTCCGGCGACGCCGCGGCCATCCGCTCGACCGTGCGCATCGCGGTACCGGAGGGGGCGTCGAGCTTCTGGTCGTGGTGCAGCTCGATCACCTCAGCGGTCTCGAACCAGGGAGCGGCCAGCTCGGCGAATCGCGTCATCAGCACCGCGCCGATGGCGAAGTTCGGAGCCACGATGCAGTTGCTGTCGGTGAACGCCGCCCGCAGCTGGACGTAGTCCCCGTCGCTGAACCCGGTGGTGCCGACCACCGCGTGCACCCCGGCGGAGGCGGCCCACGCCAGGTTGGTGCGGGCCGCGTCGAGGTGGGTGAAGTCGACCACCACGTCGACCGCCCGATCGGCCAGCGCCGCGGCTTCGGCATCGACGGCGATCCCGCAGACCTCGGTTCCGGCCTGGGCCGGGTCGACCGCCCCGACCAACTCCAACTCCGGGTCGTCGAGCACGGCGGCGCACACCGTCCGACCCATCCTCCCGGCAGCACCCATCACCCCGACCCGAATCGTCATCGGGGCGAACTTATTCGGTTCGCTACTCGTGGGCGCCGATGGTTCCGGCCTCGACGGTGAAGGTGCGCTCGGTGCTGATGGGCGAGGTGGGGGTGGCCACGGTGTCGACGAGTCGGTACTGGGCCACCAGGGTCTCGGGGGTCACGTCGCAACGGACGTAGCCCCGCTTGCGGGCGTTGACCCAGCGCACGTAGGGCAAGGCTCCGATCAGTTGCTCGGCCACGGCCACCGCGTCGGTGAAGAACCCCGAGCTGATCGAGGTCCCCACGAACTCGGTCGCCACGGCCGGTGAACCCGGCGCCTCGTCGACCACATCTCCCACTCCGCTGGCGTGGATGTCGCCGGTGATCACCACCGGGTTCACCGTGCCGGCTGCGGCGAGGCTGTCGAACAGGCGGGTCCGCGCCGCCGGATAGCCGTCCCACTGGTCGAAGCTGAGCAGGCCGGCGACCGGCATCGAGGTCATCACCACCTGGTTGGCCAGGACGTCCCAGGTAGCCGGGGAGTGGGTCAGGCTCCGGCCCAACCACTGTTCCTGCTCGTCGCCGAGCAGGGTGTGGGTCGGGTCCAGACGTTCGGGGCAGGGCGCGCCGAAGTCGTTGCTGCTGCCGCATGGCTGGTCAGAGCGGTACTGACGGCTGTCCAAGACGTGGAACTTGGCCAGGTTGCCCCAGACGAGGTTGCGGTAGATCCGCAGGGACTCGTCGATCGGCGGGGCCATGCGCACCGGCTGGTGCTCCCACCAGGCCTGATATGCCGCGGCCCTCCGCGCCGTGAACGCCGGCGCCTCCGCCGGGTTCTCCGGCAGCAGCCCGGCATAGTTGTTCTCGACCTCGTGGTCGTCCCAGGTCACGATCCAGGGACAGGTGGCATGGATGGCCTGCAACGCCGGGTCGCCCTTGTAGAGGGCATAGCGGTTCCGGTAGGCGTCGAGGGTCCTGACCTCGTCGCTGTTGTGCTGGCGCACGCCGCTGCCGCGGCCGCCCTCGTAGATGTAGTCACCCAGATGGACCACCAGGTCGGGATCCTCCTCCGGGGCGTGCTGCCAGGCGGTGAAGAACCCGGCCGGCCAGTTCTGGCACGAGGCGAACAGGAAGCGCAGGCTGGCTCCCCGACCTCGCGCCGGTGCGGTGCGGGTCCGCCCGACCGGGCTGAGCTGGTCACCGACTCGGAAGCGGTACCAATACCAGGCGTCGGGCGCCAGGCCACCGGCCACGACGTGGACCGAGTGGGCGTACTTCGGCCGGGCCCGGACCAGGCCGGAGCGCACCACCCGGCTGAAGGCGTCGTCCTCGGCCACCTCGTACTGCACCGGCACGTTGACCTCGGGCATGCCTCCGCCGTTGAGCGGGTCCGGCGCCAGCCTGGTCCACAGCACGACCGAGTCGGGATGCGGGTCCCCTGACGCCACCCCGAGGGAGAACACCCCGGCGGGGACCTGGGGGTTCGTGGTTCGTCGGATGCCGGCTGCGGCCCGGGGCGTCCCCAAGGCCGCCGCCGCGACCACGCTGGCCGCGCCGCCGATGAACGTCCGCCGCGACCCCTCCCAGCTCGAAAGACCGACCCGCTCCCCCATGACTCCCCCAATCCCCCACGATTCGCTCGCCCAACGAACCTAGACGCGTCGAGGGGAGGCCCGGAGGCCTCCCCTCGATCAGATGTCAGAAGAATCGATTCGGTCTGTTGATGCCAGCGGGACCAGTACCGGCAACCTCATCGACGGTGGGCTGGTTGGAATCCACCGGGTGGTCCGACTTGCCGCCTAGCGGCCAGCCACCTCCAGGGTCCCATAGCAACAGTCACTCATAAGTTGGACCACCTCCTCTCTCTGGTGGCCACAAGCTAGCGCCTCCCACCCCAACCGCGCCGTGAGTTTTTTCACCCCACCGTCAGCCGCTCCATCCCCGGTCACAGAACGACGATGGAGACCTGGCGCGACGTGACGTTAGGCGATTATGGCTATGGCTTGGGCGGCGGCGTTGGCGAGGGTTGGGTCGCCGCTGAAGTGGGGGGCGACCGCGCCGGGATGGCCGGTGAACAGGCGCCAGGCGTTGTCGGCCGTCGTCTCCAGCTCGGCGGCGCCCCCGCCGTGCTCGCCCGGCCACAGGTCCCACTCGTTGTGCCAGCGGACCGCGTGCCAGGCCCCGCCGCCCTCCCCGGTGATCCGCACGTTGACGGTTGTCCCCTCGGCGGCGTTCACCCGAGCCAGCGCCACCGGGACGGCGTGCACGAAGGTGGCGATGACCGGGCCCACATAGCGGGGCTGCAGAAGGCCAGGCTGTCCGATGGCCTCGCGGATCTGCTGCTGGTGGACCCAACGTTCGGTGTACTCCCGAGCCACATCCATCCAGACGGGAGCCGAACGCTCACCGGCCCACGTCACCGGATAGCCGAAGGCATCCAGATCGAGCGACGCCACATAGGCCTCGAACCAACCGCCGGCCTGGTCCACGAGATCGGCCACGAGCGCGGGGCTCAGCCGCCGGCAGGCCTCGACCCACTCCTGGTTGACGCCGGCCAGCCACTTCCCCAGCGGGATGCCGGGCGTTGGCGTCATGACCACCCCGTCTCGCTGCCGGGACACGTAGCCAAGCTCGACGCCGAGGAGATGGGCGGCGATGTCGCCCACCCGCCAGTCACCGCAGACCGTCGGCGCGGCCCAGTGCTCGGGTTCGAGCCGGCGCACCAGGTCGGTCAGCGACCGGCGAATCTCCGGGAGGAGTTGGAGGGTCTCGACCCTCAACCAGGCCATCGTCCCCGAGACTACGGATCGCCCGCCTCCGACGCGGCCGTAATCAGCTCAAGCTGGACTCGTCCACCGGTCCGATGACCGCCAACGAGCGGGGCGAGGCGAAAACCCTGGTCGCTACCCGGGCCGCGTCGTCCATCGTGACTGCCCCCAGCCGGGTGAGCTGCTCGTCCACGCTCAGGATCTCGTCGCGGCTCACCAACGCCCGCCCCAGGCGACCCATGCGGGACCCGGAATCCTCCAGGGCCAGCACCAGCGAGCCCTGCAGGTAGCCCTTGGCCACCGCCAGCTCGGACTCGGCGAGATCGCCGGCGGCCAGCTTGGCCACCTGGGAGTCGAGCACGCTCAGCAGCTCCTCCAGCCGAGCTGGATTGGTCCCGGCGTAGATGCCGGCCGAACCGCTGTCCTGGTAGGTGGTGGCCCACGAGTAGACCGAGTAGCACAGCCCGCGCTCCTCGCGGACCTCCTGGAACAGCCGGCTGGCCATCCCTCCGCCCAACACCTGATTGACCACCGACAGCGCGTAGCGGTCGGGATCGTTGTGGTCGAAAGCTCGCCAGCCCAGAGCCACATGAACTTGCTCGGTGGCGTCGGTCTGGACCACCAGCGGCAGCAGTGGACTCACCGGGACCGTGCGCTCCGGTCGCTCACCGCCGGCCAGCGTGCCCAGCGTCTGCTCCAGCGCGTCGACCAGTTCGTCGTGGTCGAGCAAGCCGGCCGCGACAGCCACCAGGTTGCGGGGCTTGTACCAATGGCCGAAGAACCCGGCGATGGCGTCGCGGTCGAGGACCTCGACGGTCTCGGGGTTCCCCAGGACCTCGCGGCCCAGCGGGTGGTCGGGGAACATGGCCTCGGCCAACAGCGTGTGGACGTGGTCCTCGGGCATGTCCAGGTTCATCAGGATCTCTTCCAGGATGACCTGGCGCTCGGCGTCGATGTCGTGCGGATCGAACGACGGCACGGTGAGCACATCGCCGAGGATGTCGAGACCCAGGTCGATCCGGTCGGCCGGGAGCCGGGCGTAGTACGCGGTGTGCTCCCGGGCGGTGAAGGCGTTCATCTCGCCGCCCACCGCGTCCACCGCCTCGGCGATGTCCCGGGCGCTGCGTTCGGCCGTGCCCTTGAACAGCAGGTGCTCGAGGAAGTGGGAAGCGCCGGCCAACTCGGCCGGCTCGTCCCGTCCCCCGATGGCCACCCACACCCCGAGAGTGACCGAACGGGCCTCAGGCATCCGTTCGGTCACCACCCTCAGGCCATTGGAGAGCCGGCTCTCCCGAACCCCCTCGTCAGACTTCTTGGCCACCGCCGCTGCTACCGGCGCCGACGCCGACGTCGACGGTCATCACCACCACCACCACCGCCGCCACTGCCGCCCCCGGAGCGGGTGTCACCGCCTCGGCCACCGCCACCACCCACTTGGGCGCTGGCCGGACCGAGCTCACCGAGGTCGCCCTGGAGCTCGTCGTCGAAGGAATCCTCGAAGCTGACCCGGTCCCGGTCGCCGCCGCCGTCGCTAGACCCGGCACCATCGCCGCCGCCGCCACCGCCGCCGCCAGCCGAGACGTCCAGCGCCTTGGCCAGGCTGAGCGACACCTTGCCGTTGGGGTCGACATCGTCGACGAGCACCTCGACCTCGTTGCCGAGCTGCAGCACGTCCTCGACCTTGTCGATCCGCTTGCCCCCACCGATCTTGGAGATGTGGAGCAGGCCGTCACGCCCGGGGAGGATGTTGACGAAGGCCCCGAACTTGGTGATGTTCACCACCCGTCCGGGATAGACCTGACCGACCTCGGCGGTGGGCGGGTTGAGGATCAGCTGGATCTGGCGGCGAGCTTCCTCGACCGCCCCCTTGTCGGTGGAACCGACGGTGACCGTGCCGACCATGCCGTCGTCGTCGACGCTCACGTCGGCGCCCGTCTCGGCGGTGATGGCGTTGATCACCTTGCCCTTGGGCCCGATGACCTCGCCGATCTTGTCCAGCGGGATCTCGAAGCTCACGATCTTCGGTGCGGTCTCGCCGACATCGTCCCGGGGCTCGGCGATGGTCTGGCGCATCACGTCGAGGATGGTCAGCCGGGCCTCGCGGGCCTGCTGCAACGCTTGGGCCAGGACGTCGGCCGGCAGGCCGTCGATCTTGGTGTCGAGCTGCAGAGCGGTGATGAAGTCCGCGGTACCGGCCACCTTGAAGTCCATGTCGCCGAAGGCATCCTCGGCTCCGAGGATGTCGGTCAACGTGGTGTAGCGGCCCTCGGCATGGATCAGGCCCATGGCGATGCCCCCTACCGGCGCCTTGAGGGGCACACCGGCGTCCATCATCGACAGCGTCGACGAGCACACCGAGGCCATCGAGGTCGAGCCGTTGGACGCCAGGACCTCGGAGACCAGACGCAGCGTGTAGGGGAACTCCTCCTGCGACGGCACCACCGGGAGCAGCGCCCGCTCGGCCAACAGGCCGTGACCGATCTCCCGGCGCTTGGGGCTGCCCACCCGGCCGACCTCGCCGTTGGCGTGGGGCGGCATGTTGTAGTGGTGCATGTAGCGCTTGCGGTCCTTGTGGCCCAGGTTGTCCAGCAGCTGGTCCATCTTGGGCATGCCCAAGGTCGTGACATTCATGACCTGGGTTTCGCCCCGCTGGAACAGACCCGAACCGTGGGCGGTGGGGAGCACGCCGACCTCAGCCGACAGCGGGCGGAGATCGGTGGTGCTGCGTCCGTCGATCCGGGTGCCTTCCTCGACGACGCGCCGGCGGATCACCTTCTTGAGCAGAGCCCGAGCCGCCGACTTGATCTCCGGCTCCCGCTCGGGGAACTCGGCAGCCAGCTCGGCGATGATCGCCGCGGTGGCTTCGTCGGTGGCCTCGTTGCGTTCGGCCTTGGCCGTGATGCGTGACGCCTCGTCGAGGCGCTTGATGCCGACCGCCTCGACCCGGGCGAAGATCTCCTCGCTGTAGTCGAGCTGGGGCTCCCATTCGAGCGTCGGGATCTGTCCGGCAGCCTTGGCCTGGTCGGCCAGCTGGCGTTGCAGCTCGATCGACTCGCGGATCCAGGTCTTGCACGCTTCCAGACCCTCGGCGATCACCTGCTCGGTGGCGTGGGGCGCACCTTCCTCGTACCACTGCCAAGCCTTCTCGGTGCCACCGGCCTCGACCATCATGATGGCGATGTCGCCGTCGTCGAGTTGCCGGCCGGCCACGATGAGCTCGAACGTGGCGTCCTCGGCCTGGTCATAGGTGGGGTGCGGCACCCACTGGCCCTCGCGGGACCAGGCGATGCGCACGGCACCGATCGGACCGTCGAAGGGGATGCCGGACACCATCAGCGCGGCCGAGGCGGCGTTGATGGACAGCACGTCGTAGGGGTTCTCCCCGTCGATGCCGACCACGGTCACGACGACCTGGGTCTCGTTGCGGTAGCCGTCGGCGAAGCTGGGCCGCAGCGGCCGGTCGATCAGCCGACAGGTCAGGATGGCCAGGTCGGTGGGCCGGCCTTCACGGCGGAAGAAGCTGCCGGGGATCCGTCCCGCGGCGTACATGCGCTCCTCGACGTCCACGGTGAGGGGGAAGAAGTCGATCCCTTCCCGGATTCCCTTGGCCCCATTGGCGGTAACCAGCACGGTCGTGCCGGCGATGGTCGCGACCACGGCTCCCTGGCTCTGAAACGCCAGCTTGCCGGTCTCGAACATGAGGGTTTCGTCAGTGCCCGATATTGGGCCACTGACGACGATGGGTTCTGCCATCGTTCGCTCTCCTTTTTTTCGGTGGCATTCGAACCACCGACTCAGGGCAGCGGGGCCAGTTCCCAGTCGGCGTACCCCCGGACCCGCCGGGAGTTGGCGACTGGCAGCTGACACTCACGCCGCCATATGTACAAAGGAGCGGCCCACCTGGGCCGCTCCCGGGGTTGCCCTAACGGCGGAGGCCGTTGCGGGCGATGATTGCCCTATAGCGTTCGACGTCGTTGGCTCGCACGTAGTCGAGCAAGCGCCGCCGCCGACCGACCAGCTTGAGCAGGCCGCGTCGGCTGTGATGATCCTTCTTGTGCGTTCCGAGATGCTCGTTGAGATGGTTGATGCGTGCGGTGAGCAGCGCGACCTGCACCTCGGGCGAACCGGTGTCGGAATCGTGCAGCTTGTGATCGGCGATGATGCCGGACTTCGCCGCGTCGATCTGATCTGACAAACGTCTCTTCCTTACATCGGGTGACTGTTTACCCAGCCCCACTGACCGGCCGGAACGGGCGCCGAAACGCCTGCCCCTCCTATGTCCAGGCCCGGAGCGTTGATCGATCCTACCAGCAGCCACCCCTCGCTCCCGAACCCAGGCGCCCCGTAGCGGTCAGTCCTCGACCCGGCTCACGGTCCATCTGTAGCGGGCCGGGCGGGCCGGAAGGGCGAACAGCGCCGGTCGTATCGGGGTGGGGGTGAGCCTGCTGACCAGCGCGTCGGGCTCCAGGAACCGCTCCTCGATCTCGGCGTACGTGGCGGTCGCCGGGTTGAGCCCGACGTCCTTCAGGAGGGCTCGACGTTGACCCCGCAGCTCGTTGCCCAGCAGGTAAGCGATGATCGCCGGCAGGGTCTCGGGGTCCTTGAGCAACCAGGAGTGGGTTCCCCCGTGGACGGCCACCAGCCAGCCTCCGGTGGCCCGCGCCGCGTCCCGAGCCGTGGCGAACGGCACCACCAGGTCCCGGTCGCCGTGGATGACCACCACCGGCACCTGTTCCCGGGCCAGGGCCTCCAGCAGCGGGCGGCTCGAACGCGACCGGAACAGCGACACCGCGGGACCCACCATCCGCCACGGATGCAAGGCATGTCCGGCCACCGTGGGCGCCATCAGCTTCCCGAGCTTCATCGCCTGGGTCCGATCGCGCAGCAGCGTCAACATGGACAGGGTGTCGGCGATCATCATTGCCCCCACGCCGGCGAACACCGGGGGCACGAAGCGGCACACGTTGATCAGACGGTCCCAGGTCTCACCGACCGCGGCGTCGATGAGGACCACCGCGAGGGCACGGTTCGGCTGCTCGGCCGCCAGCTGGGTGACGAGCCGACCGCCCAGCGAGTGGCCGGCCAGGATCGCCTGCCGGATTCCCAGGTGGTCCAGGACCCGGCCCAGCAGCTCGCTGTAGCCGGCCAGATTGCCGCCGCCGCTGGGGAGCCCGTCGGTCGCACCGTGGCCGGCTATGTCCACGGCCACGACCTTGAACCCCATCTTCACCAGCCGCGACAGGGTCTGGGCGTAGAGGATCCCCTCGGCGGTGAGCCCGTGGACCAACACCACCGGCATCCCCTCACCACAGACCGCAACGCCGACCCGGTGCCCGTCCTCCAGCGTGATCCCGTGCCGAGCCAACCGCGGCCCGGCAAGGGGCCCCGCCTCCTCCTTGTGCCGCAAAGCAAGCGCCATCATCGCCAGACTCCGTCTACCTCGGGAGCACCCACCATGGCACCTCTGGGCAAGCAGACCGCCAGGTCAGGGCTTCTCCAGAATCCGCCGGGCCTCATCGCAGTCACGAGCCATCTGTTCGATCAACGCCTCAACCGAGTCGAACTTGACCTCTCCCCGCAGCCGAGCCACGAACCGCACCTTGGCCGGCTCGTCGTAGAGGTCGCCGTCGAAGTCGAGGAGATGGGCCTCCAGCAGGCTGGCCTTGGCGTCGACGTAGAAGGTCGGGCGCCGGCCCAGGGAGATGGCTGCGGGATGGACGGTGGCATCCGGCCGCTCGTACCACCCGGCGTAGATGCCATCGGCGGGCAGCAGGACGTCCTGGGGCACCGAGACGTTGGCGGTGGGGAAGCCCAGCTCCCGGCCCCGCTCGTCGCCGCGGGCCACGATTCCCCGCACCTCGTAGGGCCGGCCCAGCAGGGCGTTCGCGGCCGGGAGGTCACCGTCGGCCAGGGCCGCCCGGATCCGGGTGGACGAGACCCGGTCCAGCACCCGGTCGGTCGGGACACCGGTGGCATCGACCAGCTCGATCCCCTCGACGTCGAATCCGAGCGTGGCTCCGAGCTCGGTCAGGCGGCGGACGTTGCCGGTGCGGTTGTAGCCGAAGTGGAAGTCCTCGCCCACCACCACGACCTTGGCGTTGAGACAGCCGACGAGCACGTCACGGACGAAGTCGTCGGCCGATTCCCGGCTGCGGGCGGCATCGAAGGTGACCACCAGGCCGTAGTCGATGCCGGTGGCGCCCAGCAGCTCCAGCTTCTGGTCCAGATCGGTGAGGAGCTTGGGTGCCGAGTCGGGACGCACCACCGAGGCCGGATGGCGATCGAAGGTCACCACCGCGCTGCGCAACCCCCGGGCCTCGGCCCGCCGACGGACCTCGGCGATGACCGCCTGATGCCCCAGATGCACGCCGTCGTAGGCACCAATGGTGACCGCACTGCCCTCCGGCGGCCGGGGGCAGCTCGACTGGTCGCGCAGCACCTTCATTGGTGCGGGAGCGTACAGGCGAGCGCCTATCAGCCCACTAGATCAAGGGCGTTTGCCAGGTCGGCGACGAGGTCGGCCGCGGTCTCCAAGCCGACGGACAGCCGCACCAGCGCGGGATCGACCGCGAGCGGTGAGTTCGCGGCCGAGGCATGGGTCATCCGGGCCGGATGCTCGATCAGCGATTCGACCGCCCCGAGGGACTCGGCCAGCGTGAACACCTCGGTCCGCTCCACCACCGCGACCGCAGCGGCCTCACCGGCCCGCAGTGTGAAGGACACCATTCCGCCGTAATCGCGCATCTGGCGCTTGGCCACCTCGTGGCCGGGATGGGCGTCCAACCCGGGCCAGAGCACCCGGGCCACGGCGGGATGGTCGACCAGCAGCTCCACCACGGTGCGGGCGTTGGCGCAATGCCGGTCGAGCCGCACCGCCAGGGTCTTCAGCCCTCGCTGGACCAGGTAGCAGTCGAAGGGCGACGGCACTGCACCGACGGCGTTCTGCAGGAAGCCGATGCGTTCCGCCAACCCGGCGTCGTTGGTGGCCACGAGCCCTCCGACCACGTCCGAGTGCCCGCCCAGGTACTTGGTCGACGAGTGGACCACGACGTCCGCGCCCAGGGTCAGCGGCTGGGTCAGGTACGGAGTGGCGAACGTGTTGTCCACCACGACCAGGGCATCGTGGCTGTGGGCGATCTCGGTTACCACCGCGATGTCCACGATGCCGAGCGCTGGATTGGTGGGCGTCTCGAGCCACACCATGCCGGTCCCGGCCGGCCAGTCACGAGCCAACTCGTCGGGGTTGGTCAGATCGAGAGCCGACCAGGGTCGACCAGCGGGCGCATGGACCTTGTCGAGGAGCCGGAAGGTGCCGCCGTAGGCATCGTCGCCCAGCACGATCCCCTGCCCTGGTCCCAGGACCCGCAACACTGCATCCTCGGCAGCCAGGCCGGATGCGAACGCCAGGCCATGGGCCGCGCCCTCGAGCGCGGCCACGCAGGTCTCCAGCCCAGCTCGGGTGGGGTTCCCGCTGCGGGAGTACTCCCAGCCCTGGTGCTCTCCGACCGCGCTCTGCGCATAGGTCGTTGACAGGCTGATCGGCGGGACCACTGCACCGGTGGCCGGATCCGGGTCGGAGCCGGCGTGGATGGCCAGGGTCTCGAATCCCGCTTCCTTCGCACCGCTCACGGATTGGCCTCGGAATGAGCCCGAGACAGATAGCCGAGCACGTCGCTGCGGGTCAGCACGCCAAGGGGCCGACCCCCGCTGAGCACCAGCACGGCCGCGGCCCGATCGAGCATCTCGACGGCCAGGGCGACGGGTTGACCGATGCCGATGGTCGGCAGCTTGGGCCCCATCACCTTCTCGACCGGCTCGTCCATCACCTCGGGCGAGCGGAACGCCAGGTCCATCAGCACGAGCTCGTCTATGGCCCCCAGCACCTCGGCTGCGGCCAACGGCATCTCGCCCTTGGCCACCGGGACCTGAGAAACCCCGTAGCCCCGCATCACGTTCACGGCCCGGCGCACGGTCGCTTCGGGATCCACGTAGACCAGCGGCGGCATATCGGCTCGCCGGGCCTCCACCACATCGGCCACGGTGTGGTCACCACCCCGGAGGAAGCCGAAGCCGGCCATCCACTCGTCGTCGAACACCCGCGACAAGTAGCCCCGACCCGAATCGGGGATGAGCACTACGACCAGGTGCTCGGGGCCCAGCTCCTGTCCCACCTCCAGCGCCGCGGCCACTGCGGTTCCGCCCGAGCCCCCGATCAGCAGGCCCTCCTCGCAGGTGACCCGGCGGGCCATGACGAAGCTGTCCTCGTCGGACACTGCCACTACCCGGTCGACCAGCGACGGGTCGTAGGTGGTGGGCCAGAAGTCCTCGCCGATGCCTTCGACCAGGTAGGGCCGACCCGATCCGCCGGAGTACACCGATCCGGCCGGGTCGGCGCCGACGATCTGCACCGCGGGCTCCTGGGCCTTGAGATAGCGGCCGACGCCCGTGATGGTGCCCCCGGTGCCGATGCCGGCCACGAAATGGGTGATCAAGCCGGCGGTCTGCTCCCAGATCTCCGGGCCGGTGGTCAGCTCGTGGGCCCGGGGGTTCTGGTCGTTGCCGTACTGGTTGGGGCGGAACGAGCCTGGGGTCTCGCGCACCAACCGTTCGGCCACCGAGTAGTAGGACCGCGGGTCGTCCGGTGCGACCGCGACCGGGCACACCACGACCTCGGCGCCGTAGGCCTCCAACAGCTGGATCTTCTCCGGCGCCACCTTGTCGGTGACCACGAAGATGCAGCGGTAGCCCCGCTGGGCCGCCACGATGGCCAGCCCCACGCCGGTGTTCCCCGAGGTGGGCTCCACGATGGTGCCGCCCGGGCCCAGCAGCCCGTCCAGCTCGGCCTGCTCGATCATGCGCAGCGCCGGCCGGTCCTTGACGCTGCCGCCGGGGTTGAGGTGCTCCAGCTTGACCACCACCTGGCAGTCCAGGTCGGCCGCTACCCGGCCCAACCGCATCAGGGGTGTGTTGCCGATCAGGTCGATCAACGAGTCGGCGATCTGCGGTTCGCCTAGCACCGCCCCGACCCTACCCTCGCCGTCTCCCGATGCACGCGATGTCAGGGCGCCAGGACGAGGCCCGGCTTGGCTGTCCCCGGCTTGTGCGGGAGGTAGACCGCCAACAGGGAACCGCCGCCGTCGACGACCGGCCAGGGGCCCGGTTCATCGGATCCAACGCCCAGGCGATCGAGCGGTAGGACGGCACCGTGACGGACCGCGGCGGCAGCCTCATCGTCCACCACGACCGGGTTCTGGCCCCGGAACGCGGTCAGCGGTGGGAGGACGCGGTCGGGGCCCAGCTGATCGAGGGGGACAGCCTCGTCCACGTCGAACGGGCCCACGGACAGCCGCCGCAGGTTGCGCAGGTGGGCCCCACCCCCGAGGGCAGTGCCGAGATCGGCGGCGAGGGACCGCACGTAGGTCCCCGAAGAGCAGGTCACGGTGATGGGGAACACGCACGGCGCGGTGGGTTCCCCAACGTCGAACCGGGCCACGTGCACCCGCACCGGGGGCCGCTCCACCTCCACCCCTTCACGCGCCAGTTCGTGCAGCCGACGCCCGGCGATCTTCTTGGCCGACACCATCGGCGGCACCTGGTCGATGTCGCCGGCCAACCCCACCGCCGCGGCGCGGACCTGGCCCAGCGTGACCCCGGCCATGTCCCAAGTGCCGGTGACCTCGCCGGAGGCGTCGAGGCTGGCCGTCGCCACACCCAGCACCGCCTCCCCCGTGTAGGTCTTGTCCAACCCGGACAGGAACGTCAGCAGCCGGGTCGCCCGGCCCACCCCCAGGACCAGCAGCCCAGTGGCATCGGGGTCCAGGGTTCCGGCGTGGCCCACCCTCTTGGTGCCGAGGAGGCCGCGCGACTTGGCCACCACATCGTGGGAGGTCCAGCCGGCGGGTTTGTCGACGAAGGCGATGCCCTCGGTCATGGATCCGGTGTCTTGCCGGGGGCGATGTCGCGAAGGATGGATTCCAGCCGCACCGCCTGCCGGGTGACGAGATCGACCTTGAACATCAGCTCCGGGGTCCGCTTCAAGCGGGCTTGGCGGGCGATGGCGGCCTGAATCTGGCGGCGATGGTCCTCGAGAGCTTCGAGGATCTGCTCGTCGGGGGCGTGGCCGACCTCCTGCTCGCCCTCCGACAGCGTCGAGTACCACACGATGGCTCGCCGGATGTCGGCCTCGACCTCGACCGCGACCACGGTGAGGAACCCGAGGCGGTCGTCGTCGATGCGCTCGATCTCCTCGGCCACGATCTCGTGGATCAGCTGGTTGAGACGAGCGGTGCGCGGAAAGTCCCGCGCCGCGCTGTTGCTGCTGCGGATGCGACGGGCCATGTCCTAGTCCTCCTCCTCGATCCAGCGACGATCCACCCGTAGCACCTCAACCTCTGGGAACGACCACACGAACCGCTCAACGTGGTCAAGCACCTCGGTGAGCTGGGTCTGCGATCCGGCGACGGCGGCGACACCGACCGCGGCCCGATGCCAGTTGTCCTGGTGATCGATCTCGGCCGCCGACACCCGATGGCGCTTGCGCAGGCCCTCGACGATCGGTCGCACCGCCGAGCGCTTGGCTTTCAGCGATCGACACTCTCGCAGGTAGAGCTCGATCCGCAGCGCGGCCGCGTGCACGCCTTCAGACTAGGGCCGGCCGTCAGGACCGCGGGATCTCCCGTTCGTCGAAGGTCTCGATGAGGTCGCCCTGCTTGAGGTCCTGGAAGTCGGACAAGCCGATGCCGCACTCGAAGCCGGAAGCCACCTCGCGGGCGTCCTCCTTGAAGCGCTTCAACGAGCTGACCGTGCCCTTCCAGATGATGGTGCCCTCGCGCAGGAACCGGACCTTCGAACCCCGGGTGATGACACCGCTGGTGACGTAGCAGCCGGCCACCTTGCCGACCCGCGGCACCGAGAAGATCTCCCGGACCTCGGCCTCGCCGGTCACCACTTCCTCGAACTCCGGTGCCAGCATGCCCACCATGGCGTTCTCGATGTCCTCGAGCACCTGGTAGATGATCTCGTAGGTCCTGATCTCGACGTCCTCGTTCTGCGCCAGCTCCCGGGACTTGCGGTCGGGGCGGACGTTGAAGCCGATGATCGTGGCATTGGAGGCCGCGGCGAACTGGACGTCGTTCTGGGTGATGCCACCGACCGCCCGGTCGATGAAGGCCAGGGTGACGTCCTCGCGCTCCAGCTTGCGGAGCGCTTCGGTCAGCGCCTCCAAGGAGCCGATCACGTCGGCCTTGAGGATGAGGTTGAGGGTGGCCTTCTCGCCCTGCCGGATCTGCTCGAACAGGTCCTCGAGCTTGGCCCCGCCGCCCATGGACACCGCGGCCTCGCGGCCCAGGTTGGCCAGGCGGTGCCAGTGCTCGCGGGTGGAGGCCACCGAACGGGCCACCTTCTCATCCGGGGCCACCACGAACTGATCGCCGGCGTCGGCGACGTCGCTGAGACCCAGCACCTGTACCGGCATGGACGGACCGGCCTCACGCACGGTCGTGCCGCGGTCGTTGATCAACGCCCGGACCCGGCCCCAGGCCGCCCCGGCCACCAGCGGATCGCCGACCCGCAAGGTGCCCCGCTGCACGAGGACCGTGGCCACCGGGCCGCGGCCCACATCGAGCCGGGCTTCGAGGACGACACCGGCGGCGCGGCCTTCGTAGCTGGCCGCGATCGGCGGTTCCTGCACGTCGGCCACCAGCAGCAACGTCTCGAGCAGCTCGTCGATGCCGATGCCCTCACGGGCCGAGATGGGCACCATCTCGACGTCGCCACCCCAGTCGGTGGGGATCAGATCGAGCTCGCTGAGCTGTTGCTTCACCCGGTCGGGGTTGGCGTTCTCCCGGTCGATCTTGTTGATGGCCACCACGATCGGCACCTGGGCGGCCCGAGCATGGTTGAGCGCCTCGACGGTTTGCGGCATCACGCCGTCGTCGGCCGCCACCACCAGGATGACGATGTCGGTGGCTTGGGCGCCGCGGGCTCGCATCGCGGTGAACGCGGCGTGGCCCGGGGTGTCGATGAAGGTGATGTGCCGGCCGTTCTTCTCGGTCTGGTAGGCACCGATGTGCTGGGTGATGCCGCCGGCCTCGCCCTCGATCACGTTGGCGTTGCGGATGCGGTCGAGCAGCTTGGTCTTGCCGTGGTCGACGTGGCCCATCACCGTGATGACCGGCGGGCGGGCCTGGCGCTCCTCGGGATCGTCCTCGAGCAGCTCCTCGAGGCCCAGCTGGCTCTGCAGCTCGACCTCTTGCTCCTCGCCCGGGTCGACCAGACGGATCTCGGCGCCGATCTCGGCCGCGAACAGCTCGATCATGTCGTCGCTCAGCGACTGGGTCGCAGTGACCATCTCGCCCTGCTGCATGAGGAACCGCACCACGTCGGAGGCGGTCCGGTTCAGCTTGGGGCCGAGATCCTGCGGGGTCGAGGCTCGCTCGACGACGATGACGCCCTCGGGCACCGGGGCAGACGCCGGCGTGTAGCTCGGCACCTCCATCGGCTGCAGCTCTTCACGGTTGCGACGACGACGGCCGCGACGGCGGGGCGGACGCTGTCCACCACGGGGACCGCCACCGGGACGGCCACCACCTGGGCCACCACCGGGACCACCGCCCATGCCAGGACCGCCGCCCGGACGGCCAGGACCGCTACCGGGGCCACCGCCACCCCCGAAGGGACGGCTGCCACCGCCACTACCGCCGCCACTCGGCGGGCCGGTGCGGCCTCGTCCACCGACGCCAACCCGGCCAGGGCCGGGACGGTTCGGCGGCGCGCCACGACCACCCATGCCGGGCGGAGGCGGGATGGGCTTGCCGGTGGTCGACACCGGCGGACCGGGCGGGGGCGGAATGGCCTTGCCCGACGACGACACCGGCGACCGCTGCGCATCGGCTGAGCCGCCACCGGACGCCGGTCGACCGGCCGGCGGGGCGCTCGGTCGGGGCGGCCGGGGTGCCCGTGACTGTCCCCCGGATGCCTGGGGCTCGGGCGGACGGGGGGCATGGGCCGCGGGCTGCTGCGCCGGCGCAGGCGCCGGGGCGGCGGCGGGAACCTCGGGACGGCGGGCCGGGCGCGGCGGATGATCGCTGCCCGACGAGGTCACCAGTCGAGCCGGGCGCTCCGCGGCCGCGGGGGTCTCGTCGAGCAGAGGTGCGGGAGGAGGCGGAGGCGGCGGGGTGGACGGGCGCGGCATCGGCGGTTTCGGGGCCGGCGCGCTGGGTCGGCTGGCGGCCGGAGGCGGCGGCGGGGTCGGCGCGGCGCGCTCGGGTTGCTCGTCGTCGCTGGAGTCGGCCTGCGGCTCTACAGCATCGGCCTTCGCCTCGGCCTTGGCGGCGGTCTCCTTGACAGCTTCGGCCTTGGCCGGTTCCTCGGCTGCGGCCGCCTTGGCCGGCTTGTCGGCCGCCTCGCCGTCGTCGGTCTTGGGCTCGGCTTCCGGCTTCTTGTCGGCCTTGGGCTTGCTGGAGGCGCTCTTGGTCGCCTTCGTGGCCTTGCTCGCCTTCACCGGTTCGGCCTTGGGCTCGGCGGGCTGCTCGGCACGCACCAGCCCGTCGCGCTGGGCGCGGCGACGGACGCGGTCGGCCTGCGCCTCCTCGATGCCCGAGGAATGCGTCTTCACCCCGATGCCCAGGGCCAAGCTGAGGTCGAGGGCCTCCTTGTTTGTGAGCCCGAGCTCTTTGGCGAGCTCATGGACCCGGATCTTCGCAGCCAAGTTCTTTCTGACCAGCCCTTCGTCATGTCGTTGGGCGCGCACCGCGCAGGGGCCGGTGCAAATCGCAGTTCCTTATCCTCGCGCAGACCGCACGACCGGCACGAACACCAGCTTCCGAACGAGGTCAGAACCAGTCATTCATGCAGGCGAAACGCCCGTGCGAACGCATTGCGGCGCTCAGCCGCCGCCCGACACGCATCAAGTGTGTCGGCACACAGCCACGCACCACGACCTGCAAGTCTACGGTCGGCCACGATCGATCCGTCCACTGCACGAGCAAAACGCACCAGTTCCTCGGCACTTCGGCGCTGCCGACAGCCAATGCAGGTACGTATCGGCCCCACACCGGAGTCAGGACTTATCGGCGGATTCCCGTTCAACTTCATCGTCCGAGGACTCCTCGGACTCGGTCGAGGCTTCGGCCGTGACCTCGGCGTCGGCTTCAGCGGACTCCTCCGGCTCGGTCGAGGACTCCGCGTCGGTCTCGTCGGAGGGTGCCGCAGCTTCGGGCTTGGCCTCGTCATCCTTGGCTTCGGGCTTGGCCTCGTCGTCCTTGGCCTTGGCCTGTTCGTCAGGCTTGGCTTCGGTGTCGGTGCTCTCGGTGGCGGTGACCCACTCCTCGGCCGACACCGCGGGGCCGCCCTCGGCCGGCTGCCACACCTGCTCGCCGGTGTCGGGGTTGACCACCCACTCGCCTTCGGCCCAGTCCTGGTTGCCGTAGGTCTCCTCTTCGGCCAGCTGGCTCTCGCTCTTGATGTCGACCCGCCAGCCGGTGAGACGCGCGGCCAAGCGGGCGTTCTGGCCTTCCTTGCCGATGGCCAGCGACAGCTGGTAGTCGGGCACGATCACCTCGGCCACACCGGTGGACTCGTCGATCCGCACCTCTTTGACCTTGGCCGGTGACAGCGCCTTGGCCACGAACTCGTAGGGGTCGTCGGAGAACGGGACGATGTCGATCTTCTCGCCCCGCAGTTCGTTGACGACCTGCCGCACCCGAGCGCCCCGGGCGCCGACACAGGCGCCCACCGGGTCGACGTTGTTGTCGTTGGACCACACCGCGATCTTGGTGCGGTGCCCGGGCTCCCGAGCGCAGGCCTTGATCTCGACGATCCCGTCGGCGATCTCGGGCACCTCCAGCTTGAACAGCTCGAGGATGAGCCCGGGATGGGTGCGCGACACCACGATCTGCGGGCCCTTGGAGGTGCGCCGCACCTCGACGATGTAGGCCTTCAGCCGGGTGTTGGCCTCGGGCCGCTCGTGGGGCACCTGCTCGGCCTGGGGCAGCAACGCCTCGACCGGCCCCAGGCTCAGCAGCGTGTAGCGGCTGTCGCCCTGTTGCACCGTGCCGGTGACGATGTCGCCCTCGCGCCCGGCGTACTCCTCGTAGCGCAGCTCGCGCTCCGCCTCCCGGATGCGCTGGGTCATGACCTGGCGCGCCGTCTGGGCGGCGATGCGACCGAAATCCTTGGGGGTCACGTCCAGTTCGGGACCGGTTGGTTCGCCGTCCTCGTCGATGTCCTGGGCATAGACCCGGATGTCGAAGCTGGCCGGATCGATGGTCACCCACGCGTACTCGTGTGCACCAGGCATGCGCTTGTACGCGGACTCCAAGGCATCGGCCAAGGCCGACAGAAGGGTGTCGACGGAGATCCCCTTCTCGGCGGCGAGCGCCTGGAGCGCTTCCAACATGTCGGGATTGCTCATGACCTGCGTTCCCTTTTCTGCTTCTTGCCACCCGGCGACGTTGCGTTCTGCCCCGGCTTGGGGGCCGGAGTCCCCCACTCGAAGACGGTCCGCGCCCGTTCGATCTCTGCGTAGGCCAGCCGGCGCAGCACCGGCTCGTCGGACTCTTCGGGGTCCGTGGTGCGCACGGTGATGCCGGCCTCGTCGGCGGTGGCCAACACCCCCTCGACCCGACGGTCGCCTGGGGCCTCGGGCAGGGTGCGGACCTTGACCACCTCGCCGATGGCCCGGGCGAACTGATCGGGCGTGCGCAGGGGGCGCTCGACACCGGGGCTGGTGACCTCGAGCGTGTAGCGGCTGGGGATGGGATCGGCATCGTCGAGAGCGCGTGACACCGCCCGGGTCACAGCACCCAACGCCTCCAGATCGACCCCGCCCTTGCGGTCGACCACCACCTTCACCACCGACCCCTGCACGTCGAGGTCGTAGAGCTCGACGTCCTGGTCGGAGAGGATGGGCAGCACGATGTCGCGGACTACATCGGTCACGCTCATCTGTGCTGCACCTCCTGTCGTGTAGTGGTCATTTCATACGAAAGGCGTGGGCTTGGCCCACGCCTTCCCTCGAAGGAATCGAACGGAACGGACGACGAAGTATATCGATCACCCCGCGAGGACGGTTCGCGTGCGCCGGCCCACACTCCGTATGCGGTTCCGTCCGCTGGATCAGTAAGCGCGGGCGACGTAGGCGACGAGATCGCCCTCGTCCTCGCTGTCGGGAACCGACCCGTCGGCCCGTTGCAAACAGCGCACGGTGACTGCCTTCTGCGCCAGCTTGGCCTCACCCGCGCCGCGCACGAGATCCCAGGGCAACCGGCCTACACCGGTCAGGGCGGCCTCGGCAGCTTCCTCCAGGGTGACGGCGTCGGTCGTCCACGACGCCAGCCGCTCCCGGCCCCGATCGAGCAGGGCGTCGTGCACCTCGGCGAGCAGATCGACCACGTGCTTTCCCACGCCCTCGACGTCGACCGGGGCCTTGTCACCCAAGTCACGGCGCACGAGGGTTACCTGACCCTGGGCCAGGTCCCGGGGTCCGACCTCGACCCGCACCGGGACACCCTTGAGCTCCCAGTCGGTGCTGCGGCGCCCGAAGCTCGTGGCCACCTTGTCGTCGAGCACCGCCCGGACCCCCAGCGCGCCCAGCTCGTCGGCGATCTTGCCGGCCCGCTCCCCGGCCTCGCCGTCGTCCTTGACCAGGAGCACCACCACCTGGATCGGCGCCAGCCGGGGCGGAACCACCAGACCGTCGTCGTCGCCGTGGCCCATGATCAGGCCCCCGACCATACGGGTCGACGAGCCCCACGACGTGGTCCAGCAGTGCTGGGTCGCCCCTTGATCGTCGAGGTAGTCGATGTCGAAGGCCTCGGCGAAGTTGGTGCCCAGCTCGTGGCTGGTGGCCATCTGCAGCGCCTTGCCATCGCCCATGATCCCTTCACAGGTCAGGGTGTTGATGGCTCCGGCGAACCGTTCCGCCGCGGTCTTGCGGCCCACCAGAACGGGCATCGCCAGCACATTGACCATGAAGTCCTCGTATACCTCGCGCAAGATGCGCATGGCGTAGGCCGCGGCGTCGGCTTGGCTGGTGTGGGCGGTGTGACCCTCCTGCCAGAGGAACTCGCTGGTGCGCAGGAACAACCGGGGCCGCAGCTCCCAGCGGACCACGTTGCACCACTGGTTGAGCAGCAGCGGCAGGTCCCGGTACGACTGCACCCACTTGGCCATGTACTCGCCGATGACGGTCTCGCTGGTCGGGCGGACGACGACGGGTTCGTCCAGCTTCTTGCCACCAGCGTGGGTGACAACGGCCAGCTCGGGGCTGAAGCCCTCGACGTGCTCGGCTTCCCGGGCCAGATAGCTCTCGGGGATGAACAGCGGGAAGTAGGCGTTCAGCGCGCCGCAGGACTTGATGCGCAGGTCGACCTCGGCCTGCATCCGCTCCCAGATGGCATAGCCGTAGGGCCGGATGACCATGGTCCCGCGCACTGGACCGTTGTCGGCGAGCTCGGCCTTGGCCAGGACGTCCTGGTACCAGCGGGGGAAGTCGTCGGCTTGTGACGTGAGAACCTTGGCCATCGAGCTTGTTTAGCCCGCTGGCGTGGTCTCAGGGGTGCCCGTGGCCTTCAATTCATTGCCGTCCAACCGGTAACGAACGGTCGTCTGCATGCTGGCGCAGCAGTGCAGATCGTCGTTGTCCCAGTGGCTCCAGGTCACCGCCACGGTGTCGCCGTCGACCGTGATCTGCTTGACCGCCGGCGGGAACGGCCCGCTGACCGAGGCCGGAGCCTCGCCCATCGACGCCTTGAGCTTGGGGCTTCCCGAGGCGAAGTCCCACACCTGGATGCTGTCCTGGGCGCCGTTGGCGCCGTAAGCGCACACCGTGTGGACCACGGCCTCGTCGCTGCCATCTCCGTCGAGATCGGCGTAGACAACCGCGTTGTCGACCTCGAGCCGGCTGAACAGGTTCTCGTCGACCAGGTCGCTCTCACCCTGGGTCACCGCGATGGTGCGGGGGACGACGCCCTCGACGCCTTCGCTGCAGGTCGCGCCCGACTGGTCGACCTCGCCGAAGTCCAGAAGGTGGATGGCGTCGCCACCGGCCAGCCCGCCGAGGTTCTGCCCCAGCCCGGGCAAGGCTGCCTCGCCTCCGACCGGTGCGCTCTGGTCGCCGGCCAGCACGGAGACCTCGCGGGTCTGCGAGCCGTGGGGGTCGTCGACGGTCACCGCGCCCTGGTGGACCTCGCCACCGCGCGCCGCGACCACCAGTGCCAGGCCGCCTAGGGCGACAGCCATCAAGCGCAGTTCGCGGGCCTTCACGAGCGGCGGACCCTACTGAATGTCATGTGACGAATCCGTTGCGAAGGGGTGTTATTTGTGCGGCTCATGAGAAGCAGCACCTCGCTAGCTCTTGTCGTCCCAGCTGGGTGGGCCGATCAGCACGATCCACGCGGCGACACCGAGCAGCCCGAGGAGCACCGCGACCCGGATCAGGCTCCAGATCAATCCGACCACCATCTGCAGCACGATGAGGCCGAGGACCACCGCAAGCACGAGGACGCCAACCCGCATCAGCATTTGGTTGGACGATCGGGAGGCCGGCTTGACCATGACCCAAGACTACGACCTTCGGTCAACCCGGTAACCGTCGGCCCTCAGGAGTTGATTCGACGAATCGCCTCGATGCGGACTTCGCTGCTGTTGGCGTCGTCGCCCTTGGCCTCGAGCAGCGCCAGACGGTCGCTCTCCGCCGCGCTGCGGGCCGCGTCCCGGGTGGCCTGGGCCCGCTCCAACGCCGCCTCGACCCCGTGCTCCTGGATGATCTCGGCCCACTCGACCAGCGCCTCGACCATCTGGTCCTCCGGGACCACGGCGATGTTCTGGCCCTTGACGAACAGGTGGCCCCGACCCCGCCCGGCGGCGATCCCGAGATCCGCGTCCTTGGCCTCGCCCGGACCGTTCACCACGCAGCCCATGACTGCCACCTGGAGGGGGATCTCCCGATCCCCGAAGGCTTCCTGTGCCCGCTGGGCCACCTCGATCACATCGATCTCGGCTCGCCCGCACGAGGGGCA
>DASXTK010000394.1:0-3833 GCA_036505485.1 Acidimicrobiales bacterium
GAACAGGAACTCCGCGCCGCCCAGGACGCCCACCAGGGGGCTACCTACCGTCTGGACGCCGCGCAGGACCGGCTCGACCGGATCGGACCCCTCTCCCTACTCCGCCGGAACGGACGGCACCAGAAGACGGCGGCCCACGAGGAGATCGAACGTTTCCAAAATGACCTCGCCCGAGCCGCCCAATGCGTCGATAGCTGCGCAGGCCACCTCGACCGGGTCGCTGACGCAGTCGCTCATAACAACGCCTGGCACGCCGAGCACCACTGGCGCCACCGACGAGTCGCTGCCATCGAGGCGGAACTGTCCGAGCTCGGCCACATCGACCTGAGGACCCTGCCCTTGCCCGACAGAACCGCCGGGTGGGAACGGGACGTCACCCCCACGAGCGGGCTCCGCGCGCGGCTCAGCCAGACCCTCTACAACACTCAGGCCGCTCAAATGCCAAGCTGGTTGGCCGATCCCCCCGAAATCGCCCGGCCGCCCCTCCCCGGGCGCAACGAGGGTCTGGGAATCGACCTCGGCCCCTAGCAGGGCTTAAAAGCGTCCGACTTTGCCCGGATCTGCCACCGATACGTGCCTGGCGTGGGCCGTTGGCCTTGTGCCAACAGCTCATCGGCGGGGGACAAGATATGTCGCGCATTCGTTGTTCGAAGCCAACAGTCTTGATCTATTTGGACACGTAGCGGGCCATTTCTTCACTCCGGGATTATCGGCCTTCTCCACAGGTACCATCCGGCCTGCCCCGACCCTCCCAGACCTCTGCCCATAAGGGGCAACAGCCACATTCGGGCGGCCCGGCTTGCTTGGGGCTCACCGATGGTCGCGGAACCAAGAGTCATCGGTTTCGACCGTCCTAACCGAATTGTGGTGGATTGAAGGCTGCGGGAGGGTCAACTTCGGTCGGAATAGCTCGGAGAAGATTCCTCAATTGCGCAACCTAGGTCAACTGACCTATGGGACGGGCGAAAGTCTCAAGAGACCGGCCGCTGCTGTCGAGACGATACCGGTTGGGCGTTGCGTCGCGTAGCCGCGTGGCCGCTGGCTGTGCCCTCGTCCAACTGCACCCCCTGACCCCTTCGAGAAGGAACCGCCTCCTGATGCTCGGAAACCTTTGTCGGCGCCGCCGCGTCACGCCCCGACCCGAACTCGCCATGATGCTGGGACTCACGCTCGCCTTGGTGGGCAGTGGCCTGCCGCCGCTTGCGGGGGCGCTGGAGCCGGCCGGGGCAACGCAAGCACCGGCGGTGTAACCACCAGCGAATGGCACCCAGCCGACGGGGCCGTTGGCGGCGTTCGATCCGTCGACGGCGGAGGTGATTCGGCGGACGGAAACGGCGACGTTCTACCGCCGCCCGGATGGGTTGGAGACGGCCACGATCGCGTCGACTCGGGTCAACTGGCGCGATCCGGCGGGCGAGTGGCGACCGATCGACACCCGGCTGACCGAACAGCCGGATGGTTCGTTCCGGAACGCTTCGGGGCCGGAGTCGGTAACGTTCGCCCCCGCCACCGGCGCCGGTGACGTCGTGCGGGTGGTCGGTGATGGCTGGTCGGTGGGGTTCGAACTCGAGGGTGCCACCGCCGGCCAAGCCGCGGTCGCCGACGGGTCAAAGGTCACCTATGCGGAGGTGTTTCCCGGGGTGGACCTCGAATACGAGCTGGCCACAGATGTCCTCAAGGAAGTCTTCGTAGTGAAGAACCGCCAGGGGCTGGCCGGTGTCACCCGGGCGCGCTTCCGGGTGCACTTCTCCGGGGCCGAATTGCAGGACCAGGACGGTCTCGCCTTCGTGGCCGGAGACGGCCGCCGGCTTGCTCGCCTCCCGCACGGCGAGATGGTCGACGCCGCCGGGAGCCGGGGGCGGGTCGCCGTCCAAGCGGTCAAAGACGACGGGCCGGGCCCGGCGGTGGATGTGGTGCCCGACGCCGGTTGGGTCCAGGCCGGACGGCGGGAGTTCCCGCTGCGGATCGACCCCACGGTGATCCTGGGTGACGGCGGGAGCTACGACGCATACGCCTCCAGCGACGACCCGGCCACCCCGTCGGTGGACGAACGCACCATCAACTACAACGGCGCGGCGCAATGGGACGGCGCCAACTACGTCGACAAGGTCGGATACGAGGTTTCCGGCGGGCCGCAGACCTACAGCTACCAGTACTTCGACCTCTCTCCGGTCAAGGACAAAGAGATCTTCTCCGCGGACTGGCAGGCCAACCCGCTGGCCATCAGGGGGTCGGGTGAGTTCACCGTTTGGGCGGTCGGAGATCCGTGGACGGCGGGCTCGGTGACGTGGAACTCGCTGCCCCGACACCGGACCGATGCGGCCGGCCGCAAGGACTCCTCCGTGCCTGGCGTCGGCCAGTGGGCGTCGGTGAGCATCACCGACTGGGTCCGGAGCTGGCTCGACCCCAACGGGTGGCCCAATTACGGCATCGCCATCGACACCGCCGGCGCCGACCGCTTCGTGAAGTTCGGGGCCATGGACGGCACCGGCAACCGTCCCCAGATCACCGTGACCTACAACCCGGGACCATCGGTGTCCTACCCAGAGTTTCCCGGGTCCCCGGTGACGACGGCGACCCCGACGCTGACCAGCGGCACGGTCGGCACCATGCAGTACGCCTACCGGATCGGCACCGGCACCGACGCCGACAGCGGGGTGGTGGCCACCTCGACGTTGCAGGCGTCGCCCACCTGGACGGTGCCCGTTGGGGTCCTCCGCAACGGCGGCACCTACTACTGGAAGGCGTACACCTACAACGGCTCGGCATGGACCGGCTCACCCCCCCGAGAACTGCGGCTCAACATGCAGCTGGGAGCGTCCTCAGAGAGCCCACTCGACGTGGTCGGCCCCATGACGGTCAACCTGGCCACCGGCAACCTGTCCTACAGCCACGCCTCACCGACGTTCCAGACCGTGGGCGGCCCCCTGGGCGTCTCCTTCAGCTACAACTCCCTGGCGCAGCCCTCCTACGGCCTTCCCGGGAGCTACTACGCCAACTGCGACGGATCCCAGCCCTGGGAGTTCGCCCGGCCCACCACCCGCCGCCACGACACGGGCAACGGCTCCACCTGGAACCTGTCCTGGGCCGGCGCCCCGGTTCCCGGCTCGGTCGAATCGGACGCCTTCTGCGTCCGGTGGAAGGGATACCTCACGGTCCCCTACCAGGCCAGCAACTGGCGTTTCGGTCTGAACCACGACGACGGGGCGCGCATCTACTTGAACAACGAGACGACGCCCTACTTGGATGTGCCCTCAACAGGCTCCAATCAGTACGGCGGTTTCCGGACCGTCGGGGCGAACCAGACCATCCCCATCACCATCGATCTCGTGGACACGGGCGGGACAGCCAGCCTCCAATTGCTTTACCAGGGGCCGGAGAGCGGGACGGTTCCCCTCAGCTGGCTGTCCCCCAGCCCCCAGTGCTCCCCACCGGCTGGAACACCTCCCTGGTCGCCTCCACCCCGCTGTCCTACGTGTCGGCCCTGCTCGATCCCGGTGACCCCAACCTGGTGGCGCTGGTGGGGGCGGACGGCGACGTCTCCTCCTTCGTGATGGACGCCTCGACCAAGGCGTTCCAGCCGACGGGACTCGACCGGTCGGTGGTGGCCAAAGACGAAGCCGGCAACCTGGTCGTCACCGCCATGGACGGCCTGATCTACACCTTCGACGCCAAGGGGAAGCTGACCAGTGCCACCGCGGCGGTGGACCGGACCCAGCCGGCGGCCCCCATCTACGTCTTCGACCCCCTAGTCGGCGGTGGAGACAAGGTGGTGGCGCTCAAAGACCCCGTCTCGAACCGCCAGATCAACCTGCTCTACAGCACCGATCCGT
>DASXTK010000395.1:0-6365 GCA_036505485.1 Acidimicrobiales bacterium
GAAGACGAGCTCGACCGGAGCCCAGCTGGTCGGACCGGAGTCGCTCACCTGCTTGGTCATGAACTGCAGGCTGCTCTCCGTCGTCCAGCCGCTGCTCGTCCAATTGGCGGTGGTGATCAACTGCCGGTCGGGCGCCGTGTCGGCGTCGGGTCCATCGGGCAGGAGTGAGCTCACGTCCACCTTGACACCACCGTTCACCCAGCCCCCGAGCCGGTAGTTGGTGAGCTGCGGCAGTCCGGTCACGATCTGGGAGATCGGGGTCGAACCGTTGGTCTGGATCGCCCCGGTACCGGCGTGGGTCGACGGGAGACCCACCGCCAGTCCGCCACCCCACGGCGGGGTGCCACTGTCGAAGCCCGGGTTGACCAGCCTGTCGTCGGACACCACCACCTTGATGTTCTTGGTCCTGGCCACACCGGCTTCGGTGTAGGCCACGGCCAGCGTGGTGATCCCGGTGCGACCGCGCACTGGCGTGATCGACAGCGCCTTGTAGGACGTCCCCACCACCGCGACGTTGGCGTTCGGCACCAGGTCGAGGTTCGACGACGTGATCCCGTCGACGGTGATCCCAGCGGAACCGACGTGGAGGCCGGTGGGCGCCGACGAAGGGATCCGCAGCTCGGTGAGGCTGACGATCTCGGGCGCGATGACGACATTGGCGGTGACGGACCCCGTCGGGGTCACCGAGACGTCGTCCACATACGACTCGGCAACGGGGTTCTCGCCCGGGTTCCAATCCACGATGTTGATGTTTGCGGTCGTGTTCGACGATCCCGTGGTGAAGGGGAGCGTCTTGGTCGACCAGCCCGAGGTCGTGATCTTGCAGGCATCTACCGGCGCCGGAGGAGAGAGACACGGATCCTGACCCCCGTGGCCCGTCACCGAGAAACCGATGTTGCCCTTGCCTTTGATCGACAAGGTGTAGGACGTGCCCGGCTTCAACCCGGTGACCCGCTGCACTGCGGTGCCAACGGCTCCCGGGACGTCGGGGTTCGCCGGCGTGTTGGGGTTGTCCCATTGCGGATAGGCCAGGCGCAGGACCTTGTTGAGCCGGAACGGATCGTCGACGACGATGTCGGCGCCGACGCCTCGGTAGGTGTCGCCGTCCCAGAGGTCCCAGCCGACACCGGCCGGTGACTGCTCGAAGTTCCCATTGGTGAAGTACGAGCCCCGCTGGAAGTTCACCGTGAACTGCTCGGTCCCCAGCACCACGTTCGCGCTGTTGGTGGCGGTCAGGGTGATGACGGTCGATCCGGTCTGGTTCGAGGTCGGACGGACGGTGACCGCCCGGTTGGCCGGGATGAGCGGCTGCACGGTGATGTCGTCGAAGGACAGGTCCGAGTCGTTGTTGGAACCGGCGTACTGCATGTTGTCGATGAACACCTTCGCCGATGTGGTGTCCGGTCCCGTGGTGAAGATGACCGAGTCGGTGACCCAGTCGTCGTTGTGTGGTGACCACCACCGACGGGTGACCTCGTCCAGGGGCGAGCGGTAGCGGTTGCGCGCCACCGTCTGCAGCCCGGTCAGAGTGGAGTCGGCGTCCTCGATCCCCCAGTCGAACATCGCGTAGGTGTCGCCTGCAGTGAGCGGCTCCATCTCGTTGAGCTGGGGCTTGCCGTCGGGTTGCGACTGCCCCGGCTGCGCCACGTCGGCGATCCAGGTCAGCCGCCCGTCGCCCCCGGGGGACACCACGTCGTTGGTGTTCGTGCCGTGGGTGTCGGAATAGGCCAGCTCCAGGTTGTAGAAGCCGCTGACCACGTAGCTGGTGTTCGGCCGCAACCCGGTGATCGATTGGGTCACCCGTCCGCCGGACTGGGCCAGACGCAACGACGACGAACCGTCGTGTTTGCGGGTGCCCCACGTCGTGGCGGTCCCGCCGGCGATGGTCCAGGATCCCGTCCCGGACTCGAAGTTGCTATTGGTCAGCGTCCCGGGATCGGCCGGTCCGTTTCCGGTCACGACGATGTCGTTGTCGTCCACCATGGACGGGGTGCCGGACGACGCGGTCACCCGCACGGTTCCCGGGTCGTTCCTGGTTCGGTCGGTGTAGGCGAAGTCGGTGACCGAGAACGGCACCGTGATCGGCGTGCTGGCGGCCACGGTCTGGTCCTGGATCTCCGAGATGGGCCGCTGCCACACCTTCACGTAGTCGACGGAGGTGACCGCGTTGCCCGACGTGCCCAGGGCGCCGTACCCACCGGCCGGGCCCGGTCCGATCTGGTGCTGGGTCAGCAGGATGTGGTGCGGGGTGTAGTCCCCAGGGGTGACGCCCCGCTGCATCTCGATCCCGTCCCAGTAGATGCGATAGCCGTCGGGGGTCCACAGCATGCTGTAGATGTGCCAGTTGTCCTGGAGCGGCACCGACGGCGTCGGGTTCTTGACCCAGCGGCCCTCCACCTTGTGCTCCTCACCGAAGCCGTCCCAGTTGAACCCGAGGGTGGAGATGTCCGAGCACGGAGCCGGGAAGGGGTTGCCGAACTCGTCCTTGGACCCGTCGCAGAGCCCATCAGGTCCTCCGCCGGCTGCTCCGGTCTTGTCGAACCCCCGGTAGTCGAGGATGTCGAACTCCGGTCCGCTCGCCATCTGGTCGCCCAGAGGCTGGGACTGGCCAGTGCGGGACATCATCCAGAAGGCCGAGTACATGTCAGGGAGCTCGTGCAGCTTGATCTTCGCCTCGACATACCCGTACGCGGCTTCGAACTTCGGGTTCCTGGACGACGGGTCGAAGAACCCTGACGTCGAGACGGCGCCACCGCGGTGCTTGCACGCGGGCTGGCCCGAACCGCCACAGCTCGGACCGTTCTCGCTGTAGGTCCGCAGCTGCAGCTCACCGCCGCTGACGCTGACCGCAGCCCTGTTCTTGAGACCACCGAGGTCGCCGTGGGCCACCTCCCAGACCGACTGGTCGATGCTGGTGCCGTTGAAGTTCTCGTCCAGCACCGGCACCCAGCCGTACGACGCCGACCCGAGGTCGGGAACGACGCCGATCGCGGGCGGCGCGGTCACCCTCGCCGGGCTCGCCCCGCTCGGGATGGCCATGACCGAAAGGCCGAGCCCCATCACCACCGATGTCGCGACGCGTCGCCAGAGCCGTGTCTTGCTCACCGTGACCCCCTTGGATGTCCATCCGCCTCCGCCTCGGAGGCCCAGCGGCGCCGACAGTAGCCGCTACCCCTACTGAGTAACGCAAGAACCGTTGTATCCAGGGCAGTAGCCTCGGATCGGCATGCTGGACCACGTTTTCACCGACGCCATCGGGGCGCTGCGCGATTCGTTGGAGCGGGCCCGGCTCGAACGTCAGGCGTTCGAGGAGCGGTTCCAGGTGGACGTGCTCCTCGGGGATCTCACCTGGGAGACCTCCTACGGCCTGCCCGGTGAGGGATTGCCGCCCCGGGTGCAGGCCGACGTAACCCTCGACTGGCCGACCTGGGCCCAGACCTCCTATCGGTCGTGGTACATCGGCGAGACCTTCACCGACCCGCCGCGGATCGACATCGAGCTGGTGTTGCGGGTGCAGCGCTTGGCCGAGTCCCCCGAACCGGACCTGGTGCTGGCGGTCCTCCCCGAGACCAGCGCGCTGATCGGATCCGACCGGTTGGAGCGCTCAGGACCGACCATCGAGACCGTGTTCTCCACCGATCTGAAGGCCCGCGAGTACGCCATCGAGGTGTCCTACGAGGGGTCCTACGAGCTGGACGAGACCACGTTGGCCGACGGCTCGACCCTCGACGACCACGTTGGTGCCATGGGCGGCTGGATCGCCTCGACGCTGGTCCGGTTGGGCGACCTGAAGCTGCCGTTCCTGCCGCCGGTCGACGACGACACCTGAGGTTCCGCCGGCCGGCGGTGATCCTTGACCTCTCACAGGTCGCGTGGAATGTTTCCACTCGCTCAGGAGAGGATTTGGATTGCATGTGACGAGCCCCGGTGTCGCCACAGCCGCAGCAAGGCGTGGGCATTTGTGGTCAACCCGGGGCCTGATCGTGCTCGCCTTTTCGGTCCTCATCGGCAGTGCGTCAGCGTGCTTTCCGACGGATCCGTCGCCGCAGGCGTGGACTCGGAGCTACTACGTCGCCAACGGCAGCAACGCCGAGATGAGCAAGTTGGGTTGCTACAGCTCCGACATGACCGGGCGGATGAGCCTGTTCTTCGGCGCTCCCACCGACGTCAACGGCACCTACGGCGCCACCCTCTGGGGCGGCCAGGACAAGACCATCGGCGAGATCGGCGAGATGGTGAAGGACTTCGTCCGAGGCTATGCGTGGTGTCGCACCGGCGGGCAGCAGATCCTGGTCGGCATGGGGACCAGCACCAGCGGCGCCGACAACAAGCCCGACGAGTGGATGGCCGACCACGGCCACGTCTGGGCTTCGGTGGTCAAGGCGGTGTCCGACTGGGCCGACCTGACCTACCCAGGCATCGCTCTCGTCTATGGCGCATGGGACGCCGAGCCTTCGTGGTCGGCCTTCAGCAAGGCGGACATGTGGATGCAGGGCTACAACGCGTGGCCCGAGAATCGCTCGGTCCACGTCCACATGTCGGCCGACGGCTGCCCCCGGAACAGCTCGGACGACGGGCCGTGCAGCAACGGCTGGAGCCAATATCTGGTCTGGCGAGCGGCCTGGCAATACGACCCATCTCTGCCCATGCCACAGATCTACGCCTTCAGCGGTGTGAATGCCCGGCAGTGGCAAAAGATCGATGAATACGGCGCCCGATATCAGGGTGACGGCATCACGTTCTACGGCCTCATGACCCAATACGGCGCCTGCATGCAGGTCGGCGGCTGCGACGCCACCGGCAACCTGCCCCACATGGGGCACGAGCAGCTCCTGGCCGAGCTGAACCTGAGCGAGCTCACCCAGCAGCGCTCGCTGGACACCGTGACCGACATCTACTGGCACTTCTGAGGGTGAAGATCGCGATGATGCGACAGCGATGGACCGGGCTTGCCGCGACCGGCGCGCTGATCGTCATGGGGTCGGTCGTGGTGTCCGCGGGCGTCCACGCCGCGGTGGCCCACACCCGCGGCGGGGGCTCGGTGGAGGAGGAGACGTCGCTGGCCGACAACGCCGGCGACATCCTCGAGTCCGAGATCGAGACCATGCTGGCCAACGGCACGCCGGCCAGCCACACCAAGGTCCAACGGCTGCAGCAGGACCTGAACGTGCTGCGCAACGGCGTCCAGACCCCGATGCCGGGCGAACCAGGCCTGGACCTGTCCAGCACGCTCGGCGCGTCCCGGGGCAGCGGCATCCGCTCCGTGGCACTCGACGACCACGGCGGGGTGGCCAACACCGAGCCGGTGGCCTGGGACCGCGGCGAGGTGGTCTGCGAGCCGGTGCCGCCCGAAGCCCTCGACGTGACCGAGCTGGCCGGCGCCATCTGCCTTTCGGCACCGCAGCCCGATGGGAGCAGCCGCTACGTCGCAGTGGCTCCCGATGGCACGGTGCGGGTGGTTCGCTTCGAGATCAACGGCAACGTCGAGCGCGAGCCCGACATAAGCGTGAACCTGGTGGGTCGGGCGCTGAGCGAGGTCGACATGTTGGTGAACCTTCTCGGCCAGGTCGTCGTTACGGTGTCCGGCGCATCCGAACCCATCGCCACGATCGATCTGGGCTGAAGCCCTAGGAGGCCGTCATGCTCGAAGCCAGGGTGACCGAGCTCGCACAAGGCCCCAACATCGCCGCTGTGACCACGCTGCTGCCCGATGCCACGCCGATGACCCAGCCCCTGTGGGTCGACTCCGACGACGAGCACATCGTGCTGAACACCGAGACCGGCCGCCAGAAGTTCCGCAACATCAAGCGTGACCCGCGGGTGACCGTGATGATCGTGGACCCGGAGGCGCCGTACAAGTACGTGGAGGTGCGCGGCGAGGTGGTCGAGACCGTGGCCGGACCCGAGGCCCGGGCCCACATCGACCAGCTCTCCCGCAAGTACACCGGCCACGACTACGCCAGCCCCATCGGCACCGAGCGCGTGATCCTCAAGATCGCCCCCAAGCGCCAGTACATCCGGGACTAGCGGGCTGACCTGCTAGCCCGAGAGGGCGAAGGCGGTCACCGTCCCGTTGGCCGAGCCGACGACCACGTGTCCGTCGGAGATGACCGGTGCCCCGGTGATGGCACTGCCGGTGAAGCGAGTCCACAGGGTCGGGCAGGTCGACGCTCCACAGCCGGCCGCCGGCAGTGCGGTGACCGCGCCGTCGGACCGACCGACGTAGACCACGTCACCGCCGATCGAGGGTCGGGCGCTGACCCCGCTGGGCAGGGTGGCCGACCAGGTGGGACCGCACGCCGACGAGCCACAGCCGCCGATCGGGAAGGCCCGCACCGTGCCATCGGTGGCGGCCGCGAAGATCG
>DASXTK010000396.1:0-2949 GCA_036505485.1 Acidimicrobiales bacterium
AAGATCAAGAACAAGGAAGTCCACAGCCGGTTCGCCAAGAGCACCTGGGCCAACAACAAGGCGAAGAACGCCGCCAAGGCCCAGTTCCGCACCCAGGTCCTGAACCTCTGGTCCAGCCAGCTCCGCCCGATCGTCTGCACCCGTCCGGGATGGGAAGACATCAAGGCGCTTCCGTCCATCGACATCCAGGAGGTCGGGGCGGCGCAGGCCCACCACGAGATCAAGATCCACAAGGCGGTCCTGAGCGAGGTGGTGAAATCGCTGCCGAACGCCGCGGGCACTGCTTTTGTCCCCACGAAGGTCAAGGGCCTGAAGTCGACCGGGACCAGCGGCTACGCGAAGGTGCTGACCAACCTCCAAGAGTTCGACATGACCGACAAGATCAACGACCCTGACGTGCACCGGCAGCTCCATCAGATCGAGAAGACCGGCCACATTCAGCCGGCCTACAACCTCGACCGCACCAGGCAGCAGAACATTCTGGGGCGATACGGGACGCTCGCCTTCCAGGCCGGCGACGTCGGGAACCTGGCCCAACCGGCCCGGTTGAAGGTGCTGATCGAGGAGCTCAAGCGGCTGGACGTCGCCAGCTCCTTGTCGTATCTCCATCCGCTGCAGATCGAGGGTCACGACGCGGCCAACGACCTGAACCGGGCCCGACAGCGGGCCGCCCACGTGGCCGGCCTGCTCAAGAGCGCGGGCATCCTCAACCCCATCCAGGAGGCCACCGGGGCAGGAAACGCCGACCGGGTCGTCGTCGGTGCCGGCGCGGCCGATCCCCAGGTCCTCCAGACCTACGTGGATCGCTGGTCGCGGCTGACCGCCGCCCACGAGTTCGGGCACATGCTCGGGCTGATCGACGAGTACTACAAGGCCCAGTCAAACGAGACGGTGCGCCAGATGATCAGGGACGGGTTCCTCCCTCCCGACACACCGGCGGATCACTTCACCAGCCAGGATCTGCAGGCCTATACCGAGGCAGTGGGTCAGCGGGCGACGGCAGCCCTCCTCGAGGTCAACGATCTCACGACGCCCGACTTCACCACCGCCGACCAGGCCAAGTCGACCAGCCTCATGACCGGCGGCACCGAGGTCACCGCCCAGCACCTGATCACGATCTGGGAAGCCCTGGCCCACATGACTTCGGCCGACCTGGGTGGCCGCCACTGGCGGATCGGATGACCGCCTGGAGCGTGTTCCCGCGAAACTCTCAGCCCGGCGCCACCAGGTCGGAGTAGGGCCCGAAGTCGCTGGCGGGGACGAGCCGGCCGAGCTTCTGAAACTCGCGGCGCAGGCCCAGCACGAGCGTGGCCATGGTGATCGGCGTGCCCGCCTCGGCGGCCAGGAAGGCGGCGGTGAGGGCGGCGTTGCGGATCGACCCGCCGGTGAGGGTGAACTGGCGGGCGAGGAACTCGAGGTCGACATCTTTCACCGGCGCGCCGGGCATGAGGTTCCGCTCCCAGAGGCGGCGCCTTTCGGCTTCCTCGGGGATGGGGAACTCGACCATGGCGTGCAGGCGGCGCAGGAAGGCGATGTCGATGTTCTTCGACAGGTTGGTGGCCATCACCACCACGCCGTCGTAGCTCTCCAGCCGCTGGAGCAGGTAGGCCGTCTCGATGTTGGCGTAGCGGTCGTGGGCGTCGCTCACCTCGGTGCGCTTGCCAAAGAGGGCATCGGCCTCGTCGAAGAACAGCACCACGTTGCCGGCGGCGGCGGCGTCGAAGACCTGGTCGAGGTTCTTCTCCGTCTCGCCGATGTACTTGCTCACCACCGCGGCCAGGTCGAGCTTGTAGAGCTCGAGGGCGAGGTCACCGGCCAGGATCTCGGCCGCCAGCGTCTTGCCCGTCCCTGACGGCCCGGCGAAGAGGGCCACCACCCCGGCCGACGGCGCCGGCCGGAACCCCCAGTCGCCGTAGACGGTGGCCCGGTTGCGGTAGCGGGCGGCGAGCTCCTTCAGCTGGGCCAGCCGGTCGGGGGGAAGGACGAGGTCGTCCCAGGTCCGCTCGGGGCGGACCCGGCGGGCCAGACGGTCGATGCGGCCGGCGGCCAGGCGCCGGACGGCGGCGTCGAGGTCGCCCCCGACCGCCGGGTAGGCCGTCGCCACCAGGCGCAGCTGCTCGGCGCTCAGAGGATGGCTGCGGGGCGTGTCAGCACCGAAGGCGGCGGCCCACTCCTCGTCGGTGGGCCGCTCCGCCCCGGCGGTGCGGGCCAGCCACGGCCGCCGCGGCAGCTGGTCGACGGGGAGCTCGTGGCGGGACACGACCGCCCAGGCGAGGTGGTCGGCCCGTTCGATCGCCCACCGTCCGGCCGCAGGCAGCTCGTCGTCGACCTCGACCACGACACCCAGACGTCCGAGGGTCGCCTCCCGCACCACCGCCGCCCACCCACCGGCGTCGCCGGGCGCGGGCGCCACGAGGAACACCGACCCGGCGGTGACCGAAACCGCCATTTGCAGGCGCCGGACCCGGTCGTCGCCCGACACCACCACCAACGGGGCACCTTCGGGGTCGCCCTCGGGCGCGGCGACGGTCATGACCCCGGCCGGGAGTTCGGGGTCGGTGGAGACGTCCCCCACCAGCGCCCACACCACCGTCGGATGGACCGAGACCGCCCGGTCCGCCCACGGCCCCTCGTTGAGGACGTCGACCAGGCCGGCGCGCCGCAGCCGGGAGTCGGCCGCCACGGCCAGGGGCCCGGGGTGATCGGGCCCGAAGAGGCGGCCGAGGATGTGCAGGGTCGGCCGTCGCCGGGTGACGTCGTCCTGGATGTAGGCCACGAGGCGCTGACGGCCCGGCTCGAGCTCGACGGCGCACAGAAAGGCGAAGACCTCGGCTTCGGCCTCGTCGAGCCGGGCGGCGTCGGCCACCAACGAGAAGGGCAGCGGCTCGTGCAGGGAGGCCCGGAAGGCCTCCCGGGCTGTGCCCACCGCCTCGTCGAACGCCGCCCGGG
>DASXTK010000397.1:0-14562 GCA_036505485.1 Acidimicrobiales bacterium
TAGCGCCAGGATCGAGCCGTCGAAGAAGTCGATCTCTCCTCTCTGGGTGGCCGCTGCTCGACGCTTGGCCGACGCGACAGCCAGCTCGGCCCAGCGCTCGCTGCGACCGAGCCGTTGGCCTATCTCTCTGAAGGAGATGGCTCCGGCGGGCATGGGACCGGTCTTGCCAGCGGGCCGGACTTCGGGGTCCCGTTCGTAGAGACGCAGGGCCTCATCCTCGAGTGCGGACGTCTCGGGGCGTTTGTTCGAGATCCCTAGATGTTCCTTGAGCACGGCGACCCGACGGGTGAAGTAGCCCGGAGACACTGGCTTCGAGCAGTCGACCTCCCGGCTGAACACGAAAGCATCTGGGACGATCGGGACGCCGAGCAGCGCGGCCCGCTCGTCCATCAGCTCGCAATGGCGCTGAAGCATGGCCATGGTCGCAGGGTCGACCGCGACGTCGCGCTCCTTGCGAGTCTTCGTGGTCTTGACCCGCTTGCCGTCCGATGCGGCGTCAATCCGGAGCTGACCCAGCCGCGGGAGAAGGCGTGACCGGCGCAGGCTGACCAGCTCGCCTCGGCGCATGCCCGTGACGGCCCCGAGCGTGAGGAGCGGCGCGACATCGGGTGCGACCTCGACGGCTGTTCGGAGGTAGCGCGACAGCTGGTCGACTTCGGGCGGAACGTGGGGTCGTTCGACGTAGAGGCTCGTCGGCATCTCGAACTCGGCCATTGGGCTGCGGCGGATGATGCCCCGGCGTTTGGCCCAGCGGAAGAACGGGGCGTAGAGGTTCTTCGCTCCGTTCATGCGGGACCCGCTGAGTCCGGCCTTGCGCATCTTGCCGAAGATGTGGTCGATTGCGGCCTCGTCGATGTCACGGACCCGTCGGCGGCCGATCTCGGGAGAGAACCACTTGTTGTGTGCCGTCCGGTACTCGACGATCGTGCCTGTCGCGCGTCCCTTCTCCTCAGCGAGGTACTCGGTCAGGAATCGCTCGATCCCGTCATCCATGGTGATGTCCCGGTCGATCTTGGCTTTGAGCACCGGGCCGATGCGCACCTCGGTGACGAATCCGGCCTGCAGTTCTGAGGCCTCGGCTGTCGTGTCCGCGCGCACGGTGCGATGTTCGCGGCGGATCGAGCCGTCGGCGTAGCGGCCAGCTGCCACGGTCAGTTTCCACACACCGGGCCGAACCTGGAGCTTCGAGCCGCTGCCTCGGGGCGCTCGGCGACCGCTCCGACCGTTCGCCTCGGTGACGGTCAGGTGAGTGACGCGGACGCAGGCCGGCTCGTCGGGACATGCCTTCACCCGGGCCGCTGGCGGGAGAGCACCGTGCTCCAACTCCCACGCCACGCGGCGGGCGGTTGTCAGCCTGCCGTTGACCCGGATCTGGCCCGAGCCGTCGGCCAGACGGGAGCCGAGCCAGACGTGGTGGTCGCCGGAACGATCGACCTTCGATTCGAAGCGCTCCGGCAAGCCCGCCATCTGGCGAGTCTAGAACTCTGTCTAGAAACCCGTCTAGCACTCTTGTAACAGGACACCCTGCAGGTTCTAGACTTGCTGGTCAGGCGAAACTGGCGATCTACAAGGGGTTTTGTGGTGGGCGCGGAGGGACTCGAACCCCCGACACCTGGCTTGTAAGGCCAGTGCTCTAGCCAACTGAGCTACGCGCCCTGGGAGGGAAGTGGACAGGGTAGGCGGCCGGCGGTGACGTCGTGTTCGTCATAAACCTCGACGCCGGAGGTGCGCAGTGCGGCCGCGGTGACGCCTTCGCCGGGGACTTTGGTGCGGGTGAAGGTGCCGTCGTAGATCTCGTGGCAGCCGCATGACGGGGAACGAGCCTTCAACACCGCTGCGGCTGCTCCTGACGAGCGAGCTAGGCGAACGGCCTGGCCGGCGCCTCGGCGGTACGCCCCCGTGACGTCCACTCCCCCGCCGGTGAGCACCCGGCCATCCGGTTGGAGCTCCGCCGCGTCCCGAGGAGTAGCTAGTCCGCCGGCGGTTTCTGGGCACACCGGAATCAACCGATACCGCCCCCGCAACGCCACAACTGCCTCAGCCGTATTCGCCTCGCCCTCGTGATTGCATCTCACTCCGAGGAGGCAGGCCGACACTAATAGTGGTGACCATCCCCGATCGGACGACCCCTCACAACTAGCTTCGGCCATCAGCCGACCATACCGGGCCGACCGGATCTGGAGGACCTTCGTGGCATCGCCGCCCCGGCCATCAGGTGACAGCACGCTCGACCTCACCCGCCGGTACCTAGCCGAATTGGGCGATTATCCCCTGCTCACCGCGGCCGACGAGGCCGAGCTGGCGCAGGCCATCGTCGACGGACGCACCGCCGCCGCCCAACTGGCTCAGGCCGACGCCACCAGCTCGAGTGCGAGCACCAATGGCAGCACCAAGACCAACGGAAAGACCAACGGCAAGAACGGCAGCGCCAACGGCAACAACGGAAACAGCAACGGGCATGGGCCTGGAGCTTCCACCAAGAGCCTGACCCGCCGTCAAAAAGCCGACCTCAAAGCCGCCATCGCCGCCGCCGACCGCGCCCGCCAGCGGTTCATCCAGTCGAACCTCCGCTTGGTGGTCTCGATCGCCAAGCGCTACCAGACCCCGGGCATGTCACTGCTCGACCTGATCCAGGAGGGCAACCTGGGACTGATGCGGGCGGTCGAGAAGTTCGACCACCGCAAGGGATTCAAGTTCTCGACCTACGCCACCTGGTGGATCCGCCAGGCCATCGGCCGCGGCATCGCCGACAAGGGCCGGACCATCCGGCTGCCCTCGCACCTGATGGACACGCTGTCCACGCTGTCCCGGGTCTCGGCCGGGATGCTGAAGTCGCTCGGCCGCGAGCCCACCCCGCGGGAGCTGGCCGAGGAGACCGGCATCCCCCTGGACAAGGTCGAGGCCGCGCTCCACGCCGCCCCCGACCTGGTGTCGCTGTCGATCGCCGTCGGCGAGGACGGGGACCACGAGCTGTCCGACCTGGTGGCCGACCCCGGTCTGGAGACACCGTTCGACGTCGCCGCCGCGGCCATCGAGCGGAACGACCTGCGCACCCTCCTCGACAACCTCGACGAGCGGGAGCGCCAGGTCATCGACATGCGCTTCGGCCTGAGCAACGACCAGCCGCTCACCCTCGACGAGGTCGGCCGGCAGTTCAACCTCACCCGGGAACGCATCCGCCAGATCGAGGCCAAGGCGCTCACCAAGCTGCGCCATCCCTGCTCGGCCCAGCACCGCCGCCTGGTCGACTCCCTCGCCCGCTAGTTCGTCAACTGCCGCGTTGCTCGCCGGACAGTTGGCGCAAGCGCGGGTGGATGGAGGTGAGGCTGCCCAGGCGGGCCAGGGCCACCAGGGCACTAACGGTCTCGTGCTGCAGTTCCGGCAGCTCCTGCGTCGGGAACCAGCGGACCTCGGCGATCTCCGGCGACGACGGTGTCGCCGCCGCCGGATCCGCCCCGGCCGCGGGCCGAGCCCGGTACACCACATCTATGCGGCGAGGGTCGGGGTCGACCACCACCCCCGGCTCCCCCACCAGCTCGATGGGGATGCCGACCTCCTCCCGGACCTCCCGGCGGGCGCAGTCGTCGATGCCCTCGCGGCGTTGCATCAGACCGCCGGGCAGCCCCCAACCGCGGCGGTACACCTGCCGGACCAGCAGCACCGCGCCGTCCTCGCGTTCGATGATGCAGATCGCGCCCACAGTGAACGACGGCGTCAGCACCCGCACCACCAGGCGCCGGGCCCGCCGCGGCAAAAGACGAAACAGCTTGAGCAACGCCCGATGCCCAACAGCGATCACCGAACGCACGTGTGACGACCAGACTCGTACGTTCCGTACGGGGTTCGAGAAGTAGCGGGCACCAACTCAGGCTAGTGCTCGCTTGGCAACCACCTGATCAAACAACTCGGGGGTTCCGGCCGCCAACGGCGTGCGCCGCGCCCCGACCTCCAGCGTGACCAGATCCCGGGATTCGGCGTCGCCGACCACCGCTCCGGCCTCCTGGCAGATCAACATGCCGGCCAGGTAATCCCACGGATGGTGGGCGGAATCGCTGCAGTCGATGTAGGCATCGAGCATCCCGGACGCCACGGCACAGAGGTCGAGGGCCACGGCACCCAGCGCCCGGTACTGCTTCCAACCCAGATGGAAGGAGGGGAACCCACTGAGCCCCACCACCGCCTCATCCAGCGAGGTGCAGGTGCTTGGATGCAAGGCGCAGCCGTCCACCGATGAGCCCGCCCCCCGCACCGCTTGGTAGCGGGAACCGCGGGGCAGATCCACCACCAGCCCAACCCGGGCTCCGTCGCCATCGACGGCGCAAAGGCTCACCGCGTACCAGGGAATCCCCCGCGACGCATTGGTGCTGCCATCCAAGGGATCGACCACGACCACGATGTCGCGGTCGGCCCGATGCAGTCCCGATTCCTCCGACAAAACGCCTACATCTGCAGCCGCCAAAACCTTCAGGGCTGCATCGTCGGCGGCGAGGTCACTGTGGTGTTGCCCGTCCCGAGTTCCGGCCAGTCCCCAGTCGGCCACACCCTTCAACGCCCCGTCGATGGCGGAGGCTGTGTCGTGCAGCAGGTCCAGGAGATCCCCATCGGAGAACGGCATCTCGTGGGTTTACCAGGACGACACCCGGGAATCGGCATATTGCGGTTACCGAGCGTGGCAGTCTGTTGGGGTGGCTGTCATAGACATCGCAGGATTCGTCGCGGACCTCAAGGATCACGCCATCGATCACGCCTTCCATGTGCACGACGAACGCCACTTCGTCGAGACCTACTCGCTGGGCCAGAACTGGGAGATCGACCTCCATCCGGAGGAGGCCTGTGGCGGTCCGCTCGACCTGCACCTGGCCTTGGAGATCGACCCCCGCACCCTGCTGTCTTTCGAGGATGCAGTCAACGCCCTTCCCGACGACGAGGAACCCCCGGAACACTTCACTTTTCCACTCGTCTTCACGTGGATGTTGCCCCCGCTGCCCAGCGGTCCCGACCTGCTGATCCTGGCGACGGAATTGGCCGGCATCGGCGGTACCGGGTTGCCGCTGGAGGTCTCGGCCATCGACTCCTATCCCTCCGCCACCGATGCGCCGGAACGGAGCCTGACCATTCACGCCCGGGTCGGCGTGTCCTTGGCCCGGGTGTTCATGGGCCAGGAGCAGCTCTGCGACGTGCTCGACAACTGCCTGGCGGTCAGCCGTTATCTCCTCGAGCACGCGCCGGTCTGGTTGGACAAGGCCGACTAGCGGCCGGGATTCCGCAAGGCGCCGCGCCGGTCAGATGTCGGTGGTGCGCCCCCGCGTCGTGGCGTTGTAGGCGATCAGCACGATCACGGCTCCGATCACCGATCCGATGATCCCCGCCGGCTCCAACGCCCCGGCCTTGTTGCCGAACACCAGCCATCCCAGGAACCCGCCGATGAACGATCCCGCGACCCCCAGCAGCATGGTCCCGGCGAAGGACATGGGATCGGGCCCGGGAACCAGGAAGCGGGCGACGTAACCGGCCACGATTCCCAAGAACAGCAGTCCAATGATGAAGCCAAACACGCTGCCACCTCCGTCGTTCCGGTCTTGCCCTGTCTCTGGGAAGCGTAAAGTCCCCCGCAAGTGAGCTCTAGAGGCGCTACAGGAGAGGAACGGCACAGATGAGCCAAGTGACCGACGCCTCGGAGGATCAGCCCGACGCCAGCCGAGGCCCGAGCACCGAGGCGAGCCATCTGCTCCCGGAGCTGGTGGCGCACCTCCGTGAGAACCGCACCCAGCTCCGTGAGGAGTGGGCCCGTCGCATCACCGATGCCCGACTGCTGACCGCCATGACCCCGGAGGAGCTGTTCTCCGAGGCCACCTCGGTCTACGACAACTACGTCGAGGTGCTCGAGACCGGCAGCGTGGAAGCTCTCCAGGCGTACGCCCGAAACCTGTCCGAGCGAATCATCCCCCGGGGTGTGGTCACCGAGGAGGTGCTGGGAATCGTCCTGCTGCTGCGCGACGTCCTGGCCCGCTCGCTGTTCAAGAAGTACCAGAGCGACTTCGACCTGCTGAACCGGGTGCTCGACGCCTACGAGCCGGCGGCCAACCGCATCGCCAACACCGTGGGCGTCAGCTTCGTGCAGGAGCGCGAGCGCATCATCCGCCAGCAGCAGGAGGCCATCCGCGAGCTGTCGACCCCGGTGCTGCAGGTGCGCGAGCGGCTGGTGATCCTCCCGATCATCGGCGTGCTCGACAACCAGCGCGCTCGCCAGCTCACCGAGCAGCTGCTGCGAGGCATCCGCACCCACCGGGCCAAGGTGGTCGTCATCGACATCACCGGCGTCCCCGAGATCGACTCGACGGTGGCCAACCACCTGGTCCAGACGGTCGAGGCGTCACGGCTCATGGGTGCGAGCGTGATCATCACCGGTCTGTCGTCGGAGATCGCCATGACTCTGGTGACCATCGGCGTCGACCTCTCCAAGATGAACGCGGTGGGCGACCTCCAAGGTGGCATCGAGCAGGCGGAGCTCCTGCTCGGATACCAGGTCACACAGACCTCCACCGGCGAACCGCTCGAATACCGCTGAGGGGCGGGGGCGCCTGATGGCCCACGTACCGATCCTGCGCCAGCGCGGCTACCTCATCGCCACCCTGCAGTCGGCCATCACCGACCACGAGGCCGAGGAGCTGCAGGACGAGCTGATGGAGAACGTCACGCGCTTCCGGGCCCGTGGCGTGGTCGTCGATGTCACGGTGCTCGACGTGCTCGACTCGTTCGCGGCACGAACCCTGCGCACCATCGCCTACACCACCAAGCTGCGAGGTGCGTACACCGTGCTGGTGGGGGTCCAGCCCGAGGTGGCGTTCTCCATGGTGCGGTTGGGCATCACGATGGAGCACATCTACACCGCCCTGGACTTGGAAGAAGGCCTGACCTTCCTCGACCAACTCATCCGACGTCGACCAACTACCGGGTGACGTGGACTGGTGAGCTCGCCGCCCCGCTCCGATGAGATCCGTGTCGCAATCTCCAACGACGCCGACATCATCACCGCGCGGCAAGCCGGTCGGGAGCTGGCAGCCTCGGCCGGCTGCTCGACCACCGACCTGACCGAGGTGGCCACCGCCATCTCCGAGATCGCCCGCAACATCGTCACCTATGCCGGTCATGGCACGGTCACGATGCGCCAGGTCGAGCACAGCAGCCGCTGTGGCATCGAGATCGTGGCCACCGACGACGGTCCCGGGATCGCCGATGTCGACCGGGCCCTGGAGGACGGCTTCACCACCGGGGTGGGTCTGGGCCTCGGCCTGCCCGGGGCTCGGCGGCTGATGGACGATTTTCGGATCAGCTCCGACCTCGGACGGGGTACGAAGGTGGTAATGCACAAGTGGTGCCGCACGGATGTCTGACCGGGGCTGGTCGGCTCGCGGCGACAGTCCCTTCGTAACCTGGGCCATCGCCGGTCGTCCCATGCGAGGCGAGTCCGTCTCGGGTGACCGGGCCACCGTCCATGTCAGCGGCACACGCACCGTCCTGGCCACGATCGACGGGCTCGGCCACGGGCCCGAGGCGGCCACCGCGGCCCAACTCGCCGCAACGGTCATCGAGCACAACCCGGCCGAGCCGTTGGACGTGCTCATGCTGCTGGCCCACCGGGAGATGGCCGACACCCGGGGGGCGGCGGCGACCGTGGCCATCCTCGACGGCGAGACCAGCACGATGAGCTGGCTGGGCGTGGGCAACGTCGACGGCGTGCTGATCCGGGCCGATCGCGACGCCCGACCCCACAGCCACGGGGTGTTCCTCGTCGGCGGAGTGCTCGGCTACCACATGGGCCGATTGCACCTGCCGGACCCGGTGATGCTGGCCGAGGGCGACGTGGTCGTCCTGGCCTCCGATGGGGTGCGGGCCAACCTGGCCGAGGTGGTGCAGCCCGACGTCCCGGTCGAGCGGCTGGCCGACATGATCATCGCCAAGTACGCCCGGATCGACGACGACGCCACGGTGCTCGCGGCCCGCTACCAACCGCTGGATCCCGACGACGACCGGCTGCGGGACGAACCGTCGTTCCGACCCTTGAATCCGCTGGCCGAGCGTTTGGGCGACAGACCACCGTTCGGACGGCTCGGGCCGTCGTCGGGCTCGTAATCTACGTGGCCCACCATGACTGAGCCCCACGATCTCGCCGCGCACTATTCCGCCAGCCTGGCGCGGTTCATGGAGACCGGTAAGGAAGACGAGCTCCAGGAGGCCTACTCGCTGGGGCGGGCGGCGTTCGCGGGTGACGTCTCGATCCTGCACCTCACCGAGATGCACCGGTCGGCCACCGTGGCGCTGCTCGATCTGGCCGACGGATCAGCCGCAGCGGACAGGCTCGCCGCCAGCTTCGCCTTCCTGGCCGAGGCCCTCGCTACCTTCGAGATGGCCCAGCGGGGCTACTGGGAGGCCCAGGAGCGGGCCCGGCTTGAGCGCGAGCAGTCCATGCGGTTGCAGCTCAACCTGCTGCCGACAGCGATGCCTCGAGTGGAAGGGCTCGATCTGGCGGTGCGCTATCTCCCCGGCGAGGCCAACAGCCATGCCGGCGGCGACTGGTACGACGTCTTCACCTTGGACGACGGCTGGGTCGGGCTCGTCGTGGGCGACGTGAGTGGGCACGGCGTGGAGGCCGCGGCCCAGATGGGCCAGCTGCGGATCGCCGTCCTGGCCTATGCCCTGGCCGGCAACCCACCGGCGGCGGTGGTGGAGAAGGTGGACGCCCTCCTCGTCCGGCTCGGTGCCGGCGAGATCGCCACCATGGTCTACGTGATGGCCAACCCCGCCGACGGCGAGCTGATGCTGGTCAACGCCGGGCATCCCCCGCCACTGGTCATCCGGCCCGATGGTGGGTCAGGGCCCCTCCGGGTCGGCCATGGCCGCCTGCTCGGCCTGCCCGAACCCAGCGAAGCCGGACCACGGGCCCACGAGCTGAGCAGCCTGCCCCTGGGTGGCTACCTGCTGCTGTACACCGACGGGCTGCTGGAGCCGCTCGAAAGGGGCAGCCAGGACGGACTGGCCCGGCTGTGCACGGTCACCGCCGGCTTCACCGGCTCGGCCGACGAGCTGTGCGACCACGTGCTGGCCGAGCTCACGCCCGAAGGCGCCAACGACGACATATGCATCGTCGCCGCTCGGCTCCCGACGCCCTAGAGGCGTTGGCGCATCCGCTCGAGGCTGGCCCGGAGCAGGCGCGACACCTGCACCTGGCTGACCCCGATCTCCGCCGCGATCTGCGACTGGGTCAGCCCGTCGAAGAAGCGCAGCTTGATGATGCGTCGGTCGCGTTCGTCGGGCAGGGCCCGCAGCAGCGTGCGCACGGTCAGCTTGGCGTCGGTGGCGTCGAAGCCGGGATCGGCTCGACCCAAGGGCAGCACGTCGGCGGTCTCCTGGTCGCTCGGGGCGCTCAGCGGCACCCCGCGGTAGCACCCACCGACCTCGAGCGCCTCCAGGGTCTCCTCCACGGTGAGGTTGGCCCGCTCGGCGATCTCCGGCACGGTTGGCGACCGCCCGAGGATGTGGCTCAAGTCCTCGACGACGCCGTTGATGACCTGATAGGTCTCCTTGGCTCGTCGAGGCACGTGCAAGGCCCAGGTCTTGTCCCGGAAGTGGCGGCGTAGCTCGCCCACCACGGTCGGTACGGCGAAGGTCGTGAACGCGACCCCGAACTCTGGGTCGAAGCGTTCCACCGCCTTCAGGATCCCCACCATCGCGACCTGCACCAGGTCGTCCAAAGGTTCGCCCTTGTGATCGAATCGCCGCGCACAGTGCACCGCCAGCCAGCGATGCTCCTCGATCAGTTCGTTCCGCACCCAGTGATCTCGGGTCTGCCGGAACTCATGGAAGCGCGGGTCCAGATCTCGCTTGGCGGGTCGTTGTGTGATCGTCGTGTCGGTCACTTCTCTACTCCCCGTTCCTAGCAGTACTACCCCGATTCCGCAGCAATACACGGTGAAGCTAGGCCTGCAGTGCGGCCTCCGCGAGCGATGCCTCACACATTGGCGTTCCTTCGGGCCACCTCCAGCCACACCTCGGTGCCGCCGGCCGGACGCGAGTGGGCGCCCCAGGCCGAGGCCAGCCGATCGACGATGTGCAGCCCTCGGCCGGTGACGGTGTCGGGGCCGTCCACCTTGCGGGGCAAGGCGCCGGGGAGATCCCGCAGCCCATCGTCGGACACCACGACCCGGACCCGATCGGCCAGCAGGCTGACCTGCACCTCGACGTGCCCGGCCCCATGGATGACCGCGTTGGTGAACAGCTCGCTGGCCATCAGCACGATGTCGTCGAGCTCGCGGTCGTGCCCCTGCATTCCCCACCGGGCCAACGATGCCCGTACGAAGGCGCGGGCCATGGGGATCTGCGAAGCGCTTCGGTGGAAGTTGCGACTGGCCTCCATGGACGACGGCCATCTACCCGCTCGAATGGGGCCGAATCGAACGACCTGATGACGCTCTTCGCAGCAACGACCACGGAGGCGGGTGGGACGCGCCGATCTGGCGTTGCTCACGGTCAGCGCCGCGAGCAACGCCAGAAGCGCAGAACCGCCGGTCAGCCGGCGGCCTTGAACACGTTGGCGGGGATGTCGCCAGTCTCGAGATCGGTGTTGTCCACGATCACTTGGGACAGCGTCCGACGGAAGTCGATACCGAAGAACGCCCGGATCAAGGGCAACGCTGGATCGTTCTGGTAGAAGAACCGATCGCCGTCACGAAGCTCAGAGAACTCACGCTTCCAGATGGCCAGCTGGAGCTCGCCGAACTCGGTACCAGCAACATGCTTCTCCGACAGCATCCCGGTGAAGGCGTCGACGCTCGACACGCTGCCGTAGATGGCCCGCAGCCGAGCTGCGGTGGTGGTGCGACGGATGCCGACCACGGCCGAGCTGTCGGCCTCCGGGGTCCCCAACGGGATCACGTTGCCGTCGATGTCCCGCAGCTGGACGAAGTCCAGGATGTCGGGATCGTTGATCGGATCGAACGGGTTGATCTGCGGATCGAACGGGAAGGACGAGGTCGCTTCACCGGTGATCGATGTGAAGGTCGACTTGCTCGGCAGTCCGTAGGCGTTCCGTAGGCCGTTGTAGCTGGGCATGCCATGGTCACGGCCCCGCTGGATGTCGATCGCACCCAGATCAACGACACCGTGGAAGCACTCGGGTAGCGAGGGACCGTCCAGGCAGTCCTCGGGATTCGGGATCCCGGGCCTGGGTACCTGGAACAGCACGCTGCGGAGCTGGTTGTCGATCTGCTCGTCGTTCTTGTACTCCGACTCGCCCCCGATGCCCTTCATGATCTGGCCGAGACCGATGTCAGCGATCAGGTCAGGGTTGAAGAACGCGACGTTGAGCGGGATCACCAACACGACCTCGTCACCCTCGAACTCGACTTCGATGCCCTGAGCCTCGAACGCGTCGAGCTGTTCTTGGGTGTAGTCGCCGGCCTCGGCGTTCGGCTCGAGCTCACCGTGGATCATGCTGTGAGCGCGATAGCCGACCGTGGCGAACTCGTTGGACAAGGTCGCGTCGAGGTTCGGGTTGTAGCCCGGGTACGCCGGCAGCTGGACACCCAACGCCGGTAGGAACTCGGTGTAGGTGATGAACTGCTGCTCGGCGCCGACGATCCGACGAGCGATCTCGAACTTCAGGTTCTCGGACAGACCGGAGCCCGCCAGCAGGTCAACAATGCGGTTGTGCTCTCGAGCGAACAGGAGGTGCGTGCTCGTGAGCGCAAGGTTCTCGTTGGCCCGTACGTCTCCGGCGACCTTGGCCCGATTCGGATTGCCCAGAAGCCGACCGTTGACCTCGACCTCCGGCGCAGCGGCCGGGTTGCCTCGGGCGTCGCGTGCCGGCAGCAGGCCGTCGGGCAGCAACAATCGTGCGCTGTTGTTGTTGATGTTCCCGTCGACCGGACCTTCACGCAGCCACTCGAGCCGGGTGACGGAGTTGCCATACACAGCTGAGGCGTCGATGAACGAATCAACGGTGTTGATCTGCTGACGTGGTGTCGAGACCCCGGTTCCCGGGGCGGCCGGGGTCCGGTTGAAGCCGATGTTGCCGAAGTCGTTGACGAACTCCTCCAACGGATCCGCGGCGTTGAACGCCAAGGGCGCGCTCTCTCCACCTGCCTGGGCCCGTAGGCCGAAGGTGTGGTCGAGGAACTGACCCCAGGTGAAGCCCCACTGCGAGACCGCGTTCTCGGAGAACAGGTTCTGGGCCACGTCGTTGAATATCCGGTTGCTCACGAACCGGGGCGACGGTCCGTTCACCGGACGGGCGATGCCGTCGGCGTAGCGGACCGGTGCGTTGCGCGCGTATTGAATGTTGGCCTGGCCCCAGGTCGGATTGTCCCGGTTGTTCTCGGAACCATCCAGGTTGCGACGTATGCCCGCAAGCGGATCGCTGCTCTGGGCCTCCTGGGCATCCACACCGGTGGTCGTGACCAGCACTACCGCCACGACCGCAGCCACACCGAGCGCGTGACGAACGAGGTCGGACGCGCCGCGCCGACCTCGTCGTGGTGTGATGAACATGTATCCCCCTCTCCCCGGGGTCGGGCCTTGCCCCCAACCGGGCAACATTCGCCAGACCCCACCGAACGTCCATTCAGACAGAACAGGGTGAGAAGGAACTGAGAGGGGGCGAAGAGTCCCCCAAAACTTTGAGCTTCAGTCCCGCAGCATGTATCCGACACCACGAATGGTGTGAATCAACCTCGGTTCCCCTGCAGCTTCGGTTTTGCGCCGTAAGTAGCCGACGTAAACGCTCAGGGTGTTCGAGCTGGGACCAAAGTCAAATCCCCAGACCCGTTCGAAGATCAGTTCACGGGTCAGAACTTGGCGGGGATTGCGTAGGAAGAGCTCCAGCAGTTGGAACTCTGTACGGGTGAGTTCAATCAATCGTCGACCACGACGAACGTCTCGGGTTCGGGTATCCAACACAAGGTCGCCAAACGCCAAGACGCCTTCTTCCGGTTCACTCGTAGCACCCCGTTCCGGGCGAGTAACCGGATCTGATGCGGCGATGAACTCGTCGCATGCTCGCAGTAGCGACTGCAGAATCTCACTCACCCCTCGGCGGAGAGCGAGAAGAGTCATAGACCCGCCCGGTTCCCGATCCTCTTATGTATCAAACGTGTCTATTCATCTGCCATTTACCGACCTTTCATGTCGTCTATATGCACAAACTTCTCGGTTCAGCAGCCGCCGTGGACAACTTGCCTCACCGCTTCTGTGCGGTGGGAGGTTCCGAACGCAACTTGCTGCCCGTCTGGGATGTCCCGATCTCGCGTTCAAACGGTTTTGGTTCTGCTCCCAGCGGGCACGGGGTACACGCCAGATCAGCCGAGCATCGGCGGTAGGAGCCGTGAAAGATCCCTTCAGCGTCAAAACCTCCGGCCGACTCCGGGTGGCCTGCCAAATCCTCCACGTCGACCGTCTTGACCATGGCACCCTCATTGACCTGGTCACGGTGGAACCGTGCGAGCGCGGCATGGAGCATCTGCCGGCCGGCACCGCCCTGTCGCTGGGGTTCGACTACGAGCCCCTGCGCGACGGCCGGGCCGAGCTGGAAGCCGTCGTCGGCAAGTGGGAATCGCAGGGAACCGTCCTCGATGTCGAGGTGCGAGACGCCCCCACGGGCATCTGCTACCAGTTCTCGTCCGGTGACAATCAGCTCATCCTGCTGGTCGAGGAGCGCCCGCTGCGGCCTTAGCGGGCATGTGCGAAACTGGGGGGACATGGCGACCGAGCAGCAGCCGATCGAACCTGACGTCCTCGTGATCTCCTGTCGCCGCGAGGGCAGTCGCGGCGTGGTTGAGATCGGCGGCGAGCTCGATCTGCACGGATCCGACCGCCTCACCGCCGAGGTGCAACGCATGCTGCGCGAGCCGATCGAACAGATCGAGCTCGACGCCCGGGAGTTGACCTTCGCCGATTCGGCCGGTCTCCGGGCGGTGCTGATGGCCCGGGCCGAGGCTCAGACGATCGGGGCGACCTTCATCGTCACCGCGGTCTCACCACCGGTGGAACGGGTCATCGAGATGGCCGGTCTCACCGACGTGCTGCTCCCGCGGTCCTGAGCAGCGACGGTCTCCGGCGTCAACCGACGCCGCTACCCCGTAGCGCGACGACCACCTCGAACTCGACGTGGCCATCGACACGGGAGAACTGGTGGGATTCGGCGATGACGTCGAGGATCTGGCGGCTGAGCGCCAGCCGATCCTCGTCCGGGCCCATGCGCTCGATGTCTCGGGTGGTGCCCACGACCCGCAGGTGCCCCGAGGTCGTGGCGAAGACCAGGCGAAGGGGTTCGCCGCCACCGGCCTCGATCAAAGTGGCGCACACCTCGTCGACGGCCACCCGGAAGTCCTCGACCTCCTCCAACGGCAGACCGCAGGTAGTGGCCACGCCACTGGCCACCAACCGGGCCAACCGCATGTAACGGCTGTCGCCGGGCAGCGCCAGCTCGATGGGTGTCGTGCTCAACAGGTCCACGACTTCTCCGTTTCGGGCCCGCTCATCAGCCCATCACCACCAGGGTCGACCCAT
>DASXTK010000398.1:0-7215 GCA_036505485.1 Acidimicrobiales bacterium
TCCAAATACCTCGGCCACTACGTCGCCGGAAACCTCGCCGCCCGCCACAACATCACCGTCACCCTCCACAACTCCCCCGGCCACGGCATCACCGCCACCATCAACGTCCCGCCCACGCTGCTCACCGAGCTGCCCGAGTCCATGACCGGGGCTCCGGCCCAGAGCGACGGCGCTCCCGGGGCGCCGGAGCTCCGGGCGACGATGCCGACCGCACCCATGACCGTGGTCGACTCCGCACCGTTGGAGGATGTCCCCGTAGCGCCATTCGCCGATGTGCCGGCGGCCGCAGCCACCACCCAGACCACCAGCGGCCTGGCCAAGCGCACACCCCGCTCGCCCGGCTCCGCCGACGGCCCGACCACCCGTCCGGCCGAGACGCCCAGCGATGACCTGCTTCGCACGCTGTCGCAGTACACGACCAACCGGCAGGATCAGCCCGACACCCCCGCGGACTCGCCGATCCCCGCGGCGCCGGCCGCCAGCAGCAGCCCACCACCACCGCCGCCACCGCCACTGACGCCGCGGGCGCCTACCGCTCCGACCACGCCGGCGGCCTTGCCCCCGCGGCACCACATGAACGACGGACCGGGCCTCCCCGCGTTCCTGCTGACGCCGCCCGAAGGCATCCCGTCGCTGGGCAGCCGGGCCCGGCCCGAGTCCCGGCCCAGCCCGGCATACCCCGAATCGCCCGGCGACGAAGACCCGACCCCGGGCCGACCGCCGAGCGCGCCACCGTTGTCGCTGCCACGACGCAGTCCCGCGGCCGAGGCGACACCCGAGCCACCGGCACCGAACCCGGTCTTCCCGCCCCGCACAACTCCCACATCCTCCCCCGCACCGGCGCCCTCACCGGAACGCCCGATGGACGCCCCGTTCCTGCCCCGCCACGAACCGGTGCAGCCACCCGCAGCCGCGGCGTCGGCCGAGCCGCTCGCACCTCGTGGGATCTTCGACCAACCCGGCGACGCCTCCCAGTTCTCCAACCCGAACGCCGCGTTCCCCAGCCGCCCAGCCTCCCCGCCACCCAGTTTCGAGTCGCTCGGCAACGGCCACCGGGACACCCCCTCGGTGACGACATCCCCGCCCGGCGGGGAGCACACGATCGGCGGGCTCACCCGTCGAGTCCGGGGCGCGCAGATGCCGACGACCGACCTCACCAGCATCCGTCGACGGGAGCCGTCCGGGGATTCCCGCCCCTCGGCTGGTCCGGCCCCTCGGCCCAAGGCATCGTCGGGGCCGCGTTCGGTTCCCCAACGACGCCTCGAGGGTCGCGACCCCAGCGCGCCTTACCGGTCGCCGTCGTCCAGCCCGTTCGAGGGTCGGTCAGGACGCGGGGCGCCAGTGCCCGCCGACCCCGAGCCGGTGGCGGATCCTGCTCCAGCCGACCCGGCCCCTGCCGCCGAGTCGACCGCCGCGGTCGACTCGGCGAACGGTGACCATCGGGCCGCGGACGAGGTGTACAGCTTCCTGTCCAGCTTCACCGCCGGGGTCCAGCGGGGCCTCGACGAGTCCCGCGACGACCCCGACGCCGAGGACGACTCGGCCGACTAGCTCGTCGGCACCTTGACCTGGTGCGATGTGGCGTCGGGTTCGACGAAGCGCACCAGGTTCTCCGCCTCGGCGGTCAGGGCCTTCCGGCTCTCGGCCGACAGACGCTGGAAGGGCTCGACGGTCAGGGTTGCGACACCCTTCGACTTCGCGATCTTCCAGACCCCGCCGACGAAGCCGTCGACGAGCACGGTCGACGCCACCCGCAATCCAGGCAGGTAGACCTGCTTGCGGTGATCGTCGGCCACGACCCGGGTGCGCTTCTGATGCGACAACAGCAGGTTGTCGTACTCGGGCAGGAGGCGCTCGGGCGACGGAGTGTCGGCATCGGGCAACGGCATGTCCGGTAGATCGAACAGCTCGCGCCCCCGCTCGTCCTTGTAGACGACCAGCGACGGCGTGAGCTTCGCCATCTCGTCGTTGACCCGCAGCCCCGACCAGGTCTGCACATCGGCTGCGGTAGCCGGACCGAACGCGGCCAGGTAGCGACGTATCAGTTCGGCCACCTGGACCTTCTTGGCCGGAGTCTTCCCCAGCCACTCGTCGGCCAACGCGAACTGCGGGTTGCCCGGATAGCTCCACCGCGTCGTGGTCGAAACCTGCACCAGCGGCAGATGGGTGCGGACGCCGTAGCGCATGGTGCCGAGATCGGCGTCCGGCCGGAGCTCGGTCAACATCCTGCTGATCTCGGCGAAGGTGCGGGGCTGGTCGGCCAGGAACTCCCGGGTGGCCGCCATCAACGGCTCGACGTCGGGCAGCTCGCCCCGCTTCTTGACGATCGCCTCCCACCCCGCGGTCAGCATCGGCTGAAGCGTACTCCGCAGATGCAGGTAGTCAGCCGCGGTGCTCAGGTGCAGGGTGCCGCGCAGGAAGGTGGTCTTGACCACGCTGTGGTCGTCGATGAGCCCAGCGAGATCGTCGCGGCTGAAGTCGCGCAACCGGGTCCACAGTCCGACATAGGGCGCCAAAGCCTGCTGGGCCTGCATCCCGACCAGGCCTTCGATCGCCTCCGGGACCGACAGGTCGGCCCGGGCCAGCAGGCGCTGGCGGGCCAGGGTGGCGCGGTTCAGCTCGCGCAAGCTCAGCGTTCGCACGTCAGCCGGCACCCGCACCGGCGATGCAGCGGACACAACGGCCGCCGAGGGCGAAGTGCCCCAACGCCAGCTCGAACCCGTAGTCACGGGCGACACGCCGGGCGACCGGCTGCATCACCCCGGGGGGAACGTCGACCACGGTCCCACACGATTCGCAGACCAGGTGGTCGTGGTGTTCGTTGGTGATGTGGTACACCGCCGGCCGGGCTCCGAGGTGGGCATGGGTGACGACACCCAGCTCGGCCAGCCGATCGAGCACCCGGTAGACGGTCGAGTCGTGGATGTCCGGGTGCTTCTGCCGCACGGCCTGGGCGATGTCGGCCGCGGTGAGATGGCCGTCGGCGGCCGCCAGCACTTGCACGACCGCCCGCGTCGCGGTGGTGACCCGGCCACCGCCCTCCCGCAGAAGATCCAGGATCCCCTCGATCCGGCTGCTGTCCACTTCCGGGATGGTACCCACCACCAGGCCCCGGACCCGAAGGCCCGAAGGTCAACCGGGTTGACTTTCTGTTTCGGAGCCGCGATAGTCAACCCAGTTGACTACTTCTGGAGGACGGACATGCCCGTGATCTCGACACCCGACAACCACACCCACGAACTGCATGGGGCGCGTTTCACCGCCATGGTCTCGCCCAGCCGCGGCACGGTGGAGACCTGCATCTGGCAGGTCGAGATCCCGGTGGCCGCACCGAGCACGCCCCACGAGATGACCCGGGAGGAGGTCCTGGTGATCCTGGCCGGCCAGGCCGAGGTCCGTCTCGGCGACGACCGCTTCCACGCCGGTGTCGGCGATGTCGTCGTCGTGCCTCCAGACACGCTGTTCGATCTGACCAACGAAGGCGACGAGCCGCTCCGGGCCCTCGTCTATCTGCCCGTCGGTGGTCAGGCCCGTATCGACGGCGCCACCTTCACGCCGCCCTGGGCGCAATGACCAGGGCCGAGGCCGCGGTACCGCTGGCCCGCCTGTTCGCCATGGCGTTCCGCCATCTCATCGACGAGCTGCACGAGCGGCTCGACGAACGGGGCTGGCCCGACCACCGGCCAGCCTTCGGCTTCGTGCTGCTGGCGGCGCGGGAGCAGCCCCTGACCGGCCGTGCCATCGGCGACCTGCTGGGCATGACCAAACAGGCCGCGTCGAAGCTGGTCGAGAGCATGGAGGACGCCGGCTACGTGCGACGCCGACCCGATCCGTCCGACGCCCGGGTCAAGGTCGTCGCGCTCACCCCCCGAGGCCACCGCCTGCTCGACGTGGTCGAGGAGGTCTACGCCGAGCTGGAGACCGACTGGTCCCAGGTCATCGGCGTCGAGCGGCTCGAAGCCATGCGCTCCGACCTGCTCGACGTGCTCCGGGCCCGCCACGGCGGCGACCTCCCCGCGGTCCGACCCACCTGGTGATCCGTCACCATCTCATCCGCGACCCGGGGCGGCGCCGAACAAATCCCCGACTGTTATTGCGAGGGCCCTGCATCAGCGACCGAGCTGCAATAAGTTGGCAAGACGGCTAGGTGCGATCGGGACGGTCAGGAGCGATGGATGCACATACCGGACGGGTTCATCAACGCGGAGACTTCTCTCGGAGCCGGACTGGTCGCCGCCGGTGGGTTGGGGGTCAGCCTGCGGCTGGCCGCTGAGGCCCTGGAGGAGCGTCTGGCACCGTTGGCCGGTCTGGTCTCGGCCTTCGTATTCGCCGCGCAGATGCTCAACTTCCCGGTCGCGGCGGGGACCAGCGGCCACCTTCTCGGTGGCGTCCTGGCTGCAGTGCTCGTGGGACCTTGGGCCGGAGCGGTCTGCGTGACCGTGGTGCTGGCGGTCCAGGCCCTGATGTTCGCCGACGGTGGGATCAGTGCACTCGGCCTCAACGTCGTGAACATGGCCCTGGTGGGAGCGTTCGGCGGTTATGCCGTGTTCCTGTTGCTGCGCCGCCTGCTTCCGTCCACCAAGAGCGGTGTCGTCGTCGCTTCCGGGCTCGCCGCCGGCATCGCCGTGGTCATGGCGTCGATGGCCTTCACCCTCGAGTACGCCATCGGCGGTACCGGCGGTACGGCGGAGCGTCGGTGGGCCGGGTGGCGTCGGCCATGATCGGCGTCCACATCCTCGTCGGCATCGGCGAAGGATTGATGACCGCGATGGCGGTGAGCGCGGTGCTCACCGTTCGCCCGGACCTGGTCCACGGCGCCTCCCACCTGACCCCGGCGCTCGACGTCGAAGCCGCGACGGTGCCTGCGGGGGTCTGACCGATGTCCCGGATGAAGCTCACGGTCGTGGTCGCCATCGGACTCGGCCTTGCCCTCGCGCTCGCGTTCTTCGTCAGCCCCCAAGCCAGCAGCGAGCCCGACGGGCTCAACAGGGTGGCCATGGATCAGGGCTTCGACGACGAGCAGGACGCCCACGCCCTGCAGGACAGTCCGCTGGCCGGCTACGGGGTCCACGGAGTCGACGACGATCGGCTCAGCAAGGGCCTGGCCGGGGTCATCGGGGTCCTCACCACCTTCGCCATCGGCGGTGGCCTGCTCTTCCTGGCCCGCCGGACCCGCAAGACGGCGGAATGACATGAGCGGTGGCCACGGCCACGCCCACGGCCTATACCTGCCTGGCCAGACCCGGCTGCACCGGCTGCCTCCCGAGTGCAAGGTAGCGGCCACGCTGGCCTTCGTCCTGGCCGTGGTGGCCACACCCCGCGAGGCGTTCTGGGTCTTCGCCGTCGACGCCGGGCTCGTGCTGGCCATCGCTCGCACCGGTGCGGTGCCGCTGATCAAGCTGCTGCGACGACTGAGTCTGGAAGCGCCGTTCGTGGGGTTCGCCCTGTTCCTGCCCCTCGTGGGCGACGGTCGGCGGATCGACGTGCTCGGCCTGTCCTTGTCGGTGGCTGGTCTGTGGGGCGCATGGAACATCCTGGTCAAGGGCACTCTGGGGGTGGCGGCCACCGTGCTGCTGGCCTCGACCACCACCGTGCCCGAGCTGCTGCGAGGCCTTGACCGCTTGCATGCACCACGGGCCTTCACCGCGGTCGCCGGGTTCATGGTCCGCTACAGCGAGGTCATCACCGGCGACATGCGACGGATGCGGATCGCCCGCCAGTCGCGGGCCTACGACCCCCGCTGGCTGTGGCAGGGCCGAGCCCTGGCCGCCTCGGCCGGAGCCCTGTTCATCCGCTCCTACGAGCGGGGTGAGCGGGTGCACCTGGCCATGCTGTCCCGAGGGTTCACCGGCGGTCTTCCGGTCATCGACGACGACCGCAAGCCCACGGCCCGGCAATGGCAACAGGCCGCGGTCGTGCCGGTGATCGCCGGGCTGGCCGCAGCCATCGCTTGGGGGCTGTCGTGAGCGGCGACGTCGACCCCGTAGCCCTGGAGGTTCGAGGCCTCGGGTTCGCGTACCCGGACGGTCATCATGCCCTCCGCAACGTCAGTTTCACTGTCGCCACCGGCGAGCGGGTGGCCGTGCTGGGACCCAATGGCGCCGGCAAGACCACCCTGGTGCTGCATCTCAACGGCATCCACCGGGCCCGGGTGGGCGAGGTGGTGGTGGGTGGGCTCCGGGTGCAGAAGGACCAGCTCCGGGAGATCCGCCGCCGTGTCGGCATCGTCTTCCAGGACCCCGACGACCAGCTGTTCATGCCAACGGTGCGCGATGACGTGGCCTTCGGCCCAGCGAACCTGGGGCTGCAGGGACCCGAGCTGGACGACCGGGTGTCCGAAGCTCTGGCCGCGGTGGGGATGCAGGGCTGCGAGGACCGCCCACCCCATCATCTGAGCTTCGGGCAGCGCCGCCGCGTCGCCATTGCCACCGTGCTGGCCATGCATCCCGAGATCCTGGTGCTCGACGAGCCCACCTCGAACCTCGACCCCGCGGCCCGGCGGGAGCTGAGCGGGATCCTCGACTCGCTCTCGGTTACCACCCTGGTCATCACCCACGACCTGCCGTTCGCGCTGGAGATGTGCCCCCGCTCGCTGGTCCTCGACGCCGGCACTGTGGTCGCCGACGGGGCGACCCGCGACATCCTGGCCGACAGCGAGCTGATGGCCGCTCATCGCCTCGAGCTGCCCTACGGCTACATCGTGCCTAGCCGAGCTTGGTGAGGGTGCGGCGCAGGTTGCGGATGGCCTGGTGGATGCGCTGCTCGTTCTCGATCAGCGCGAACCGCACATAGCCCTCGCCGCCGGGACCGAAGCCGACGCCTGGTGAGGTGGCTACCTCGGCCTCCTTCACCAGCATCGACGCGAACTCGACCGAACCCATCTCGGAGTAGGCCTCGGGGATCGGCGCCCAGGCGAACATGGTGCCCTTGGGTCGGGGGACGTCCCAGCCGATGCGGTGCAGGCCGTCGATCAGCGCGTCACGCCGGCCCTGGTAGACCCGGCCCACCTCCTCGGGGTAGCCCGGCGCCTCGTTGAGCGTCACCGTGGCCGCGATCTGGATCGGCTGGAACGTGCCGTAGTCGAGGTAGGACTTGAGCTTGGCCAGGGCCTGGACCACCTCCGCGTTGCCCACCAGGTAGGCGATGCGCCAGCCCGCCATCGAGAACGACTTGGTCATGGAGTACAGCTCGACCGCGCACTCCTTGGACCCCTCG
>DASXTK010000399.1:0-27379 GCA_036505485.1 Acidimicrobiales bacterium
AGCCCCTCGGGGGCTGGCTTGGGAGACTCATTGTTGTTCTAGGACCTTCGAGGACAGGGCGGACCACAGGGGTGGGGCCCACTTGCCGAATTGGCGGTTGGTTAGGACAACGCAGGAGAGGGCCGCTTCGGGGTCAACCCAGAGGAACGTGCCTGAGCCGCCGAAGTGGCCGAACGTGCGGGGTGAGTTCTCCGGTGCGGTCCAGTGCGGGTTCTTGGATCCCTTGAGCTCGAAGCTCAGGCCCCAGGGACAGGGGTTGTAGCGGCCCATTCCGGGGACGACGCCGGCCAGGCCGGGGAACTGCTCGCTGGTGGCCTCGGCCAGGGTCTCGGCGGTGATGAGCGTGGGCACCAGCAGCTCCTGTCCGAAGCGGACGAGGTCCTCGACGCTGGAACGGGCACCCCATGCCGGGGACTTCCGAAGCGAGGTCGACCGCATCCCCAGCGGCACGAACACGCCTTCGTGCAGGTAGTCGGCCACCGGCATCCCGGTGGTCTTGGCCAGGACCTCGCCCAGCGCCTCGATCCCACTGTTGCTGTAGATCCGGCGCTTGCCCGGGGTGGTTATTGGCTTGGTGCCGTTGAACGGCAGGCCGGAAGCGTGGCTCAGCAGGTGGCGCACCGTGCTGCCCGGCGGGCCTGCCGACATGTCGAGCTCGAGGCTGCCCTCCTCCAAGGCGATCAGGGCCCCGAAGCCGACGAGGATCTTGGTCACCGAGGCGATGCCGATGGTCCAGTTGAGGTCGCCGTACTTCTCCACCGCACCCGCCGCAGTCGCCACTGCCGCCGCGGCGCGCTCGACCGGCCACTCCGCGATGTCATCCAGGACAGCCATGGCGCGCCGGACACTATCTGCCTATCGGTTGGGGCCAAGGGACCAATAGCATCCCGTTCTGTGGATTCACAGACCGACGAGCACGAGGAGATCACGGTCGACCTCCTCGTCAGACGCAACTTCGCGTTCGTCGACCTGTGCGGGTTCACCTTGCTCACCGATGAGCACGGTGTCGGCGAAGCGATAGTCGCGTTGTCGACATTTCGTTCGGTGGTGCGTGAGCGGGCGGGGTGGCGTGGCGTGCGGGTAGCCAAGTGGCTTGGCGACGGAGCGATGTTGGTGGCAACTGAACCGAGACCGCTGGTCGACGCGGTGGTCCGGATGGAACATGCCCTCGATCAGCGGGGCTGCCGCCTGCCGTTGCGGGCCGGGATCGCCGGAGGGCGGGTGATCCTGTTCGAGGGCGACGACTACATAGGACGCGCCGTCAACCTGGCCGCCCGACTCTGCGACGAGGCCCAACCGCACCAGATGCTGATCACCGCATCGCTGTTCCAAGCGTCGGGCCAGGGGCTCAAGGGCATCGACCTCGGCCCCCGACCGATACGCAGCTTCACCCGTCCGGTCGAGCTGGTCGACCTGACCGTGGAGCGGGACCAGCACCCCGATCATCCGGTGCCGGCGCTCGGCGACGCCCGCTGATTCCGGTCCCCGGGCGGTCACAACGGGCGCGTGATTCGCGTTATGGCTGGTCGATACCGGTAAGATTCCGGATAACCATGCGCATCGATGAACCTTCAACGTTCACGGCGCTGGGCGTTTCCCCCGATCTCGTGGCGGTCCTCGAACAGGCGGGCATCACGACGTCGTTTCCCGTCCAGCGTCTCTGTATCCCAGACGCACTCGCCGGTCGTGACGTGTGCGGCAAAGCCAAGACCGGTTCCGGCAAGACCCTCGCCTTCGGACTGCCGTTGGTCGAGCGAGTTGCCAAGGCGACCCCCAAGCGACCCACGGCCCTGGTGCTCGTGCCCACCCGTGAGCTGGCGGTCCAGGTCGCCGATGTCCTGCGACTCCTGATCGCCGCCCGTGACCTGCGACTGGTCACCGTGTACGGCGGGGCTCCGATGCCCCGTCAGGTCAACGCACTCAAGGCCGGTGCCGAGATCGTCGTCGCCACTCCGGGACGGCTGATCGACCTGGTCGACCGGGGCGCCGCCGATCTTGCCAACATCGGTCTGGTCGTCATCGACGAGGCCGACCGGATGGCCGACATGGGCTTCCTGCCCCAGGTCGAGTGGCTGCTGCGTCACATCGACGGCGACCATCAGACCCTGCTGTTCTCGGCCACCCTCGACGGTGGCATCCAGAGCCTGGTCGATCGCTACCAGCACAGCCCGGTGTTCCACGAGGTGGGCTCGCCCACCGTGACGGTGGAGCGGATGGCCCACCGCTTCCTGGTGGTCCACGAGATGGACAAGTCCAAGGTGGCTGCGGCCATCGCCCGGACCAGCGGTCGCACCCTGATGTTCGTGAACACCAAGCGCCAGGCCGATCGGATCGCGCGCGACCTCACCGATCTGGGTGTGGACGCCAAGGCCATCCACGGCGACCTGCGCCAGGAGCACCGCGAGCGGGCCTTGAAGCGGTTCAGCGCCGGGCAGCTGGCGGTCCTGGTGGCCACCGATGTCGCCGCTCGGGGTCTGGACATCGACGAGCTCGACGTAGTGGTCCAGGTCGACCCGGCCCCCGACCACAAGACCTACCTGCACCGTTCGGGGCGCACCGCCCGGGCCGGTGCCGCGGGGCTGGCGGTGACGCTGGTGCTGTGGAACGAGGAGCTCGAGGTGCGGCGGGTCAAGCGCCGCCTCAGCCTGGAGCAGCCGTTCGTGGAGATGTTCTCCAACGATCCCCGGCTGGCCGATCTGGCCTCCTGGGATCCCGCCGAAGAGGGCGCGGCGTAGCGAACTTGCCCCCGAAACCCGTGGCTCGCCACGGGTTTCGGGGGCAAGTTCGACCTAGCGTTGGCTGGCCGGATCGGCCAGGGTGCGGGTGGCGAGGACGCACAGGACCAAGCCGACGACCGCGCCGATCACCAGCGCGGCCAGCGGATCCCGGGCGCCGAGGGTGGTACCGGATGTCGAGGTCACCCAGACCAGGCCCAGCACCGCCGCCCCCATGACCGCCATGACCGGGGCCAGCCGGGACGCCGCGGTCAGCACGGTGGCTCCGTAGATCCCCACCGCCACCACCGCGAACACCGAGCCGGCGACCAGCGCCACGGGCGTCGTCAGGGTGGAGACGGAAACCACCAGCGCCACCGCCGCGGTGAGCGCTCCGATCCCGGCCAGCGTCCACAACGCCACCACCTGCCGGCCGCGGCTGCGGAAGGTCCCGAGCGTCGGGCTGGACTCCAACAGCGCCGCCAGCGATCGCCGCATCCGCAACAGCAGCCACTCGGTGGTGGCCACCGTCACCCACACCGGCAGGCCGAGCAGCAGCCACTGCCGGCTGTCGAGCTTCACGAAGCTGTGCTGGTGGCTGATGGCGCGCACCGACAGCAGGGCGAAGCCGCAGACCAGCCACCCGCAGCCGGCGAGTGGCACCGCCGCAAACCACTCGTGCCGTTCCAGCAGCCGGTCCTCGGGCGGGCTGCCCCGCACCGACCAGGCCACCACCCCCAGGGTCACGGCCACGGTCAGGACCGCGATCGGACCCACCAGCTGGGTCATCAAGGGCAGGTTCGGGGCCGCCATGGCCACGATGGACATGGCCGAGACCGGCGCCAGCAGAGCCAGCAGCAGCCGGGTCCGCCCGGCGATCACCAGCGAGGTGGCCCCCACCAGGTGCAGCAACGGGAAGCTGAACGTCAGGCCGGCGTCCACCGACGACCGCAGCCGGGCCAGGGCCACCCCCAACATCGCCGCGGTGCCGACCGCGGTCATCAGCCCGCGGCGCAGCGGGGTGAGGTCCCGGCGAGGTCCCGGTGAGCGGAGATGGGCGGTGTAGGCCAGCACGCCACCGGCCTGGGCCATGCCCCAACCCGCGGCGCTGGCGGTCATCAGCGCGGCCTCGTCCGCTCCGCCCAACACCGCCGCGGTCACCACGGCGGCCGGCAGGACGTGGATCACCCCGCGAGCGATGGCGCCCCGGGTCCGGAGCGTGGGGAGCCGGGGTCGGCGTGGCTCGGCACTGCGGCTGCGGTGCTTGCCGCCGCTGATCCACAGCCGTTCGGCCAGGTCGAAGACGGCGTTGGACCCGAAGCGGGCTACCGCGACCTCGTCGGTCAGGCCCACCGATTCGAGGGTGGCGGCGACCTCGTCGATGTCCACCGCGGCGGCCAGAGCGTCGGCACCGCCCACGGCGGCGGTCAGCTCGTCCCTGTGCTCGGGGTCCAGGGCGCGGGCGTGGGTCAGGGTGTTCTGCGGGCCGTAGAAGTGGCCGCGGTAGAAGGGTTGCTGGTCGTCGCCCAGCCGAATCGGCGGAGTCCAGCTCGACGCCGACGCCAGCGCGGCGTAGATGGCCCGGTAGCCGTCGAGGCATTGGGCCACGGTGAACTGACCCAGGACTCGCCGGCGGGCTCGGATCCCCATGTCACGGCGGCGGGGGGCATCGTCGAGCAACTCCACGATGGCCTCGCCCAGCCGCTCGGGCGACCGCGCCGGCACCACCAGTCCGGTGTCGGCCACCGCCTCGGGAACCCCACCCACGCCGGTGGCCACCGTGGGCAGGCCGCAGGCCATGGCTTCGATCAGCGAGTAGGGGAATCCCTCCGAGATGCTGCTGAGCACTCCGAGCTGGGCGTCCTGGTAGGCGTCCGCGCTCCGCTCGACCCCGCCGGCGAAGCTGACGACCGAGTCGAGCCCCAGTTCGGCCACGAGCTGTTCGAGCCGCTGGTGGTAGCGCCGGCTCGAGGCCGGGATCCGCCCGTACAGCCGCAGCTCGGCGTCGGGCCGGCGGTCGTGGACCACGGCGAACGCCCGGATGAGGGTGTCCAGGTCCTTGATGGGATCGATCCGCCCCAGCCAGGCCACAACCGGCTGGGGCGCCTCTTGATCCCGGTCCGGGAACTCGGTGGGATCAATCCCGTTGTAGATGGTCCGCAACCGATCCACAGGTGCGCCGTTTCGGGTCTCCCACCGCTGGTTCCAGCGGCTCCCCGGGGCGATGACCGCGGCCTCGGCGTAGGCCGCCGCGGTGACCAGACGGTGGAACCGCAGCAGCAGCGCCTTGGCCGGCCGGGCCAACGGGAGCCGTCGCAGCTCCAGATAGCGCTCACGGAGGTAGATGCCGTGCTCGGTCAGGATGAACTGACCGCCGTAGCGGCGGGTCGCCACCATGCACACCAGCGCGGCGAGCCCGTTGGAGCTGGCGTGATAGATCGCCGCCGGACCGGGGTCGGCGGTCAACGGCCGCAGCAGGTGCTCCAGGATGTTGGCCACCTTGACCAGGTCGGCGGCCGGCGCGGCGCGGGCGAGGGTCCAGGTCCCCGACCGATGCAGCTCGCTGTCCAGGGCCCGCACCAACTTGGCGAAGCTGAGCTGGCGGGTGATCTCGGCCCGGTCGAGCATGGCCAGCTCGTCCAGGAACCAACAGAACCGCGCCACCTCGTCCTCGGGGCTGACCAGCAGCGATGCCAACGCCTCGGCCAGCGCGGGCCGGCGTCGGGCCCGGCCCGGCGAGCGGCGCTCGTTGTCCCACAGGGCCACGGTGACGACCTCGTCCACCTGCTTGGGCAGGGGCCAGACCGGCCGTTGATGACCGAAGGCGGTCAGCGCCACCACCCGGAAGCTGTGGTCGGGGAGACCCTGGACCAACTGGTCGCACCACACGCTGACCCCGCCATGGGCGTGGGGATAGGTGCCCTCGGTGACCAGCACGATCTCCCCCGTCCGTTGGGACGGGGGAGCGATCGTGACCGGCTCGGCGGACCGGCGTAGGTCAGGGAGCGCTTGCACTCGGAGCTACGGCCCAGGTGCGAGGCGTGGTGTCGACGGAGACCTTGCCGATGGTCTGGCCGCCGTACACGGAACTGCCAGTCAGACCGGTGACCAGGGTTCCGGGCGACGAGCCGTCGGCCACCAGGGTCACCACACCGGTGTCGAGGTCCAGCCAACCCCGCACGTTCTGCTCCCGGGCCACGATGCGGTCCAGGGCGTCGGGGCCGAGGTCCGGGGCGTTGGGCGTCTTGACCGGCAGGGTGAAGTAGCGCTCGTACCGGGTCATCACCGCGTTCATCCAGTCCAGCTCCAGCGTCCGGCCGTTGCCGTAGTTCCGCAGGTTGGACTGGTGGAAGTAGTGCGGCCACGCCTTCCCCGACAGCATGTGGCTCACCGCCATGTCGGCCTCGGCGTCGAGCATCTGCTGGTAGGTCCTGGTGGTGCAGATGGCCCCCGGGATGGTGCACGGATCCTGGCCGCCGGCGACGTAGCGGTCGTGGTAGATCCAGTTGTACTCGTCGACGTCCTGGTCAGGGGTGGTGGCATTGACGAAGACGTTGGTCGGGTAGCGGGGTAGCAGGATCAGGTTGAATCCGGGCACCCGCTGCTCCCGGTCCTGGTTGGGACGGGAAGCGTCCGAAGCCAGGTAGTGCACGCCCAAATCCTGGGCCGCCTGCAGGAAGTTGGGGTTGGCACCCTGCGGGAACGGGATGTCGTCGGAGGGGTCCTCCTCGGTGCCCCGGCGATCGTGCAGCCCGGCGTGGGAGTCGCTCAGCAGGTACGACAGCCCGGCGTCGTATCCAGGCAGGCCAAGGGTCTGCCAGACCACCCGGTTCTGAGCGATCTCCTGGTAAGCGGTGGTGTAGTCGGTGACCGGGCACTCGACGGGCTGGGGCTCGTCGGGGTCGGGGCACAACCGGTCCATCTGCAGCGCCGCGTAGGTGTGGTTGATCCAGCCGAAGTTGTCCTTGGCCTGGAGCATCTTGGCCGTCAGCGGCTCGGGAGCCTGCGAGGTCTCGAACTGCAGCGTCGGGCGGGAGGCGGCGGTGGCGTTCTCGGCGCTGGCGATGGTGGCCGAGCCGTTGGCCACCGGCTTGATCACGACGCCGTAGTTGGCGCGGCCCGTGGACCAGCTCTGCCAGATCGGGGTGATGTCCAGCTCGTTGACCCCGATACCGGTGATCTGCAGCCGGCGGCAGGCCGCGGCGTCATGGGTGGAACCGGCGGTAGTCCAAGCGGTGAAGCCCTGACGGTTCCGCCAGGAGACGTTGATCATGTCGTACCAGTTGCCGCGTCCTCCGCCTTCGGTCCACTGCTGGGTGATGGGGCAGACGTCGATGGGCACGGCGCCGCCGGCGATGACCGTCAGCTTGAGGAGCACCCGGTCGATCCGATCGGCCGGTGGGGCCGGCGGCTTGGACACGTCGGCAGCTCGCAGGACGACCCGGGTCTCGGCGGTGTTGCTCCGGCTCACCAGGGTCGTGGTCGACGCCCCATAGTTGGTGATGGCGGCATTCTTGACCAGGGTGGAGTCGTCGGGGACAGAGCGGATGACCCGAGGGTTGGCGGTCCAGGACCGGGCCCCGATGCCGTTGTAGGGGAACTGGATCCGCCAGGTCGACGCCAACGGATGCGCCGTCCGGAACGCGTTCTGGGAAGCGACCACGTTGTCCACGTCAGCCGGGGTCAGGCGATACGACACGTTGGGGTCGGTCTGATTGGTGACCGGATCCCACAGATCGTCGGCGAGGAACATGTCATCGGTGTGGGTCGACAACGACACGTACCGGCCACCGATGAACACGCCCTTGGTGGCGAAATCCAGGAACTGGTAGGCCAACACGTTGCTGTGCAGGCGGAACCAGGCGTTGCCGACGGTCGACAGCAACACCTGCCGTCCGTCCGGATAGTCCAGCCGGGAGACCAGGCTGTGGGCGGCGTCGGCGTCGTCGACCAGCAGCGGCGTGATCGTCGGACCACCGTCCCCGTTGTTGCGAGGCGTGCCCCAGAACGAGTACTCGGGGATGTCGAGGGGGTTGGCGGTGTTGACGTAGCCGAACATCCGCCCGGTCCCGGCCGGTGCCACCCAGCGCCCCACGCTGGTCGGTGCCGCACCGACGCTGGCCATCCCGTAGTCCAGGTCGCGGCTGGGATCGGTGGCGGGGAACCCGGCGACCACCGACTCCCGCACCCCGAAGTCCCGCTCGTAGGCGTGCAGCCGCTGCCATTCCTCCAGACCGAACCCCGACCCCGAGGGCGTGTACAGGTCGGCCTGGGTGAGGATGATCCCGTTGTAGTGACCCCGGATCCCCCCAGCTCCGTCGGAGCCGGACAGGGCCTCGTCGGTCAGATCGGCGAGGGACGAGTCCAGGACGTCGTAGGGCACACCGACCTGCTCGAGCGTCCGGGCCATCAACTCCAGACCGGCATCGTTGGCCCGGTCACCCACGGACACGACCAAGACCCGCAGGTCGACGGAACGACCCGGCACCACGGTCTGGGCCGAGGGCAGGTTCTCGCCGAGTCCGCACGCGGCCAGCAGGGTGGCGAGGGCAGCCACCACGGCTACGACTCGGAAGGATCGATGGCTCAACATTGAGACTCTCCTGCGAGGATCGACCGGGCCAGGGCGTCGGGTCGTTCGGGTGGTGCGAGTGGGACGAGGTCACGCAACAGGGCGGGGTCGCCGACGATGCGACCGCCGCGGGGCCAGCCCAGGTCCTGCACGCTGAGCTGGAGGTGGAGTTGGCGGGCCAGCGCCTCGGCCAGCTCGCCGAAGCTGGTCGCCCGGCCCGAGCACACATTGACCAGCGGAGGCCAGGGATCGTCGCAGCGGGCCAGCTCGACGATGGCCGCGGCCGCCCACCCCCGGGTGGCGAGGTCGCGGGTGGTGGTCGGGTCGCCGATGCCTACCTCGATCTCGACCACGGGAGGGCCCTTCGTCGAGGCCGCGGCGGCCAGGAACGGCGCGGCGACGTCGTGGATCGGGTTGTGGGCGGGAAGCTCGGCGTCGACCAGGTTGAACACCCGGGCGACGATCGCGTCCGCACCGCGTTTCCGGCCGTGGAGCACGGCCTGGGTTCCTGCGAGCTTGGTCTGGCCGTAGAGCGATACCGGGGCACAGGCCTGGTCCTCGGTGAGCGGCGTGGGTCCCGAGGCCCCGGGTCCGTACTCAGCCGCCGACCCGATGTGGACCAGGCGCCACCCGTTCTCGGCGGCCAGTTCGGCCAGCCGGGCCGGCAGCTTCTCGTTGGCGGCTACTGCCTGCTCATGCTCGTCCGGCCCGGGATTGGTGCAGCCGGCCGCGTTCACCACCACGTCCATGTCCCAGAGCGCGTCGGCCAGAGCGCCACGGTCCGAAGCGACATCCCGAGGCACGACGGTCACGTCCAGGCCCTGCTGCCCGGCCGTCCCGACGATCTCCCGCCCGAGCCATCCGTTGCCCCCCACCACCGCCATGTGGATCCCTGCGACCACCGCTCAGCCGATCAGCGACGATCGCATGACCGGGAACAGCTCGTTGGCCCGGTCGTAGTCCTCGGGCCTCCCGATATCGAGCCAGAAGCCGTCGAAGGGATAGGTCTGCGGCCGGGCCGGACCGCCGGCCGCGATCTGATCCAGCAGCAGGTCGTCGAATCCCAGCGGCATCCCCGGCTCGTACCGCTCCAGCACCCGGCGGGACAGGGCGTAGACGCCCATGCTCACCGTGTAGGCCAGCGTGGGCTTCTCCTGGAACCCCACGATCCGCTCGTCGGCCACCTCGACGACCCCGAAGTCGATCGGCACCTCGCGGACGAACGTCGCCACGGTGACCTCGGCATCCACGGCTCGGTGGTGGTCCAGGACCCGGTCGAAGCAGAGGTCGGTGAGGATGTCCCCGTTCATCACCAGGAAGGCGTCGGGCAGCTCGTCGCGGTGGCGGACGAGAGGGCCGACCGTTCCCAACGGAAGGTCCTCTTCCCAGTAGTCGACATCGAGGCCCCAGCGGCGGCCGTCGCCGGCGTAGGCCCGGATGAGCTTGCCCAGATGACCGATGGCGATGCTGACCGTGCCCACACCGGCCCGGGCCAGCTGTCGCAACACCACCTCGAGGATGGCGCACTCGTCGCCCAAGGGGACCAGAGGCTTCGGGAGGGTGGTCGTGTACGGACGCAGCCGTACGCCTTTACCGCCCGCCAGGATCACCGCGTGAGGTGACCCTCCCATAGAACCTGCCACTTGGCCTCCGCCCTGACCGCCCCGACCCGCCTGGGTCTTCCGCTCATGTAGTGGGACGAACAGTGGTCAGGTTTTGATTCAAATTGGTGGCGGCGAAACCAGATACCAGAGCAGAGCGGTGAGGGAGAGACCGTCGCCGACTTCGCCCTTGGCCACGATCTGGCGGACCCGATCGTGGGACACCCACTCGATTCGCTCACTCTCGAAGGCGTCGACGGGATCGCCGACGTGGCTGGCGCCGTCGGCCACGAACACGTGGAACACCTGGTCAGACGACCCGTTGGAGGGGTGGTACGAGCCGAGCTGGTGGATCGGACCCGGTCGCCAACCGGTCTCCTCCAGGGCCTCCCGCGCCGCTGCGGCCTCCGGCGTCTCGCCCGGTTCGAGTCCGCCGGCGGGAACCTCCCAGCCCCAGCTGTCGGTGATGAACCGGTGGCGCCACAACAGCAGCACCCCGCGGTCGGGATCGGTGATCACGACCCCGGAAGCGGCCCGGGGATAACGCACGACGTGGTGGTCGAAGCGATGCCCACCCGGCAGCTCCACATCCACCAGCACCAACCGCATCCACTCCGAGTCGTACACGGCGCGTTCGCCATGGGTGGTCCAACGCATAAGGCCCGGAGGCTAGCGGCGGTCGAACGTCGCCCCGGCGGTTGCAACGATGGCTCCCAGGCCAGCCCCGGAGGGACTGGCCGTTTCCATGATGGCTGGCGGTCCCTTGACCGCCCACCGCGGGTGGCTGGGTTGTCTGGCGAGGCAATGGTGCCCACCATCGAGAGGCTGAGGCGATAGTGCCCGTATGTGGGCACTATCGCCTCACGCTCGACAAGGTGGGCACCATTGCCTCGGGGATCCACCCTTGACTGCCCGGGCAGGCGCCACGAACACAATGGAACGAAGCCAGCCCCTCAGGGGCTGGCTTGGGAGCCTCGTTTCCTCGTTGCAGCCGAGGTCTGGCCGCTCAGTAGAAGGAGCCTCACTACTGTCGTCCCCGATGGAGGTCGACCGCCGACGGGCTCGGGAAGTCGCCGCGGTGGCTCGCGCTCAGGCCGAGGCCGCGGGGGTCGCCCTCCCCGACGACCTTCGGCTGTTTGCCCTTGCCGGCCCCACCGGTGCTCCACTGCCCGATGCCGAGCACAAGGAGTTGGCGCAGGCGCTGGAGGCCGCGACCCCGTCCTCCGACCGGCGCACCAACGGCCTGCATGTCACGCCCAAGTGGTTGGCCGACCACCTGGTCGACCTGGCCCTCGACGGCCTCCCGGCCGACGACCTCACCGTCTGCGATCCGGCCTGTGGTGGGGGAGCGTTCCTGCTGGCCGCCGCTCGGGCCCTCCACGCCCGGGGGTTCCCCCGTTCCACCATCGTCGGACAGCTGTTGTGGGGCGCCGACGTCGACCCGGTGGGGTTGGCCGCGGCCGAGGCGGCCCTGGCGCTGTGGGCCGGCGAGCCCCCACCCCCGGGCCGTCTGGTGCTCGGCGATGTCCTGCTCGGCGGGGCCGCAGTCTGGCCCGAGCCGCCGGCTGGGGGTTTTGCCGCGGTGGTCGGCAACCCGCCGTTCCTCAACCAGCTGGAACGGGCCACGGTCCGGTCCCGGGACCACGACGAACGGCTGCGGCAGCGGTTCGGCGCCGCGGTCCAGCCCTACACCGATGCGGCCTGGCTGTTCCTCCTGCTGGGCGTGGAGCTGGCCCGGACCGGTGGGCAGGTGGCGCTGCTCCAGCCGTACTCGCTGGTGAGCGCCCGGGATGCCGGCGGCATCCGGGCCGTGCTGGACGAGCGGGCCGCGGTGCGTGACCTCTGGGTCGAACGGGGCCGGAGCTTCGCGGCCTCGGTGCAGGTCTGCGCTCCGATCCTGCAGGTAGGGGAGCCGTCGGCCGAACCCCGCTCCTGGGCCGACCGGCTCGCTGACGCCCTGGGCGTGCCTCCGATCGACACGATCGGGACCCAGCGGCTGGGTGACCGGGCCCGGGTCCTGGCCGGGTTCCGCGACGAGTACTACGGCCTGGTCCCGATGGTCCGCGAGGCCGAGCCCGGGGAGGATCCCCGCCCGCTCGTGACCGCGGGGGTGCTGGATTGGGGCCGCTCGGCGTGGGGAGAGCGCCGCAGCCGCTTCGCCAAGCGCTGGTGGATCGCCCCGGTGGTCGACCTCGATCGCCGCGACCCCGACGATGACTCGGCGGCGGCCCGGGGTGGGCAGCGTTGGATCGAGCGGGTGACCGGCCCCAAGGTGGTGGTGGCCAGTCAGACCCGGGTGGTCGAGGCCGCGGTGGACGTATCGGGGCGGTGGATCCCGAGCGTCCCGGCCCTGGCCGTGATCCCCGAGCAAGTCGCCGATCTGTGGCCCCTCGCCGCTGCCGTCGCCGCCCCCAGCTCCACGGCCTGGCTCCTGCGCCGGGCGCCGGGCACCGCCCTGAGCCGGGGTGCGCTCAAGATCGCCGCCGGCGATCTGGCCGACCTGCCCCTGCCGGTGGAGGCGGTGGCCTGGAACCGCGCCGCGGCGGCCCTGCGGGACTACGCCGCCGCGCCGAGCGTCGCGAACCGGGACGTCTACGTCTTCGCCGCCGCCGCGGCCTACCGATCCCCAGCGGCGCTGGTTGACTGGTGGTGGGGCCGCTTCCCCTCCGACAACTAACCCACTCGACGCCACCGGAGGGCAACGGACTACCCTGCGGCGGAACATCAGGAGTGGCTCGCCGAGCGTCATTGCTCGGTGGGCCCGGCAACCTGGTTCGGACAGCCAAGGTGCCTCCCGGTTCTCCGGGGATGCGGCTCTCACGGGAGCAACTCAAATGTCCGGGTCTTGTGTCCCGGAGGTCAGTGCTGTCCGGATCACGACACGAGCAGATGCCACCAAACGAACCGTCGACAACTGCAGCCGGGGCCTCCGACCCCCTTCCCGCGTGCCACGGCGTCAGTCCGGGGTACCAGCACTCCAGGACCCCCATCATCCGGCGGTCGCACACCAGCGCCCTGCCGGTCACCGGAGCCTGGCAGCCCCACCATCCCCGGGGCCTGCGCCAGTTCCACGGCCTGCCGCCGGACCGCCCGTTCGCCCTGGAGGGCGGCGGTGTGCTGGTCGGCCCGGTGGTCGCCTACGAGACCTGGGGGACGCTGACCCCGGCCCGGGACAATGCCGTGCTGGTCTGCCACGCCCTCACCGGCGACAGCCACGCCTACGGCGACTTGGGCCCCGGCCATCCCACCCCGGGCTGGTGGAACGGCTTCGTGGGTCCCGGCGCGCCGCTCGACACCGATCGCTACTTCGTGGTGTGCGTCAACGTGATCGGTGGGTGCCAGGGATCCACCGGACCGGCGTCGCCCGATCCCATGACCGGCCGTCCGTGGGGCTCACGCTTCCCCGTGGTGTCCATCCGCGACATGGTGCGGACCCAGGCCGCCGTGGCCGACCACCTGGGTATCGACTGTTGGCTGGCGGTGGTCGGCGGGTCGATGGGGGGCATGCAGGTCCTGGAGTGGGGGGTGATGTATCCCGATCGGGTGCGGGGACTCATCCCGATCGCCACCGCCGCGGCCGCCAGCGCCCACCAGATCGGCTGGTGGAGCAGCGGGCGGCGGGTGATCCAGATGGACCCGCGGTGGCGGGGCGGCGACTACTACGACGCCGAGCCCGGCGACGGGCCGCATGACGGGCTGGGCACGGCCCGGATGATGTCGATGATGACCTTCCGCAGCGACGACGTGTTCGACGCCCGCTTCGGCCGGGAGGTGGTCGATCCGATCGACGGGTTCAGCTTGTGGCAGCGGTTCCAGGTCGAGCGGTACGTCGAGTACCAGGGCGACAAGTTGGTGCGCCGGTTCGACGCCAACAGTTATCTGCTGCTGACCAAGGCCATGGATCTCCACGATCTGGCCCGCGGCCGTGGGGGACTGGACGCTGCCTTCGAGCGGCTGCAGGCCCCGCTGTTGGCGGTGGGGATCTCGAGCGACATCCTCTATCCGGCCCGCCAGGCCCGGGAGATCGTGTGGCGAGCCCAGGAGGCCGGCGTGGATGCCGAGTACGTCGAGCTCTACAGCCCCCACGGCCACGACGCCTTCCTGATCGAACTGGATGCCCTCGGCGACTGCGTCACCAAGTTCCTGGCCCAAGTGGACGAGTAGGAGTAGGAGGAGCGATGCCCGAATCCGACGATCCGTCGTGGAAGCAGGACACGCGGGCGATCACCGCGGGGCGTGACGGCGGTGGCTCATCGCTGGCGCCGGTGCTGTTCCCGTCCACGACCTATGAGGTCGACGCGGTGGACGAGCACGTGGCTATGGCCGCGACGTCCCGACCGACCCTCTACTACTCGCGGTTCGGCAGCCCGACCGTGCGCGACTTCGAGGACGCGGTGGCGGCCCTCGAGGGGGCTGAGGCCGGTCTGGCCTTCGCTTCGGGGATGGCCGCAGTCACCGGGGTGGTCCTCGGGCTGTGTGGGGTGGGCGACCACATCGTGACCCAGCGCCAATTGTTCTCGATCACGTCGAGCTTCTTCCTGGCCCACTGCCCCCGGTTCGGCATCGACGTGACCATGGTCGACGGCACCGACACCCAGGCCTTCGTCGATGCCATCGAGCCGGGGAGGACCAAGCTCGTCTTCGTGGAGACCCCGGCCAACCCGGCGCTGGCGCTGGTCGACATCGCCGCGGTGGCCGCGGCGCCGGGTCCGTTCACCGTGGTCGACTCCACCTTCGCCACCCCGGTCCTCCAACAACCCCTCGCGCTCGGCGCCGACCTGGTGCTGCACGCCGCCACCAAGGGTCTGGCCGGCCACAACGACGCCCTGTTGGGGGTCATCGCCGGCGAGCGGGAGCTGATCGACGCGGTGTGGGCGTGGCATTCGGTGGCCGGGGGCCAGGCCTCGCCGTTCGACGCCTGGAACGGTCTGCGGGGAATCCGCACCTTGGCGGTCCGGGTCAATCGCCAGTCCACCACCGCCCAGGCCTTGGCCGAGTGGTTCTCGGACCATCCCGGCATCAGCTCGGTGAGCTACCCAGGGCTGGATTCCCACCCCCAGCGGGACCTGGCCAAGCGGCAGATGACCTCCGGGGGGACCATGGTGGCGGTGGAGCTGGCCGGCGGTGCGGCTGCGGCCCGGCGGTTCTGCGAGACCTGCCGGGTGGCGCGCATCGCTCTGTCGTTGGGAGGACCGGAGACCCTGGTCACCCATCCGGCCACCATCACCGGACGCCTGACCCCCGAGGAGCGGGCATCGCTGGGCGTGACCGACGGGATGGTGCGGATCTCGGTGGGCTTGGAGCACCTTGACGATCTGATCGCGGATTTCGCCCAGGCCATCGATGGTTAGCTCGTGCCCGAGCTGATCGAGGTCGAGACCTACCGCCGGCAGGCCGCGGCCACGGTCGGGCGCGTGGTGGCCGACGTGATCGCCCCCGACAGCTGGTACCTCAAGGACACGTCGGGCGACGAGCTGGCCCAGGTCCTGCCGGGACGCACGGTCGAGGCGGCCCGCCGCATCGGCAAGCTGCTGATCCTCGACCTGTCGGGGGAGGTGCGGCTGGGGTTGCGGTTCGGCATGACCGGCCGGCTGGTCGTGGACGGTGACGCGGCCATCGCCGAGCTGTTGTACTCGACCACTCGGGACGAGCCGACGTGGAGCCGCTTCGGCTTGCGGTTCAAGCCCGACGGTGACCTGGTCATCCGGGATCCCCGTCGCTTGGGTGGCGTCAGCCTCGAGCCCGACGAGACCCACCTGGGCCCCGACGCGGCCACCGTCACCCCCGAGCAGTTGGCCGGAGCGCTGCAGGGCGCGGTGGCGCTGAAAGCCCGGTTGCTGGACCAGTCCCGCCTGGCTGGGCTGGGCAACCTGCTGGTCGACGAGATCCTGTGGCGGGCCTCGCTCGACCCGGCCCGTCCGGCGGGATCGCTCGAGCCGTCGAACGTCCAAACGCTCAGCGTGGTCATCCGGACGACCGTGGTCGAGCTCAGCGATCGGGGCGGAAGCCACACCGGCGACCTCCAACCGGCCCGCGTAGCTGGTGCCTTGTGCCCGCGGGACGGCGCACCTCTCCAGCGGCGTAAGATCGGGGGCCGCACGACCATAAGTTGTCCGCGTCACCAACGGTGAGCACCGTGAGCGAGTGGCGACTCTAACGATCGGCCTTTGGGGATGTGGCCGGCACCGCATCGGGAGCACATGAAGAAGGCCGCACGACCGACGGGGGGTTCACGACCGCAGGGCGGTCGGCGCGCGCTGGTGGCTGCCAGCGCGGTGCTGCTGGCCCTGTTCGCCGGGACGCTGGCTGCGGCGGCATCGCCGGTTCAGCCGGGTCCGCCGGGCCACGCGGGCGGCAGCTCGACGTCGGACACGACGGCCTCGACCGAGCCGACGACCGAATCCACCGAGTCGACGACGACGCAGCCACCGCAGACCACCACCGAGACGCCGACGACCGCCACGCCTACGACGCGGGCCACGCAGACCACCGCGGCCACCACCACCGTGCCCACGACCGCGGCGGCTCAGGGTCCCCTGCCCACCACGGTCAACCTGCTGGTGTCCGGGGACGGCACCGAGGGCCTGCAGGCCACGACCACCACCGAGAAGGACACCAAAGGTGGCAGCGACAGCTCCGACAACAAGCGCCGCATGATCTGGATGATCATCGCCGGGCTCGGAGCGGTCGCTCTGCTGGTGGCCCTGCTCACCTGGCGCTACTGGCTCCTGACCCGGCCCGGCATCGACCTCGACGAGGGGGCCGACCTCGACGGCTTCGACCCGGACTACGACCCGCCCGGTAGGGGCGGTCCGGGTGGCCCGGGAGGAGCTCCGGCCATGGCCGGCGCCCCGCTCGGACGGATGGGACCGCCGGCCGGTGGTCCTGTGCCGGATTCGTGGGGTCCGCCACCGTCGCAGCCCGATCCGGGTTGGGGCGACCCGCGCGGCGAGCAACCTGGGCCGTCACGGTCCGGTCCCGCCGGAGGTCAGACCTTCGTCGACGCGCCGCCCGGTGGGCAGGCCTTCGTCGAACCCCCTGGCGGATCAGGCGGTGGTCCGCCTCCGGCGCCGAGGGGTCCAGGTCAGCCCCGCGGTGAACCCGGTCCTCCCGGACGCGGCCAAGCTCCTGGTGCACCACCTCCAGGTGGGTCCCGCGGCGTCCAGCGCCGGGGAACCTTTGGACCCGAGGGCGGTCGCGCCCCGCAGCCCCTTCCGCCCGAAGGCCCCCCGCCCCGCCGTGGTGGTCGGATGGGCCGTGGCGGCGGCAACAATCCGCCGGCCGAACCGAACCGTCGTCGGGGCCAGCCCCGTGGCGAGCCTCGTGGTCGGGGTCGTGGACGCGACCGTGACCCCTTCGGTTGGGACGACCCCCAGGACGACCAGGGCAACTGGCCGCCACCCCGCCAGTGATCGGGGCGCTCACCTCACGCTGGTACGGTGCACGCGATGGGCGACGCCCTTGATCTCGACGCGATGATCGAACGCTTCCGGGACCGTGCCCAAGCGGTGCGGAGCCGGCCTCTGCCGCCGGTGGCCGGCGAGGAGCGGATGCGGTTCATCCGCCAGGCCGAGCTCGACTTCCAGGACTTCGCCATCATCGGCGACGCCTCGGGCACCGTCGAGGACGGCGTCCTCGTCCTGCGCATCGATCTGCGCCCCGCCACGTCGCAGTGAACGCTCCGGCAGACGAGGAACGATTCGCGCAGGCCATCGCCGCCATCGATGCCGCCAACGCGGACGATCCGGTGACCCTCGTGCTCGACGGGGTCGAACGGCCCAAGGAGCTGGCCCACGCCGAGCTGATGACCCATTGGGTGCGGCAGCTCGACCCGGGGGCGACCGAAGCTCAGCTGCTCGCGGCCCGGGCCCATCATCTCCGGCGCTGGAGCCTGTCCCGGCAGGACTTCCCCGAGGGTCGGGCCGGCTACCTGCGCTGGCGCACGAGGCTCAAGCGCCAGCACGCCGAGGACGTGGCCGGGATCCTGGAAGCTGCCGGCTACGACCAGGCCACCATCGAACGCGTGCAGCACATCATCCGCAAGGACGGCCTGGGACGTGATGGCGATGCCGCGGTCCAGGTGCACGAGGACGCCCTCTGCCTGGTGTTCCTCCAGACCCAGCTGGTCGAGGTCGCCGACCAGCTCGGCGAGGACAAGACCATCGATGTGCTGCGCAAGACCGCCCAGAAGATGAGCGAGGCCGGTCTCCAGGCCGCGGGACGCCTCGATCTTGACCCCGAAGGACAGCGTCTCCTGACCAAGGCGCTGTCATGACCTGGGGTGTTGTCAGGCGCACTTCGGGGGCGCACTAGCTTTGGGTGGCAATCTCCATGGCTGATCCGTCGTTGGCCATGACAGCCAAGGAACCAGGAGGGGCGTGGTGAGCGAGCAGAGCCCAAACGATCCCGGTGGGGACCCCGGTGCGATCGATGGTGCCGCGGCCCCGTCGGAGGACTCCGATGTCCCGCCGCCGCCACCTCCGCCGCCGCCCTCGCCGGACCTGATCCGCTACGACCCCACCGCCGCGCCCGACGACGTGCCGTCCGGGGAGGCTCCTCCTCCGCCGCCGCCCTACGAGGAAGCCGCGCCACCGCCGCCGCCCGCCCCGGGTTACGACGAGGTCGCGCCGCCGCCCCCAGCCGAAGGTGGCGATGTGCCGTGGCAGGTTCCCAACCCCACGCCGCCCTGGCCGGCGGCTCCGCCGGGCGCGCCCGACCCGATGGCGCCACCCCCGGCCCCCGCCCCGGTCTCCCCGGCCGGAGGCTGGCCGGCAGCACCGGCCCCGCCGCCCCCGGCGGCCTACCAGCAGCCGGCGCCGGGCTATGGCGCCCCGCCCCCGCCGCAGATGGGCCCACCCGGGGCTCCTGGCTATCCCGCCCCCGGATACCCCCAACAGCCTGGCCATCCGGGAGTCATGGCTCCGCAGCCGCCGATGCCCCAGTACATCGACCCCCACGGCGTCGGCCAGGCAGTGGCCCGGCTGGGATCGGGTGGTCGCCGTACCGGCAAGGTGGCGTTCCTGCTGCTGGCCGCGGTGCTCGAGCCCGAGGATGTGGTCGAGATCGTGGTGTCGGGCCGGCTGCACGGCTACAACGCCGCCGCGGCCCTGGCCGGATCGAAGCTGGTACTGGTCAACGATCGGGAGTGGAAGCCCGAGGTGGTGGTGCTCCCCATCGGTCCCGCCCTGCAGGTGCAGGGTTGGCAAGACGACCGGGCCGCCACCCTGCTGTTCCAGGACGGCGAGCGCCAGGAGGTGGTCGAGCGCATCCCCGACCGTCTGCTGGCCATCGAGTTCGCCCAACGGGTCCGGGATCGGGTCGCGGCCGTTGCGGCCCAGGGATCCGGCGAGTTTCCGGCCGCCCCGGCCACCGCTCCGGCGCCGCCGCAACCCGGCACGCCCTGAGCTCATGGGTGAGCCGGACGCCGCAGCCCAGACGGCGACCTTGCGGGACTTCGCGCTTGCGCTGCCCGGAGCCTGGGAGGACCACCCCTGGGGCGATCGGGTGGTCAAGGTCGGCAAGAAGATCTTCGTGTTCCTCGGCAACGAGACGCCTTCGGAGGAGCGGGCCGACCAGGTCGGGCTGTGCGTGAAGCTGCCGGAGTCCGCCGACGAGGCGCTCTCGCTCCCCGGCACCGAGCCGGCCGGTTACGGCTTGGGCAAGGCCGGCTGGGTGAACATGTGGTTCGCCCCTGAGCACGAGGTGCCGGTCGACTTGATGTGCGACTGGATCGAGGAGAGCTATCGGGCGGTCGCCCCCAAGAAGCTGATCAAACAGCTCGAAGCGGAACGCGCCGGCTAGCCGAGCCGGGCGTTGTCCATCCAGCGGTCGAGCACCACGGCATCGCCCCACCGCTCGACGCCGGGATGGTCGAGGGGCAGCCGGCGGTTCAGGACGAGGCAGAGGTCGCTGATGGGTCCACTGAGCCCGGCATCGGCGTCGGTGGCCTTGGCGGTGGTGCGCTCCCAGGCGAAGCCGTCGGCGTGCAGCAGGATCCTCCAGCCGACCTCGGCATCGGTGGCTCGGGCGATCAGGCTCTCCCCGTTGCCCCGCAGGTCGCGCACCGTCGGCGAGAACCGCTCGGCCGGGGGGAGGTTCAACAAGAGCTCCTCGATCCCGTCGGCGGCGACCTCGGGATCGACCTGCGACTCGACACCCGCGGCGCGTTCGGCGTCCACGCGATGGATGCACGTCTCGTGGAGCATCCGCCGGGGCCAGAACCGGACGTGCTGATCGACACCCCAGGACCACATCGCCGCATCAGGATCGGCGGACCGCAGCGCCGTCAGCAAGGTGGCGCCGCCGGCCGCGATCCAGTCGGGTAGGTCCTGTTCGTCATCGGGGAGCTGCAGGCCGAGCTCCTGTCGTTCGGCCCGCACCGGCGACAGGTGCACGACCATGTGGGTCACCCAGCGGTGCACCGCACCGGTGTGCTCCAACAGCTGCGCCAACGTCCAGTCCGGGCAGGTCGGCACCCGAGTCGTGGGAGCAGTCCCCCGGGACACCGAGCCCAGTTGCGCCATCTCCACGGCCAGCGCGTCGCAATAGGTGGCGACCGTCCAATCCATCACGAGAGCCGACCCTACGCGGTCCGGTCGGGAACCGCCCCGCCTTCAAAGACGGCGGTCGGAGCTCGCGTCGGCCTCATTGACCATCGTCAGCAGGTCGGCGCGGGCCCGGGCCACCCGGGAGCGGATCGTGCCGATGGGGCAGTCGAGGGCCACCGCGGCGTCGGCGTAGCTGAGCCCGCTGAGCTGAGTCAGCACGAAGGCCTCCCGGCGGTCCGGATCGAGCCGGCGCACCAGGTCGTCCACGACGACGTTGTGGGCCTGCTCATGGTGCCCGGCGCTGCGCTCCAGATGGAGCTTGCGCAGCAGCCGGCTCTCCCGGTCGCGGCGGCGGACGTGGTCGGCGCACACGTTGCGGGCGATGGACAGCAGCCAGGCCCGCACCGGGGCGTCACCCCGAAACGACGGAAGCGCCCGCATGGCTCGCAGGTAGGTCTCCTGGACCAGGTCTTCCACGAGCCCCCGGGACCCCAGGGCCGAGCACACCCGCCACACCACCGGCTGGGTGCGCCGGACCAGCTCGGACAAGGCGACGTCGTCACCGTGGACCGCCGCCTCGACCAGGATGGGAAGATCGTCGTCAGACGACACGGGGCAGATAGTGGCAGCCTGTAGACCTGAGCGCACAGTCACCATCGTCCTTTTCTTTCGGGAACCTTCGGGCATCAAGGGACGACTTGTAAGCCTGTGACGTGTGAGCGCTGGCGTGAGGCGATCTCGGCGATCGCGGACGGGGAGGACCCCGGGGTCGACCAGCGGCTCGTCGACGCCCACCTGACCCGGTGCCGCGGCTGCCGCGAGTTCCGCAGCCAGCTGGACCAGGTCCGGGTGCCCCTGCGGATCGGTCCGGCCGAGCCGATGCCGGACCTGTCGGGCCGGGTAGTCAAGCTCAACGCCTTCGCCGATCGGGCCGGACGCTGGGGCTTCGTGCGGGGCATGCTGGCGGTGGTCGCGGTGGAGATCCTGGTCCTTTCCCTCCGTCCCCTGGTCTTCGGGGAGGAGTACGCCACCTCGGAACATGCGGCCCGTCACCTCGGCGCCTTCACCGCGGCCTACGGCGCCGCGCTGCTCGTGGTCGCCATCCGACCGGCCCGGGCCCGCACCGTGCTGCCGGTGGCGCTGACCCTGGCGCTGGCCCTGCTGCTCGCCGCGGTGGTCGACGTCGTCGACGGGCGGGCGCCGCTGTGGGGCGAGACGCTTCACTTCCCGGAGATCCTCAGCGTGGTCCTGGTGTGGCTGCTGGCCGCACCGTCCCGCCGGCTCGGCGGATCGGGGCAGGTGGCTGGCGACGCCCGGGCCGTCCTGCGCATGGTGGAGCACCCCCCGGAGGGCCGCGAAACCGGTACGAGCGGCGGGGCGTAGCCGTCGTCGGACGGGCCGAACCGGTTCGGGATGGGCCTTGACGATCGGGTAGGGTGAACAGCCTTGCGGTAGTAGCTCAGTTGGTAGAGCGTGACCTTGCCAAGGTCGAGGTCGCCGGTTCGAGCCCGGTCTACCGCTCAGAGGAAGGGGCTCCGACGATCCCGTCGGAGCCCCTTCTCTGCTGTCGGGTTGGGTGTCAGCGGTTGGCCACTAGGACCTACCTACTGCACCGCGTTCAGTGCGCTGACGATGCCCTCGCCGTAGAGCCCGTTGAACGCCGTGGTGCCTTCGCACACCGCGTTGAACTCGGCAGGACGGCCTTCGTCGGTGTAGATCTCGACGCCACCGGCCGGACAGGCATGGTCCGTCGCAGTCGCGGCGAGGATCGAGGCCACGGTGTCGGGATCGAGCTCCTTGCCCTGGCCGGACACTTTGTGGCCGTGCTTGGAGATGATCAGCGCGGCCACACCGACGGCGTGCGGTGACGCCATCGAGGTGCCTTGCAGCCGGGTGTAGAAGCCGCAGGTGCCATGGCTGTCGCAGAACTTCACCGAGCTGGTGCTGGTGGGATTGCCGTTGGCATCGGCCAGACCGTTCTCGATGGCCACGTCCAGCGGATAAGACGACAGCACCAGGTTTTCGGGCGTCTGGAACGCCGGCGTCCCCACGAAGTCACGGAACCAGCCACCCGGCGCCGCCACTTCCATGTTGGGCAGGCCGTAGTTGGAGAAGTCCGACTTGGTGGTCGACGGACCGACCGATGACGTCTGGATCACGTGGGGACCCTCGCTGGGCAGGTCGAGACAGTTGTTGGTCACGACCCGCTCGTGCGCGGCACCATCGGGGAAGTCCGGGCTGCCGATGTCGGTCCGGGTCGGCGCAGCCATGTTGAGGTGCGAGTTCCCGGCCGCGGCGACCATGGTGACGCCGTGGTCGTGGGCGTATTCCGTGCCGGCGATCACCAGCTGGCGGATGACCTGCTGCTCGGCGATCTCCTCGGCGCTCACGTCACCGGAGACGTAGTCGTCCAGGGAAGCGCAGTTGAACTCCCACGGGTCGGTGAAGAAGCTCATGTTCACGACGTCGATGCCGAGGTTGCCGGCTTCCACCAGCGCAGCCACGGTCTCGTAGACGAAGAAGAACCCGGAGTCCTGTCCGGCCCGGAGGTTGACCAACGTGGCGTCCGGCGCCACGCCGCCCACCCCGAAGCGGTTGTCGTCGGCGGCGACGATGCCCGACACGTGGGTGCCGTGGCCGTTGTCGTCGACGTTCGACGGATCGATGCAGGTGGCCTCTTCGCACGGACCGTCGATCGACGGGATGTCCATGGTGAAGTTGCGCGAGCGTGCTGCGTCGAAGTTCGGAGCGATGTCGGGATGGGTGCCGTCGACGCCGGTGTCGATGATGCCGACGTCCACGCCCTTGCCCTTGGCCATGCGGTGGGCACCGTCAGGGGTGGCGCCGATCATGGTCATGTTCCACTGCAAGTTGGCCAGCGGCTCGGCCCGGCCTTGGCCTCGGGCCGCGGTTGCGCTGGACCCGGAGGTACCGGCCGCGGCATGGTCGGCCAGCGACGGTCGCTCCTCGGCCCACTTGTGCGGCATGCCGGGCTCGGACGTCCCGACCGAGTGGTTGTGCGCCGCCCCGACCACGCCGTCCTGGCTCTCGACATCGGCTACGAAGGCGTCGTTGGTGGTGCTCACCAAGGCGACGCCGACGTCTTCGTTGACATCCACCACGGTGCCGCCCGCGGCCTCGATGGCCGCCGTGCCGGCATCAGCGCCCTGGTCGAAGAGGACCACGAACTCCTGGGCACTTCCCGCTGGTTGGGACACGGTGTTGGACCGACTCGGTCGGTTGGGCGCCGCGCTGGCTGCCATGGATGATGCAATCAGAGCCACGACAGCGAACGCGACTGCGACCGGCGTTCGGTTACGGAACATAAGGACCCCCGTTTTCGTCACCATCTACTGTGTGACGGGCACTACCGCCCGTAGTACCGGGCCAACCCTAGGCGGATCGCCTGCCTAGTGATAGATGTTCTGTGCGATTTGCCGCATAAACAAAGGGAAAATCGACACCGGTGCAGAGACAGTCGCCCGCAACTACGCGGAACTACCCGGTGCACTCGATCTCAACCCGATCGGTCAAATCTGACACGATGTCAGAAACCGACGGAGACGAGGGGAGGCCCGATGGGCGGCACGGTGCGGCTGGAGGTGGACGGGGCGATCGCCACCATCACCAACGACAACCCGGACAAGCACAACGCGTTCGACGACGAGATGGACCTCCAGCTGTTCGACATCCTCGGCGAGCTACGAGGCCGGTCGGAGGTGCGGGCCGTGGTCTGGCGGGGCGAGGGCAAGTCGTTCTCGTCGGGGCGTGACGTCGGCTCGATCGGGACCATGAAGACGGACTTGTCCCACCACGAGCTGATGCGGCGGGGCCACCGCGGCATCCAGCAGCTCTGGGAGCTCGACGCACCGGTCATCGTGGCCTGCAAGGGCTGGGTGATGGGCGGCTCGTTCCAACGGGCGCTGCTGTGCGACCTCCGCATCGCCGCCGAGGGCACCCGGTTCCGGCTGCCGGAGCTGAGCCATGGCGTGATCCCGGACACCGGCGGGGTCGGGGTTCTCTATGAGATGTGCGGCCACGGTCTGGTCAGCGATCTGGTCCTCACCGGCCGGGTGCTGTCGGTCGACGAGGCGCTGGCCCACGGGATCGTGTCCCGGGTCGTCCCCGAGGCCGAGCTCGACGCGGTCGCCTACGAGATGGCCGGACAGATCGTCGCTTCGCCCGCGGTGTCGGTGAAGATGGCCCGCCAGGTCATCCGCCACCTCGCCCTGCCCCAGATCCGCTCGTCGATGGACGACGAGCTGGTGTTCCAGACCTTCGTCAACCGCAGCGACGACTTCGCCGAGCTCCGCACGGCCCGGTCCGAAGACCGCGCCCCCCGCTACACCGGCTCATGAGCGAGCCCACGGAGTTTCGGGGCCTGCCCGCGCCACCGCCGGTGGGTGCGACGGCGTTGCAGCCGGGGACGTTCTCCGGCGTGAGCGTGTTCGTGACCGGGGGAGGCACCGGGCTGGGCCGGGCCATCGCCGCCGAGTTCGCCCGGCTGGGCGCCTCCCTGGTGATCGCCAGCCGCAAGGACGAGCACCTCGACGCCGGCCGGGCCGCGCTGGCCGAACTGGGCGGACCGGTGGAGACCGTGAGCTGCGACATCCGCGACCCCGACCAGATCGCCGCGGCCTTCGACGCAGCCGAGGCCGCGTTCGGCCTGCCTGGCGTGCTGGTCAACAACGCCGCGGCCAACTTCCCGGTGGCGGCCGAGGACATGTCCCCCAACGCCTGGCGGACCGTGGTCGACATCACCCTCAACGGCACCTTCTACTGCGCCCGCGAGCTCGCCCGCCGCCACCTGGCCAACGGCACGCCAGCGTCGATCGTCAACATCGGGGCCAGCTATGCCTGGACCGGTGGTCCCGGGTTCGCCCATTCCGCCGCGGCCAAAGCCGGGGTGAAGAACCTCACCGAGACCCTGGCGGTGGAGTGGGGTCCCTATGGCATCCAGGTCAACGGGCTCGTACCGGGGCTGTTCCCCCACGAGGACATGACCGCGGACGTGCGCGGCAACCTGGACCGCACCCACGACAAGGACCGGGCCCAGCCGGCCATGCGGGTGGGGCAGCGCCAGGAGCTGGGCTGGGCCGCGACGTTCCTGGCCTCGCCCTACGCCCGGTTCATCTCCGGCCACACTCTGGTGGTCGACGGCGCCAACTGGCAGCGCCGCTACCTGACCAACCCTCCCGTGGTCCCCATCCACGAGCAGCTGGGCCGTTAGTCCTTCGCGAGGAACGCCGGGACCCGGTCCTTGGGACGGCCGATGATGGCCCGGTCGCCCTTGACCAGGACTGGCCGCTGCATCAGCCGGGGGTACTTCACCAGCAGGTCGATCACCGCTTCGGGGGTGGTGTAGTCATCGGCGGAGAGACCCTGCTCCTTGAAGAACCCGTCCTTGCGGACCAGGTCGGCGGGGGGATCCTCCAACTTGGCCAACAGCTCGGCGAGGGCTCCCCGGTCCAGCGGGGTCTTGAGGTACTGGACCACCTCGGCGTCGACTTCGTTCTCGGCAATGGCGTCCATCGCATGCCGGGACGTCGAGCAGTTGGGGTTGTGCAGGATCGTCAGGTCAGCCACACCGTCACCGTACCTACGAACTACGGCGGGATGGAGGTGAGGCCCCACTGGAGGGCGCCGCGTTGATCGACGATCCCGACGGTGCGGGACCAGGCTTCGTCGAGTCGGGCTCGGAACCCCGGGTCCACCGACGGATCGGCCAGGGTCGGGCCGACCTCGATCAGACGGGTGGGGGAGCGATCCCGCTCGGTGAGGAGCACCCCGAACTCGGCGGCGGTCGTGCGCCAGGGCCTACCTCCGGGCGACTCGGTGAAGGTGAACCGCATCAGCAGGCCCTCCTCCTTGTCCGACCCCAAGGTGCCTTGGTAGGCGATCATGTTGCCCATCCCGTAGACCACCCACTCGCCGTCGATGGGCTCGACCGGCTCGACCACGTGGGCGTGATGCCCGACCAGCAGGTCGATGTCGGGGGAGCGGATCAGCGTCGGCGCCAGGGCCTGCTGCTGGGCGCTGGGCTCGTGGGAGTACTCGTTGCCCCAGTGCAGCGCCACCACCACGACATCGGCGCCGGCCTGTCGGGCTCGAGCCGCGTCGGCCAGGATGCGGGCCTCGTCGATCTCGTTGGACCGCCACACCTCGCCTCGGGGTGCGGGGATTCCGTTGAAGCCGTACGCGTAGGACAGCAGGGCCACCGTGGCTCCGTTGACCGGGAGCAGGGTGATCGCCCCGGCTTCCTCGGGGGTCCGGGCCGAGCCGGCGTGGGCGATGCCGGCCGCATCCAGGCTGTTGAGGGTGCGGTCGATCCCGTCGGCGCCCTTGTCGTAGGTGTGGTTGGAAGCGGTGGTGCAGGCGTCGAACCCGGTCGTAGCCAGGGCCGTGGCGATCTCCGGCGGTACCGAGAACACCGGATAGCTGGAGTACGGCCCGCCGGGCGGCGCCAGCGGTGTCTCCAGATGGCAGATGGCCAGGTTGGCACCGGCCACGGTGGGCGCGATGCCGGCTAGCAGGGGGGCGAAGTCGTACGCGCCCCCTCCGCCGTCGGTCAGGGCCTGGCGCCACAGTGGCGAGTGCAACAACACGTCGCCGGCCGCGACCAGCGTGAGGCTACGGGGCGGTGGCGCAGTCGTCGTGGTGGTGGACGACGTGGTGGTCGTGGTGGCCGTCAGGCGTTGCGAGGCGGACTCCGCCGACGCCGACGTCGTCGCGGCCACGGGCGCGGCGGTGTGGCCAGCGCAGTAGCCGAGCCCCAGCACGACGGAGAACACCGTGACCCAACCCCAGTAACGCCTGGTCACACCCCAAGTGACTACCAGGCGGTAGCTCAGCTGACACTATTCTGCGCCCATGGGGGACTCACGGTGACCGGGGTGCGCGAGGTCGAGTTTCGTGAGGTCGCTTCGGGACTGGAGTTCCCGGAGG